>NZ_BAAGPS010000012.1:247881-550201 GCF_054783935.1 Streptomyces pseudoechinosporeus
CCAGCGCGGAGCTGAACACGTAGCCGAGTGCGTTGGTCGCCCAGTGGAGTCCCATGGGGGCGAGCAGGCTGCCGGTGCGGTGTCGCAGGTAGCAGAAGAGGCAGCCTGCCGCGGCGGTGAGGAGTACGGCGCCGAGGGTGGCCAGGACGGTGCCGAGGGCCGTATGCCCGAAGAGCGAGCCCACGGCCTGGTTGGAGTCGGTGAGATGGAGCGACGGGAGGATGTGCCAGAGACCGAACAGCACGGAGGAGAACACGGTGGCCGCGACGGCGCCGCGGGCGCGCAGCACGAGTCCGTAGAGCGTCCCGCGGAAGGCGACCTCTTCCAGCAGCACCGTGCCGATCGGCACCTTGATCAGCACCCGGGCGACGACCTCCGCGCCGCTCAGTCCGCTTGCCCTCTCGTCCTCGAACAGCCCGCGGGTGACGGGCAGCGCCGCCGCACACAGGTACACCGCCGCGACGATCCCGACCAGGGCGAGCGCCCAGCGCAGTCCGCGGCCCAGCGTGTCCCGGGAGAGTCCGAGGTCGGCCCAGCCGCCACCGGCCCGGAACGTGATCGCGATCAGCGCGGCGGAGGCGATCGCGGAGGTGAGCACGATCCAGGACGGCGCCCACCGGTTGTTGACCAGGTTTGTGAGCACCAGCAGCGTGACGGCGCCCACGAGCGCTGTCGCGGTGGACGTCCGGCCGCTGTGCCTGCGCTGCGAAAGCTCTGTCACCTCAGTCGCCCTCGATGTGAAGCATCGGTCCTCAAGGCGTCGGCTACCCCTGACGCGTCGCCACCACCATCCGGCAGCGCGGGCTGCCGTCGTCCCTGCTGCCGAACTCGGGGAGTGTGTGCAGGTCCACGACGAAGCCGGCGCGGATCAGTTCGCGGCGTACGTCGCTGAGGCGGAAGGCGCGGTAGTACATGACGAACGGGGGGCGCCACACCGCGTTGCGTACGCGCATCGCCGTGTCGAAGGCGAGCAGGGCCCAGTAGCCGGGAGAGCTCGGGCGGGCCGGGGCCACGACGGGGAAGGCGAACCGTCCGCCGGGCCGGAGCACCGAGTGCACCTGGGAGAACAGGCCCGGCAGTTCGCGCGGCAGGAAATGGCCGAATGCCCCGAAGCTCACCACCAGGTCGAAGGCCGGGCCGAATGGCAGGGCGCGGGCGTCGCCGCGTACCCAGGCGACCGGAGGCCTGGCGGGACGCGTCCGTTCGCGGGCCACGGCGAGCATGCCCGCGCTGATGTCGACGCCGGTGATCCGCTCCCGGCACACCGTGCGCAGCACGTCGATGCCCGCGCCGGTGCCGCAGCACAGATCGAGCCCGCTGTCGAACGGTCCTATCCGCTCCAGCGCCCGCGCGACGGAGCGCAGGACCGGGTCCGGCGTACGGAACGGGGTGTGGTCGAACTTCGGCGCGAGCAGGTCGTAGCCGTGCTCGACGGACGACAGCGCCTGAACGGCGAGCTCGCGGAACGTGGGGCCCTGCGGGGTGAACATCGAGGTCAGCTTAGCCAGGCACGAGCGCGCTGTGGTTCACAAAGGGCCTGTCGCCCCTTTGTGAACCACAGCGCGCTTGGCTGAAGCCCTCAGCTCCCCAGGCGGAGGCCCGCGAGCCAGATGTCGGGCTCGACCGGCCCTTTGCCGCCCGGTGCACCGGGCGGCAGGGGGCGACGGCGCAGGTGGAGGAGCGAGCGAATCTTCTTGGTACGGCGGGTGGGAACGGTGGCGGTCATGGGATCCTCCAGTGTCGTGTGGGTGCTTTCACCCCACCGACGAACACCCCCTACGCCGATCGACTCTCCGCGAGCCGTTTCTCGAGAAATCGCCGCTCGGCGTCGTTCTCCACCAGTTCCAGCGCACGCGCGTACGCCTCGGCCGCCTCCGCCGTCCGCCCCATGCGCCGCAGGAGATCCGCACGGGTGGCGGGCAGCAGGTGGTACCCGGCCAAGTCGCCCGCCTTCTCCAGTTCGGCCAGCAGGGCCAGCCCCGTCTCCGGTCCCTCGGCCATGCCGACCGCCACCGCACGGTTCAGTTCCACCACCGCGGAGGGCACGAAGCGCCTCAACTCCCCGTACAGCGCGGCGATATCGGCCCAGTCGGTCTCCTCTGCCGTGGCGGCGGTGGTGTGGCAGGCGGCGATGGCGGCCTGGATCTGGTACGGCCCTGGCCGGCCGCGGCGCAGGGCGGTCTCCAGCAGGGCGGCGCCCTCGTCGATCGCGGCGCGGTCCCATGCCGTACGGTCCTGGTCCTCCAGCGTCACCAGTTCGCCCGCCGCGTCCACGCGTGTGCCGCGCCGGGCGTCGTGCAGGAGCAGCAGCGCGAGCAGGCCGAGTGCCTCGGGCTCGTCGGGCATGAGCCGGGCCAGTACGCGGGCGAGGCGGATGGCCTCCGCGCACAGGTTCGTACGCACCAGATCGGCGCCGGACGTGGCGGCGTACCCCTCGTTGAACAGCAGGTACACGACGCCGAGTACACCCGTCGTGCGCTCGGGCAGCAGGTGGGCGGGCGGCACGCGGTACGGAATTCCGGCGTTACGGATCTTCCGCTTGGCCCGCACCAGGCGTTGCGCCATGGTCGCCTCGGGTACGAGGAAGGCCCGGGCGATCTCGGGGGTGGTCAACCCCGCGAGGGTACGCAGGGTCAGGGCGACCCGGGCCTCGATGGGCAGTGCGGGATGGCAGCAGGTGAAGATCAGCCGCAGCCGGTCGTCCGTCACCCCGCTGTCGTCCTCGTCGTCCGGGTCGTACGGCCCGTCGTCCCGCGCCAGCACCGCCACCTCCCGCAGTTTCGCCGCTCCGACCGCCTCCCGGCGCAGCACGTCCAGGGCGCGGTTGCGGGCGGTCGTGGTCAGCCAGGCGCCGGGGCGGCGCGGGACTCCGTCGCGCCGCCACCGGTCCAGGGCCTGCGCGAAGGCGTCCTGCGCGCATTCCTCGGCGAGGTCCCAGTCACCGGTCACCCTGATCAGGGTGGCGACGACCTGGCCCCATTCCTCACGGAAGGCGGCGGCCACCGCCTCCTCGACATCGTTCACTTCACTCCCAGACCGGCCGCACCTCGACGGAGCCGCCGCCGAGTGCGGCGGGATGCTTGGAGGCGAGCGCGATGGCCTCGTCGAGGTCGGCGACCTCGATGATGTCGAAGCCCGCGACGTACTCCTTGGACTCCACGAACGGCCCGTCGCTGAGCAGCACTTCGTCGCCCTGGACGCGCACGGTGGTGGCGTCGGTGGACGGTCGCAGCCGCGCGCCGCCCTTCACCACACCACTGGAGCGCACCTCGTCGATGTACGAGGTGAAGTCCGGGTGCTCGGCGAGCTCCTCGGGACTGAGCTCCGGGCCGCCGACCGGGGTGCAGATGAACATCACGTACTTCATGACCGGGTCTCCTCTACGCCTGCGTCGAACGGGACCGACAGGTGCTGGTGGACGATCAGCCAGCGGTCGCCCGCGGCGCGGTAGCCGGTGGTCACCCGTACCGTGCTGTCCAGCGGCTCCCCTGTGGTCAGCGTGGCGCGCATCCGGACGAGCGCGTGACTGAACGCGACGCTCTCGTCCACCCGGACACGGAGGTCGAGCACATCACGGCTCACGGGTCCGGTCACGGTGGAGAACCACCACTCCTGGGCCTTGCGGAAGGCGTCGATCCCGCGCTGCTCCAGGCCGGTCATGGGGTGGAAGACCTCGACGTCGGGCGCGTACAAGGCCGCCATCCGATCGATGTCCCGCTCGCGCGTGGCCCGCGTCATCTCGTTGTCGAGGCGGCGGATCTCTCCTTCGGCGTCCTCGTCCTCCCAGAACGCGCGCACCTCCATGGCCCCGATGGTCGCCACGGGGTGCTTCGCGGCCGCCTCGATGGCCTCCTCCATGGTGTCGCACTCAAGGATGTCGTACCCGGCGACGTACTCCTTCGTCTCCGCGAACGGCCCGTCCGTGCGCAGCACTTCACCGCCGCGCACCCGTACGGTGACCGCCTCGGCGGGAAGCCGCAGCCGGTGGCCGTGCAGCCGCACGCCCTTCTGGGCGCTCAGCTCCTCGACCCATGGTTCGACGGGTGCCATGCCGGAGGCGTCGGCGGTGTCGTCACCGCAGACCAGCAGCATGTACTTCATGATTCCTCCCCGGTATTCATGAGGTTCTGACACCTCACCGACGAACGGGCCGGCGCCGGATCGACACCTCCCCATGATTGCCTTGCCGGACGGCAGCCACATCCGAGAGTCCTTCCCGCCCGGCGCCCGTCCACGGTTGGATAGGACCATGACCGACGAGCACGAGCGGATGATGCGCGCCAACCAGGCCAACTGGGACGCCCGTACCCCCGTCCACCTCGCCAGCCGGTTCTACGGCCTCGACACCTCCCTCGACCCGGAGCGCTGGTTCGCCGCCTGGGAGTGGGAGGACCTCGGCGAACTCGCCGACCGCGACGTGCTCCACCTCCAGTGCCACCTCGGCACCGAGACGATCGCCTTCGCCGGGCGCGGCGCCCGGGCGGTGGGCCTCGACATCTCCGAGGCATCGGTCAAGGCCGCGGCCGACATCGCCGGGCGGGCGGGCGCCGACGTCGAGTACGTACGGGCCAATGTGTACGACGCCGTCGAGGCCCTCGGCGGGCGGCGGTTCGACATCGTCTACACCGGCAAGGGCGCTCTGTGCTATCTGCCCGACCTGGACCGCTGGGCAGCGACGGTCGCCCAACTCCTGCGTCCGGAAGGCCGGTTGTACATCGCCGAGTTCCATCCCCTCCTCAACTCCCTGGGCCCCAAGCCCGCCGAGGGCGAGGGTTCCGAACTCCTGCTGCGTCACGACTACTTGGGGCGCGGGACGGCCGTGCACCGCAGCGGCAGGTACACGTACACGGACGGCCCGCCCGTGGAGGGCGCGACCGACAGCTACGAGTGGATGCACGGCCTCGGCGAGGTCGTGGGCGCCCTGGTCGGAGCCGGTCTGCGGATCGAGCGGCTGCGGGAGAGCGACGAACTGCCGTGGCCCCGCTGGCCCGAGATGAGCCGTACCCCCTCCGGCTGGTGGCGCCTGCCGGACAGTTCCCCGCGCATCCCGCTCCTGTACGGGCTCCTCGCCCGCCGCTGATCAAAATCCCCCTGTGCTACGGTTGTTCTAGCACCTGTGTACGCCCCTTCTCGGGCGCCGGTGCTGGTCTCATCTCAGTCAGCTGATCCGCCCGTCTCTTCCCGACCGGCGAAGCAGCTTCTCAGCACCACCTCTCTTCTTCACGTACGGCCATGGGCGTTCCGCCCACCGCACGAGAGGTGATGTCTCCGCCGTACCAGGGCGTGACCATGCCGCCCTGTCATTCGGCCTCTCCCCCTTCATGACCTCATGAATTCGTCCGCGAAAGGACCCACCCACATGACCACCACACTCGAACGCCCGCCCACTTCGCACACGCAGGAGCAGGCCACCGGCGTACTCGACATCACCTCCAACGGGCAGGGCCATCTGCGCACCGCAAGCTGCCTGCCCGAGTCCACCGACCTCCAGGTCTCCC
This sequence comes from Streptomyces pseudoechinosporeus, assembly GCF_054783935.1. Lineage (NCBI taxonomy): Bacteria > Bacillati > Actinomycetota > Actinomycetes > Kitasatosporales > Streptomycetaceae > Streptomyces > Streptomyces pseudoechinosporeus. The sequence goes on from NZ_BAAGPS010000012.1 coordinate 253,380, forward strand.
CCGCGCTGATCCGCCGGTACGGCCTGCGCAAGGGCGACCTCGTCGAAGGCGTACGCGGCAAGCAGCGCGCCCTCACCGGGATCGAGCGGGTCAACGGCCGCAGGCCCGAAGAGCTACGCTCTCGCCCGCATTTCCGTGACCTCACCCCGCTGCACCCGCGCGAGCGGCTGCGGCTCGAACACCCGGCGGGCGGTCTGACGACCCGGGTCATCGACCTGGTCTCGCCGGTCGGCAAGGGTCAGCGCGGCCTGATCGTCGCCCCGCCGAAGACCGGCAAGACGGTACTGCTCCAGCAGCTGGCCGCCGCCGTGGCCGGCAACCATTCCGAGTGCCATCTGATGGTGGTGCTGCTCGACGAGCGCCCCGAGGAGGTCACCGACATGCGGCGTTCCGTACGCGGTGAGGTGCTGGCCTCGACCTTCGACCGGGGGCCGAAGCAGCACATCGCGCTCGCTGAGCTGGCCGTGGAGCGGGCCAAGCGGCTCGTCGAGGCAGGCCAGGACGTCGTGATCCTTCTGGACTCGCTGACCCGGCTGTGCAGGGCGCACAACAACGCTGCCGCCGCCGGTGGCCGCACCCTCAGCGGCGGTGTCGACGCCGCCGCGCTCCACGGACCCAAGCGGCTCTTCGGCGCCGCGCGCCTCGCCGAGGAGGGCGGCTCGCTCACGATCCTCGCCACGGCCCTGGTGGAGACGGGCTCGCGTGCCGACGACTTCTACTTCGAGGAGCTCAAGGGCACCGGCAACATGGAGCTGCGCCTTGACCGCACGCTCGCGTCCAGGCGGATCTTTCCGGCCGTCGACATCACCCCGTCCGGTACCCGCCGTGAGGAACTCCTGGTTCCCGCAAGCGAGTTGGCGGCGGTACGAGGGCTGCGGCGCGCCCTGCACTCCCGCGGGGACACGCAGGCGGGGCTCGAAACCCTGCTGGAGAGGATGCGGGAGACACCGGACAACGCCACGTTTCTGCGGCAGGTCCAGCCAACCGTGCCCGGCGGTCGGTGAGCCTCTGCCGCATGGCAGTGCCCGATGCTCGATGAGCCGCTGCGGCATCCGGGTGCTCGATGCCGTGGCTCGGCCCTGATAGCCGAGGATGCGACCTGGGCGTTCCTACGTTTGCGGAATGACCATCGGATTCTCTTACCGCGTCGCCGTTTGCTGCTCCGCTGCCTGTGTGGTCGGCGTGCTGACCTGCGCGCCGAGCCCTGCCGTGGCACGTACAGGGGCCGACGTCTCCGCCAAACCCACCAGGGTCGAGCCGAGCCCCGTCGCCTCGCGGCCGACAGGGCTGCACCGGTCCGGGACGCAGGTACGGCTCAGGGGCGGAGCGCCCAAGGTGCCCTACGGCCTCTCCGCCCGGTCGTGGCTGGTGGCCGACGCGGGCACCGGTGAGGTGCTGGCCGCACACAACGCGCACCTCAAGCTGCCGCCTGCGAGCACCTTGAAGGCTCTCTTCGCGGTGACCGTGCTGCCGGGGCTGCCCGCGGCGGTCCAACACACCGTCACGGAGCGGGAGTTGAAGGGGGTCGGGGACGGCAGCAGCCTGGTCGGCGTCGAGCCGGGGCACACCTACCGCGCCTCCGACCTGTGGCGCGGGGTCTTCCTCAACTCGGGCAACGACGCCGTGCGTGTCCTGGCCGAGATGAACGGCGGCTGGCGTGCCACGGCCGCCCAGATGCAGGCCAAGGCCCGCGCGCTCGGCGCCCGCGACACGCGGGTTGTCTCGCCCGACGGGTACGACACGCCGGGCCAGGTGTCGTCCGCGTACGACCTGGCGGTCTTCGGGCGGGCCGGGCTGCGCAACGCGGAGTTCGCGCGGTACTGCGCCACGGTGACGGCCAGATTCCCGGGCAAGGGCTGGTCGTACGACATCCAGAACACCAACCGGCTGCTGACCGGAGCCGACGGAGTCGAGCCCTACCGAGGGCTCGTCGGCGTCAAGAACGGTTACACCTCCAAGGCGGGCAACACACTCGTCGCCGCGGCGCGCCGGGGCGGGCGCACCCTCGTCGTGACGGTGATGGATCCTCGGGCGGGCGGCCCTTTCGCCGTCTACGAAGAGGCTCGCTCGCTGCTCGACTGGGGGTTCGGAACCGCCGGGCGTGTCGAGCCGGTGGGCTCGCTGGTGCCCTCGCGTGCCGTGCCGCAGGCGGGCCCTGCGCCGTTGCCCGCGGCCATGGTGGTCGCCGGCGGCTCCGACCGGTGGGCGGATGCGGGGGCGATCTCGGGGGCGGCCTGTCTGGGTGCGGGAGTCGTGGCCGTGGTGCTGCGCGGCAGATGGTTCACGCGCGTCTGACCGACGGGCAGTCCGAGCAGCAGACCGAGCGTGATCCACACGTAGATGTTGCTGCCGAGGAAGCCGTCGGCGCCGGACGCGTCGTCGAACCACAGCCACACCACGCTGCTGCACAACAGCATGTACGACACGCCCGCGGCCCACAGCAGCCGCCGGCGCCTCAGCCCCGCCTCGACGAGGATCGCGAAGGACGGCAGCAGCCACACGAGATGGTGCACCCAGGTGATCGGGCTGACCAGGCAGGCGACGAGCCCGGTCAGGGCGAAGGCGCCCATCAGGTCGTCGGCGGCGATGGCCCGGTGGGCGCGCCAGGCCCAGACGCCGAGGACGGCGAGAGCGGCCAACGCCCAGGCGATGCGGCTCGGTTCGGCGGGGTCGGCGAGCCGGGCCAGTACGCCTTGCAGGGACTGGTTGGACACGTAGTCGAGGCGGCCGATGCGGGTCGTGTCCCAGACGGCCTCGGTCCAGTAGAAGCGGGAGGGCTCCGGTGCCGCCCAGGCCGCGAGGGCGGTGGCGCTCGCGGCGACGGCCGCCGCGACCGCGGCGGCGCGGGGGCGCCGGGCGAGCAGCAGCAGAACGATGAAGATCGCGGGCGTGAGCTTGATCGCGGCAGCGAGTCCGATGCCCACGCCCGCCCAGCGGCCCCGCCCCGTGGACAGCAGCCAGGCGTCGCCGAGGACAAGGGCCAGCAGCAGAAGGTTGACCTGGCCGAAGCTGAAGGTGTCACGGGCGGGTTCGAACATGGCCAGCACGCAGAGAACCAGGGCGAAGCCGAACCAGCCGTGCCGGCGCAGCTCGCGCGGCGCCAGAATGCCGAGGACCACGGCCGTCGCCGCGAGGTTGAGGAGCAGTCCGACAGCGATCGCGGCGTGCAGTCCGAGGAGCGCCATCGGCACCATGCTGACCGCCGCGAAGGGCGGGTAGGTGAAGCCGTACGTCGTCCCCGGCACGTGGTAGTCGTAGATACGGCCGCCGTGATGGATCCAGGCGTCGATGGCCCCGTGGTACACCCGCAGGTCGAACCAGCCGCGCAGGAGCGGCACGGTCGCGGTGAACAGCGTCACGGCGGCGACGAGGACCAGTACGAAGGCGAGCCGCCCCCGTTCCGTACGCGGAAGCCTCATGCGGTCCGCTCCAGGACCGGCGCGTTCGCCGTCTGGTGGGCCTGCCAGAGCACGACCACCGCGAGCACGCCGCCCGACACGGCCAGGACCAGCTGTTCGAGGTCCGGCGGGCTGCCGCTGGGCAGGACGCCGAGTGCGAGCACTCCGGTCACGGCGGCGACCCGGTGGCGTACCGACGTGCTGGGTGCCGCCGCGGCGATGAGGAACAGGCCCCACAGGGCGTACCAGGGCCGGATCGCCGGACCGAGAACGGCCACCGTCGCCAGGCTGAGGCCGAGTGCGTAGACGGGACTGAGCCGGGGGCGGCGCAGCCATATGGCGAGAATGACGACGACGGTGACCACGAGTCCGAGGGCGTGCCAGGCGGGCAGGGCGAGGGGCGCGAGGTCGCTGCCCAGGTCCTCCAGCAGGGAGCCTGTCGCGCGGCCGAGGACGCTGGTGGGCGACCAGTTGTGCGGTGAGATGGGCGTCTTGAGCGCGCTGATCCAGCCGTATCCCGTACCGGCGACGGCGGTTGCGGCGACGGTGGTGGCGAGCGCGGCGGTCGCCGTGGTCACCGTGGCCTTCAACAGGCTTCGCCCCGCGCGTACTTGGAGAGCTACGACGGCTGCGAGGCCCAGTACGGCGGGGACCTTGACCAGGGCGGCGAGCGTGACGAGCACGGCGCCGAGGACGGGCCACCGGCCGAGCGCGGCCACCAGCCCGATGCCGAGCAGCCCGAGCATGATGGCGTCGTTGTGCGCGCCGGCGACGAGATGCAGCAGCACAAGCGGGTTGAGCGCGCCGAGCCACAGCGCGGCAGCCGGGTCGGCGCCGCTGTGCCGGGCGAGCCTCGGCAGGGCGGCGGCCATCAGCGCCACGCCGAGCACTGCGACCACCCGCATCCCGAACAGCCCGGCCGGTACTTCGCCCCGCGTCAGCCCGGAGAGCGCGGAGGCGACGGCGAGAAAGGCGGGACCGTACGGCGTCGCGGTGTGCTGCCACACGGGCGCCACCTCGTCGGCGAGCGGCCCGCCGAGCCGTGCGGGGCCGTGGGTGTAGACGTCGATGTGCGCGTCGACCATGGCGCCCTGCGCGAGGTAGCTGTACACGTCCCGGCTGAACAGCGGCGGTGCGAGCAGTAACGGCGCCGCCCACACTCCCAGAACCACCAACAGGGCGCGCGGAGTCGGCGGTTCGGGCCGCCGGATCACCCGCCCCAGCAGGGCCCAGGCGGCGATCAGCAGCACCACCCCGAAGTACACACCGACCAGGCCGAGCGCCGCCCGCGCCGAGGCCGGGGCCAGCAGCTCCCGCACCGGCAGGGCCCCGGCCGTCTCACCCCCCGCCGCGAGAAAGCCCGAACCCGCGAGTCCGAGCAACTGACAGCGACGCAGATCGACGGAGAAACCCATGGCCAACACTCGGGAAGCGTGTCAACGCCGAGTGGCCGGAAGGCGACACGCGTCTCTCTGATCGGCAGCCGCCGTGTGACCGCCGTCTGACCGAACGGCAACCACCCCTCAAATCCACCTGAGAACAACCGCCTCAGAACACGGACAATCCCGTCAGCGTCGTGAAACGCTCAAGCGCCGCGACGCCCGCCACCGAGTTCCCCCGTTCGTCCAGGCCCGGGCTCCACACGCACAGCGTGCAGCGGCCGGGGACGACGGCGATGATGCCGCCGCCGACGCCGCTCTTGCCGGGCAGGCCGACCCGGTACGCGAACTCGCCCGCGGCGTCATACGTGCCGCAGGTCAGCATGACCGCGTTGACCTGCTTGGCCTGACTGCGAGTCAGCAGGCGTGTGCCGTCGGCGCGTATGCCGGGGCGGGCGAGGAATCCGGTGGCGAGGGCGAGGTCGGCGCAGGACGCCTCGATGGAGCACTGCCGGAAGTACTGGTCCAGGAGCACCGGGACCGGGTTGCCGATGTTTCCGTACGACGCCATGAAGTGGCCGAGCGCGGCGTTGCGGTCGCCGTGGGCGGCCTCGGAGGCGGCGACGTCCTTGTTGATGGCAAGCTGCGCGTTGCCGCTCTCCGCGCGCAGGAAGTCGAGGAGGGTGCCGGCCGCGTCGTCGGTCTGGGTGTGGAGGCGGTCGGTGACGACGAGGGCGCCCGCGTTGATGAAGGGATTGCGCGGGATGCCGTTCTCGTACTCCAGCTGCACCAGCGAGTTGAAGGGATTGCCGGAGGGCTCGCGTCCGACGTGCTCCCACAGGGCGTCGCCTCCGCCCGCCAGGACGAGGGCGAGGGTGAAGACCTTGGTGAGGGACTGCGCGGAGAACGGCTGCCGCCAGTCCCCCACGCCGTGCACCGTGCCGTCCAACTCCGCGACGGCCATGCCGAACCGACGCGGGTCGCATGCCGCGAGCGCCGGGATGTAGTCGGCGGGCCGACCACGTGCGGGCATGTTTTCGATCTCGGCGGCGATGCGGTGGAGGACCGGCTGGAAGGCCGGCGACGACGTGGACATTGCCATGATCACCATTCTGCCGGTTGTGGGTGGTTGCTCGCGCCGTCCCCCGCGCCCCTTGGGGTGCGTGGGTGGGTCGGGGCCGTGGGCCGGTGCGTCAGCCCGTCGCAGGCCGGGCGTACGACCCTGGCCTGGTACAAGGCCCTGGTTCTCCGAGACCGAACCTACGCGACGGGCATACGACGCACCGGCCCACGGCCCCTCCCGCCGGGGGGAGGCTGCGGGGTTCGTCGTGGCTGGTGAGCATGGTGGCGGGCGGTTCCGGGAGCGCCCCTTCAGGGGCGCGGGGAACTGCGCGACCAGCCACGACGGACCCGCAGCCGCGACACGACGTGTCACCCCCCACCCCCTTGCGGGGGGGCCTGGGGGCGCAGCCCCCAGTTTCGGGAAGGGGCGGGGCTGGGGAAAGAAACCCTCCCGCACCCGACCACACACGCTTTCAGCCCGCCTGGGACCCCGCCAGCACCTCCGGCCGCAGCAGCGCGGCAAGCCGGTCGGGGGGCAACAGCCCCTTTTCCAGGACGAGTTCGGCAACTCCGCGCCCCGTGGCGAGGGCCTCCTTCGCAATGCCGGTGGCCGCCTCGTACCCGATGTACGGGTTGAGCGCGGTGACCAGGCCGATGGAGTTCTCGACGGCCTCGCGCAGCACGTCCTCGTTGGCCGTGATCCCGGCGACGCAGCGCTCGGCGAGCGTCAGGCAGGCGGCGCGCAGATGCGTGATGCTCTCCGACAGAGCGTGCAGGATGACCGGCTCGAAGGCGTTGAGCTGAAGCTGTCCCGCCTCCGCGGCCATCGTGATGGTGACGTCGTTGCCGATCACCTCGAAGGCGACCTGGTTGACGACCTCGGGGATCACCGGGTTGACCTTGCCGGGCATGATGCTCGAACCGGCCTGCACCGGCGGCAGGTTGATCTCGTTCAGCCCCGCGCGCGGCCCGGACGACAGCAGCCGCAGGTCGTTGCAGCTCTTCGACAGCTTCACCGCGATCCGCTTCAGCACCCCGGACATCTGCACGAAGGCCCCGCAGTCCTGCGTGGCCTCGACCAGGTTGGCGGCGGTGACCAGCGGCAGCCCGGTGATCTCCGCGAGATGCCGGCGCGCGGCCTCGGCGTATCCGGCGGGCGCATTGAGCCCGGTGCCGATCGCGGTCGCGCCCAGGTTGATCTCGTGGATCAGCTCGACCGCCTCGGCGAGCCGGCTGCGGTCCTCGTCCAGCATCACCGCGTACGCCGAGAACTCCTGACCGAGCGTCATCGGCACCGCGTCCTGCAACTGCGTACGCCCCATCTTCAGCACGTCACGGAACTCGACGGCCTTGGCGGCGAAGGTGTCCTGCAGGACCGCCATCGCCTGGAGCAGCCCGCGCACCGCGAAGATGGTGGCGATGTTGACGGCGGTCGGGTAGACGTCGTTGGTCGACTGGCCGAGGTTGACGTCCTCGTTCGGGTGCAGGAACTCGTACGCGCCCTTGGGGTGGCCGAGAAGCTCCAACGCCCGGTTGGCGACGACCTCGTTGGCGTTCATGTTCGTCGAGGTCCCGGCGCCGCCCTGGATGACGTCGACGACGAACTGGTCGTGCAGCTTCCCGTCCCGGATCTCCTGGCAGGCCTCGACGATGGCGGCCGCCTTGCGGGGCTCCAGCAGTCCGAGCTCCTCGTTGGCGCGGGCGGCGGCCTCCTTGACGGCGGCCAGGGCGTCGATCAGATGCGGGTAGGCGGAGATCGCGGTGCCCGTGATGGGGAAGTTCTCCCTGGCGCGCAGGGAGTGGATGCCCCAGTACGCCTCGGCGGGGACGTCACGGTCGCCGAGCAGGTCGTGCTCGCTGCGGACGGTCATGTGAGTGCGGCTCTGCTTTCTCTAGATTCTGGAGATTCCGGAGAGGGCGGATCAGGCCTGCGTGAGCGGTTCCAGAGCGCGGGCGGGCCGGATGCTCCCGACCACCTCCCCGCCCCCGAACAACGGCGCCGACGCGAACTCGGCGAGCACGGCCGGGTCGACGCCACAGCGTGCGAGGGCGGCGGCGACCACGGGCAGCCGGGCCCGGTCCGCCCCGTCCGCGATCTTCACGGCGACCGCCCGCCCGTCGGGCAGCGCCGCGACGTGTACGCCCTCGAAGCCGTCCTTGGTGAGCAGCCCCGGCACGGCCCGCATCAGCGCGGCGACGTCGCGGCCGGAGCCGGACGCCATCTCGGCGTGCTCGCGCATCGCGTCGGCCACCCGCGCCTCGGGGGTGCCGGGCGGGGCGGTGGTGATCCGGGCGGCGGCGCGCGCGAGGCCGTGCAGCGAAATGGAGAACAAGGGCGCCCCGCAGCCGTCGACGGACACGTGCGCGATGGCCTGCCCGGTGAGGTCCTCGACGATCTCCGCGATCGCTTGCTGGAGCGGATGCGCGGGGTCGAGGTAGCCGTCGAGCGACCAGCCGCTGAGGTGGGCCGTGTACAGCATGGCCGCGTGCTTCCCGGAACAGTTCTGCGCGAGCCGCGACGGCAGCCGCCCCTCACGCACCCAGGCCTCCCGTACGACCGGGTCGTAGGGCAGGTCCGGCACATTGCGCAGAGCGTCCTCGGGGAGCCCGGCCTGCTCCAGGATCCGCCGCGTTCCGGCGAGATGCCGCTCCTCCCCGGAGTGACTGGCCGCGGTCAGCGCGAGCAGCTCCCCGTCGAGCGGCAGCCCGGCCCGCAGCATCGCCACCGCCTGTACGGGCTTGAGTGCCGAGCGCGGATAGAAGGCCGCCTCGATGTCGCCGATCTGCAGTTCCACGCGCCCGTCGGCACCTAGCACGACGACCGAGCCGTAGTGGATGCCCTCGATGACACCGCCGCGTACGAGGTGGGCGACGGGCGCGTGCAGCGGCTCCCGGACCGCGGGCGCCTCGGCGAGCGAACTGCCGTGTTGGGCAAGCGTGTTGAGGCTCACGCGTCGGCTCCGAACTTCCGTACGGCGGCCACCCGGCCCCGTACGCCGTACCATCCCGCCACCAGAGCCGCCACGATCAGCGGCAGACATAGCACCGTCGTACGTCCCGCTCCCCCGTCGGCGTACATCAGCACCAGCACAGAGGCGAGGAAGAACAGCGTGACGAGCTCGGTCCAGGGTGAGCCCGGCAGCCGGTAGCTGGGGCGCTCCAGCTCGCCGTCCTGGGTCTTCCGCCAGAACATCAGGTGACAGATCATGATCATGCCCCAGGTGGCGAGGATGCCGATGGCCGCGAAGTTCAGCACGATCTCGAACGCGTCGGCGGGGACGACGAAGTTGAGCCCGACGCCGAGTACACAGATAGCGCTGGTGAGCATGATCCCGCCGTACGGGACCTGGCTGCGGCTCATCACCGAGGTGAACTTCGGGGCCGAGCCGGACATCGACATGGAGCGCAGGATGCGGCCGGTGGAGTACAGGCCGGAGTTCAGCGAGGACATGGCGGCGGTCATCACGACCAGGTTCATCACGCCGCCCGCGGCCGGGATGCCGATGTTGGAGAGCACGGTCACGAAGGGACTCTCACCGGCGCTGTACGACGACCACGGCAGCAGCATCGACAGGAGCAGCACGGAGCCGACGTAGAAGAGACCGACGCGCCACATGATGGAGTTGATCGCCTTCGGCATGATCTTCTCCGGGTTCTCCGTCTCGCCCGCCGCGACACCGACCAGCTCGACGGAGGCGTACGCGAAGACGACACCCTGGACGATCAGCAGCATCGGCAGCAGGCCGTTGGGGAACACGCCGCCGTTGTCGCTGATCAGCGAGGGGCCGGGGGTGGTGCCGTCCACAGGCTGTTGGGTGACCAGCAGGAAGATGCCGATGAGCATGAAGGCGACCAGCGCGCCCACCTTGATGATCGCGAACCAGAACTCCAGCTCACCGAAGATCTTCACCGAGATCAGGTTCACGGTGAGCACGACGGCGAGCGCGATGAGCGCGATCACCCACTGCGGGATGTCGGAGAACATGCCCCAGTAGTGGGTGTAGGTGGCGACCGCGGTGATGTCGGCGATGCCGGTGGTGGCCCAGTTCAGGAAGTACATCCAGCCCGCCGTGTACGCGCCCTTCTCACCCATGAACTCCCGGGCGTACGACACGAAGGCGCCGGAGGAGGGCCGGTACAGGACGAGTTCGCCGAGGGCACGGACGACGAGGAAGGCGAAGATTCCGCAGACCGCGTAGGCGATGAAGAGGGAGGGGCCCGCGTCGGCGAGCCGTCCGCCGGCGCCGAGGAAGAGACCGGTACCGATGGCGCCGCCGATGGCGATCATGTTGACGTGCCGGGACTTCAGGGACTTGCTGTACCCCGCGTCTCCGGCGTCGACGTGAGCGGCCGGTTTCCGTATCTCGTCGTGGAGGGACTGCTCGCTCACGCCGGGGGCTCGCCTTCTGTGGGGGTGTCGGTGCTCTTGGGGCGATCGGGGCTTTGGGTGCCCTCGGGTCGCACGATCGCGGTGAGGGTTGTCTCGACGCGGTCGAGGTGGTGGGCCATGGCTTCGGTGGCGTCGTGCTCGCTGCCGTCGATCAACGCCTCGACGATCGCCCGGTGTTCGCGGTTGGACTGCTCGCGACGGCCGCCGAGTTCGTTGAGGAACGCCGACTGGCGGGCCAGCGCGTCACGGATCTCCTCGATGACGCGGCGGAAGACCGGGTTCTGCGCGGCCTGCGCGACGGCGAGATGGAAGAGCGTGTCCATGGCCACCCAGGCGGTGGTGTCGGTCTCGCGCTCCATCCGGTCGAGCAGGTGGGCGAGATGGTCGAGGTCCTCGGGCGTACGGCGCGCGGCCGCGTAGCCCGCGACGGGGATCTCGACATGGCGCCGGACCTCGATCAGATCGCTGGCCGCGTAGTCGCCGAAGGTGGGGTCGACGACCGGCCCGTTCGACACGACGAACGTGCCCTTGCCGGTACGGGACACGGTCAGGCCCATCGTCTGCAGGGCCCGCAGCGCCTCCCGCAGCACGGGCCGGCTGACCTCGAGACTCCGGCACAGCTCCGCCTCGGACGGCAGCTTGTCCCCGACGGCGTACTCGCCGCGCTCGATCGCACTCCGCAGATGACTGAGCACCGCTTCCATCGCGCTGACGCGACGCGGCACCGGGCCACCTGTCTGGCTGTCTGACAGGTTCACGGGGGTGATCCTGCGGGGAACAAGAGGTGACTGTCAAGGGTCCGGGACCGGCCCGCAGGTGAGCCGGCCGGCTACGCCCACAGAGCCTCAGCGACCGATATCCCGACAAATGCCGCGCCGAGCCCGGCGACCACGGACGCGATCACATTGACGGCGGCGTAGAACCGGGCCCCGTCCTCGGCCAGCCGCAGGGTCTCGTACGAGAATGTCGAGTACGTGGTGAGCGCCCCGCACAGGCCGGTGCCGAGCAGCAGCTGGACGTGTGAGGAGGCCGCGCCGGCCGCAGCCGCGCCTGTGAGTGTGCCGAGGATCAGGCAGCCGACGACGTTCACGGTGAAGGTGCCCCAGGGGAAGACCGTGTCGTGCCGGGACTGCACCGCGCGGTCGGTGAGGTAGCGCAGAGGCGCGCCGACCATTCCGCCGGCGATCACCAACAGCCAGTTCACGACGACTTCTTACCTTTCCCGCCCGCTACGGCGGGGTTTTCCTCGCGGCCGACGTACCTGATGACCTGGCAGTCGTCGAGGATGACGAGGCCCTCCCCCACCAGCTCGTCGAGCTCCGGCAGAAAGGCGCGTACGCGCTCCTCGGTGTCCACGATGACGATGGCCACCGGCAGGTCCTCGCTCAGCGACAGCAGCCGCGAGGTGTGGATCAGCGAGGACGCGCCGAAGCCCTCGATGCCCCGGAAGACGCTCGCGCCCGCGAGTCCCGCCGCGCGCGCCCGGTGCACGATCTGCGAGTACAGCGGTTTGTGGTGCCAGGTGTCGTTCTCACCGATGAAGATCGTCAGCCGTAGGGCCTCGCCGGTCAGTCTCGTCATCATCGCCGCCTCCATGCCAGCACCTTGCGGGCCGCCACCACCGCGAGCCACACCGCCACCAGCGCCGCGACCAGGGTGGCGGCGAGGTAGGCGAGGCCAGTCCGGGGGCGGCCCTCGTCGACCAGTTTCTGGATGTCGACGGCGTACGTCGAGAAGGTGGTGAAGCCGCCGAGGACTCCGGTGCCGAAGAAGGGGCGGACCAGCCGGTGCGCCGCCCACACGTCGCTGATCACGACCATGAAGACGCCGATCACGGCGCACCCGACGGCGTTGACCCAGAGAGTGGTCCAGGGGAAGGCGCCCGTCTGCGTGGGCCAGATCAGCGAGGCGCCGTAGCGGGCGGTCGCGCCGAGCGCGCCACCGGCTGCGACCACCGCCACGATCGGTGCCTGTCCGTGCCACACCGAAGGCCGCGGGACGGACGCGCCGAATTCCGCGGGTCCGTCCACCTTTTCGGAGTGGGGCACTGTCATGTGAACGTATGTCTCCTGGTCGTGGCAGGAGATCAGGCTAACGCTCCGTGGTTGGCAGACGTCTGCCGCCTCCGCTGCGATGTTCTCGGTACATGACGAAAGGCCCGCCCACGCGTGGAGCGTGGGCGGGCTTTCGATCAGCCGGGGTCAGTCAGTGCGTCACCGGTGGCTGAACCACGACATCGCAGGCAGCGCCCTGTCGTCGTAGCCGAACAGGGCCTGGTTCTCCCAGCCGTTGCCCGAGGACGGGTCGGTCGGGTCCCAGCCGTTGCCGTTCACCGCGGTCCAGGTGGACTCCCAGTAGAAGATGCCGAGGCCGCGGCCGTTCGGGACGGCCTCCACGATGCTCGCGATGTCCTTCATCCACTGCGTCTGCCCGGCCGTCGTGGCCGGGTAGCCGGACACCAGCTCACCGGTCGTGTTGATGATGTCCTCGTGCGCGTCCTCGCTGCCAAGACGGAACGGGTAGGCCGTCTCGGCGACGTAGACCGGCTTGCCGTAGCGGGTCGCCGCGTCGTCCAGGGTGGTCTGGAAGTCGTAGAGCGTGCCGTGCCAGTAGCCGTAGTACGACAGGCCGATGACGTCGAACTTCACACCGTTGGAGCGCGCGCTGTCGAACCACCAGCGGGTGCCCGCGAGGTCACCGCCCTTGGCGAGGTGCAGCGCCACGGTCGTGGACGAGTTGACCGCCTTGACCGCGTCGTAGCCGGAGTTGAGCAGCCCGGCGAGCTGGCCCCAGTTGTCGGTGGAGCCCTCGTTCCAGAGCATGCCACCGTTGATCTCGTTGCCGACCTGCACCATGTCGGCCGTGGTGCCCTGCGCCTTCAGGGCGCCCAGGACGTCGTACGTGTGGTTGTAGACGTCCGTCTTCAACTGGCTGTACGAGTGGCCGGACCAGGCGGCGGGCTTGGACTGGGCGCCGGGGTCGGCCCAGGTGTCCGAGTAGTGGAAATCGACCAGCAGCTTCATGCCCTGCGCCTTGACGCGCTTGGCCATCGCGAGGACGCGGGCCTTGTTGTTGTAGCCGTCGGCCGGGTTCACCCAGACCTTGAGGCGGGCGTAGTTCTGCCCGTTCGACTTGAGGATGGCGAGGGCGTCACCCGCGGTGCCGGAGCTGGTCCTGTAGACGCCGCCCTTGGCTTCGCTCTTGGCGAGTGACGAGACGTCAGAGCCCTTGATGGCCAGGCCGTTTGTCGTGCCCGAGGTGAACGTCAGGTCGTCGACGTTGATCCAGTTGCCCGCGTTTGCATCGGAGTTGATGCTGACCGTGCACTGGTTGTTCGTCACCGAGACGGGGACGACGATACGGATCCAGCCGCTGCCGGAGACCGGCAGATCGGTGCGCTGCTCGGCGCCTCCGCAGTTCTTGAGGGCTATGTAGGCGGACTTCTGCCCGCCGCCCGAGCGTACCCAGGCGGTGAGCTTGTAGTTCCCGTTGGTCAGCCCGGAGAGGTACTGGTAGGTCTCCACCTTGTACGCGGCGGAGGCGTAGTGCGACAGGCGGTAACTGCCGCTGCGGCCACCGGACTCCACGAACGAGGCGCCGGTGGAACCGTACTCCGACCAGCCGCTGGGTGCGGCGACGCCGGAGCCGTCGGACTCGAAGCCGACGTTCTGGAGCGTGCTCGCCGCCACTGCCGACTGTGCGGGCAGGGCGGTGAGGGCGAGTCCGGCTGCGAGCGGCAGCAGCAGGGCCTTGAGTGTGCGTCTGGGATGGAACATCGTCGTCCGTCGTCCCTTCGACGTGATGGGTATGGGGGGTGCCCCTCCTGATGGCGAGGGGAAGCCCCTCCGCCCGCGGCTCGTGTGCTCACACGGGTGGAGGGAGTCGGCTCAGCCGTCGAGTCGTACGACCCGGACGGCTCCCGCGGGAACCGCGAGGCGGCCCGCGGCGCGTTCGCCCGTCAGCAGCTCGGTGCCGTGTGCCTCCAGCGGCACCTTGGCGTCCGACGAGGTGTGGTTGATCGCGAAGAGGTAGGTGCCGGACTCGCCGGTGCGGCGCACCACTTCGACGTCGCGCGGCAGGTCGGCGCGCGGCGCGATGCGGGCGTCCTCGGCGGCCCAGCCCACGAGGGCGTCGAGGCCGTCGGACCCGAGGCGCGTGGAGACGTACCAGGCCGTGCCCTCGCCGAGCCGGTGCCGGGTGACCGCGGGGTGGCCGGCGGTGAGTCCGTCGGTGTACGTCCACACGGTCTCGGCGCCGCGCGGCACCACGAACTCCGACCACACGTCACCGGTGAGCTCGGAGCCGTCGGGCCCTGCGATCTGCACCCGGTCGCCCACCAGCAGCGGCGAGAACTCCTCGACGGTCAGGCCGAGTACGTCCCGCAGCGGGCCCGGGTAGGGGCCGTCGTGCACGGCGTCGTGCTCGTCGACGATGCCGGAGAAGTACGAGACGACAAGGGTGCCGCCGTTCTCGACGTACTCCTTGAGGTTCCGCCCGGCGGCTTCCGTCATCAGATACAGAGCGGGCACGACGACAAGGGGATAGGCCGACAAGTCGGCTTCCGGGTGGGCGAAGTCGACGGTGAGGTGGCGGTCGAAGAGGGCTTCGTAGAACGCGTCGGCGCGCTCGCGCGGGTCGTGGTCCTCGCTGGGGCGCCACTGGAGGGTCTGCGCCCACCAGGAGTGCCAGTCCCAGACAACGGCCACGTCGGCGACGGTGCGTGTGCCCTGCACCGGCGCCAACGCGCCCACGGACGCGCCGAGTTCGACCACCTCGCGCCAGACCCGCGAGTCCGTGCCCGCATGCGGCAGCATCGCCGAGTGGAACTTCTCCGCGCCGCGCCGCGACTGCCGCCACTGGAAGAACAGGGCACCGTCGGAGCCGCGGGCCACATGGCCGAGGGAGTTGCGGGCCATCTCGCCGGGGGCCTTGGCGGGGTTGCGGGGCTGCCAGTTGATGCCCGATGTGGAGTGTTCGAGCAGCAGCCAGGGGGCGCCGCCCGCGACGGAGCGGGTGAGGTCGGCCGCCATGGCGAGGTTCACATGGGTACGGCGGCCGTCGGTGATCAGGTAGTGGTCGTTGGTGACGAGGTCGACCTCGCGGCCCCAGGCCCAGTAGTCGACGGAGTCGCACTGGCTGAGGGCGGTCATGAAGTTCGTGGTGACCGGGATGCCGGGCGAGAGGCGGTGCAGGATGTCGCGCTCGGTCACGAAGTTCTCGCGCATGGTGGCGTCGGCGAAGCGCTTGTAGTCGAGCGCCTGGGCCGGGTTGCCGACCGTGGGGGTCACGCGGGGCGGGTTGATCTGGTCGAAGTCCGCGTACCGCTGGCCCCAGAAGGCGGTTCCCCAGGCCTCGTTGACCGCGTCGACCGTCTCGTACGTCGCGGCCAGCCAGCGGCGGAAGTGCGCGGCGCAGGACTCGCAGTAGCAGGCCGACACGGGGACGCCGTACTCGTTGTGCACGTGCCACATCGCGAGCGCGGGATGGTCGGCGTACCGCTCGCCGAGCTGTGTCGTGATGGCAGCGGCGGCCTCGCGGTAGTGCCGGTTGCTGTGACAGATGGCGCCGCGCGAGCCGAACTCGTAGCGCGTCCCGTCGGCGGCCACCGGCAGCGCCTCGGGGTGTGCGCGGTAGAACCAGGCCGGCGGCGCCACCGTCGGCGTACCGAGGTCGGCGCGTATCCCGTGCTCGTGCAGCAGGTCGAGGAGGCGGTCGAGCCAGCCGAACTCGTGGACCCCGGGTGAGGGTTCGAGCAGGGCCCAGGAGAAGATCCCGACACTCACCATCGTGACGCCCGCTTCGCACATCAGCCGGACGTCCTCGTGCCAGACGCTTTCCGGCCACTGCTCGGGGTTGTAGTCCCCACCGAAGGCGAGCCTGGTGAGGCCCTTGGGGGTGGTCTCCGGCATGGATCTCTCCCGGTTTATCGATCATTTGGGAACGTGCACACACAGCGCTGTCGGCGCGAGCCCAACATAACCGCACAGCAACAACCATTGACAAGTGTCCTGGATGTTTCTCTACTGTGAACGCTCACAGAAGCAGCACGGGCGAACCGAAGGGGCACGCCGGTGTCGAGGGTGCGAGCACGCGGAGGCCCGAAGGGCTGAGCACGGTCGTGCCCTCGACACCGGCTGAAGCGCCCCGGAGGCGAGCCGCGCAAGAAAAAGGGGCAGGCCTCCGCAGCAGGCGGAGACCACGGTCAGGGAGATACATCCATGCCACACACGAAGCTGCGTCGCCTCGTGACCATCTCGGTCGCCGTCACGCTCGGCGCCACCGCTCTTGCCGCCTGCGGCTCCTCCGACGACGACAGCGAGGCCGACTCGGGGCCGGTCTCGCTGACGTACTGGTCCTGGACGCCAGGCATGGACAAGGTCGCGGACCTGTGGAACAAGGGCCCGGGCAAGGACGAGCAGATCACCGTCACGGTGAAGAAGCAGGCGTCCGGCGACACCCTCGTCACCAAGATCCTCACCGCGCACAAGGCCAACAAGGCCCCGGACCTGGTGCAGGCCGAGTACCAGGCCCTGCCGACGCTGGTCAGCAATGACGCGCTCGCCGACATAGCCGGTGACGTCGGCGGCGTGAAGGACAAGTTCGCCGAGGGCGTCTGGCAGCAGACGACGCTGGGTTCGGACGCGGTGTACGCGATCCCGCAGGACTCCGGGCCGATGATGTTCTACTACCGCGAGGACCTCTTCAAGCAGTACGGCCTCCAAGTCCCCAAGACCTGGGAGGAGTTCGCGGAGACCGCCCGAGCGCTGAAGAAGAAATCCCCGGACACGGACCTCACCACGTTCTCCGCCAACGACTCCGGGCAGTTCGCGGGTCTCGCGCAGCAGGCGGGCGCCAAGTGGTGGACCACCGAGGGCGAGCAGTGGAAGGTCGGCATCGACGACGCGGCGACGCAGAAGGTCGCCGACTTCTGGGGCGGTCTCGTCAAGGAGGGCGCGATCGACAACCAGCCGATGTACACGCCGGCCTGGAACAAGGCGCTCAACACCGGCAAGCAGATCGCCTGGGTGAGCGCGGTCTGGGCACCCGGCACCCTGACGACCGCCGCGCCCGACACCAAGGGCAAGTGGGCGATGGCCCCGCTGCCGCAGTGGTCGGCCGGGGAGAACGTGACGGGCAGCTGGGGCGGCTCCTCCACGGCCGTCACCACGGACTCCAAGAACAAGTCGGCCGCCGCGAAGTTCGCCTCCTGGCTGAACACGGACCCGGCAGCGCTGACCGCGCTCGCGAAGGAAGGCGGCATCTACCCGGCCGCCACGACCGCGCAGACCAGTGGCGCGTTCACCGAGCCACCGGCCTTCTTCTCCAACCAGCCGGACTTCTACACCCAGGCCTCCGAGATCGCGAAGACCACGGCGCCCTCGGCATGGGGTCCGAACGTGAACGTCGCGTACACCACCTTCAAGGACGCGTTCGGCAAGGCTGCCAAGGACAAGTCGGACTTCGGTACCGCCCTCACGAAGATGCAGGACGACACGGTCGCCGACATGAAGAAGCAGGGCTTCGAGGTCGCGGAGTGACCAGCGCACGCCGGAAGTCGTACGGGGTCAAGGGGGCCCCGTATGCCTTCCTCCTCCCCGCAACGATTCTCTTCGCCCTCTTCTTCGCCCTGCCCATCGGTTACGCGGTCTGGCTCAGCCTCCACAAGGTCCAGGTCAAGGGCCTGGGCCTGGGCTCGGGCGCCCGCAGCGAGGTCTGGGCGGGCCTGGAGAACTACACCGACGCCCTCACCGACTCCGAGCTGCTCGGCGGAGCGCTGCGCGTGCTCGGGTACGGCGCCATCGTGATCCCGGTGATGCTCGGGCTCGCGCTGCTCTTCGCGCTGATGCTCGACACCGACCGGGTCCGCCTCGCGCCGTTCACCCGGCTCGCGATCTTCCTGCCGTACGCCATTCCCGGCGTCGTCGCGGCGCTGCTGTGGGGCTTCCTGTACCTGCCGGACGTCAGCCCCTTCTACTTCGTCCTCGACAAGCTGGGGCTGCCGCAGCCGGACCTGCTGGACGGCGGGGGGCTGTACGCCGCGCTGTCGAACATCGCGGTGTGGGGCGGCACCGGCTTCAACATGATCGTCATCTACACCTCGTTGCAGGCGATCCCGGCCGAGGTGTACGAGGCGGCGAAGCTGGACGGTGCGACTCCCCTGCAGATCGCGCTGCGGATCAAGATCCCGATGGTGGCGCCCTCGCTGGTGCTGACCTTCTTCTTCTCGATCATCGCGACGCTCCAGGTGTTCAGCGAGCCGACAACCCTCAAGCCACTCACCAACTCCATCTCCACGACCTGGAGTCCGCTGATGAAGGTGTACCAGGACGCCTTCCAGAACGGCGACATCTATTCGGCGGCCGCGACCGCGGTGATCATCGCCTTCGTCACGCTCCTCCTGTCCTTCGGCTTCCTGCGAGCCTCGAACTCCCGTACCAAGCAGCAGGGGGAAGCACGATGAGTTCTCTTGCCGTCCATAAGGCCGCTCCGGCCGCGGGCACGACGCCCGGCACCGCCCAGGGGCCGCCGCTGCGGCGCCGGATCGCCTTCGTCCCGACGGTCACGCTGCTGCTGGGTGCGATCTACTGCCTGCTGCCCGTGGCCTGGGTGCTGATCGCGGCGACCAAGTCGGGCCGTGAGCTGTTCTCGACGTTCACGTTCCTGCCGGGCACGGGCTTCGCCGAGAACGTGAAGGACCTCAACGCCTATCGTGACGGCGTCTACTGGAAGTGGATGGGCAACTCCGCTCTCTACGCGGGCCTGGGCGCCCTCCTGTCGACAGCCGTCTCCGCGCTCAGCGGCTACGCCCTCGCGATCTACCGCTTCCGTGGCCGCGAGACGGTGTTCAACATCCTGCTGGCGGGTGTGCTGATGCCGCCGGTGATCCTGGCGATCCCGCAGTATCTGCTGCTGGCCAAGGCCGACTTGACGGATTCGTACGCGTCGGTGCTGCTGCCGCTGATCCTCTCGCCGTACGGCGTCTACCTCGCTCGCATCTACGCCACCGCGGCCGTGCCGAGTGATGTGGTCGAGGCCGGGCGGATGGACGGGGCGAGCGAGTGGCGGATCTTCACGCGGGTCGCGCTGCCGATGATGGTGCCGGGTCTGGTGACCGTCTTCCTGTTCCAGTTCGTGGCGGTGTGGAACAACTTCCTGCTGCCGTACATCATGCTCAGCGACGACGAGAAGTTCCCGATCACGCTGGGTCTGTTCACGCTCCTCGAACAGGGCTCCAACACCCCGGCGTTGTACACGCTGGTGATCACGGGAGCTCTGCTCGCGGTGATCCCGCTGATCGCGCTGTTCCTGGTCATCCAGCGGTTCTGGAGCCTCGACCTGCTGTCCGGGGCCGTAAAGTCATGACCATGCACTCGACGGGGGGCCGGCGGAAGCCGCCGACGATCCATGACGTGGCGCGCGAGGCGGGAGTCTCGCGCGGCACCGTCTCCCGCGTACTCAACGGCGGGCACTATGTGAGCCCGGCAGCGCAGGAGGCGGTCAACGCGGCCATCCGCAGGACGGGTTACGTCGTCAACCGGCACGCCCGCTCGCTGATCACCGGACGCTCGGACTCGATCGGTTTCCTGCTCACCGAACCGCAGGAGAGGTTCTTCGAGGACCCCAACTTCAATGTGCTGCTGCGGGGTTGCACACAGGCGCTGGCCGCGCACGACATTCCGCTGCTGCTGATGCTGGCCGGTACGGAGGACGAACGGCGGCGCATAGCGCGGTACATCACCGCGGGCCACGTAGACGGGGTGCTGCTGGTCTCCAGCCACTCCGGCGACCCGGTCGCCGAGCAGCTGCGGGAGGCGGGGGTGCCGCTGGTCGCCTGCGGCAAGCCCATCGGCCTGGGTTCCAAGGTGAGTTACGTGGCCGCGGACGACCGGGACGGCGCCCGTGACATGGTGCGTCATCTGCTGTCGCTCGGCCGTCGGCACATCGGCGTGGTGACTGGTCCGCTGGACACACCGGGTGGTGTCGAACGGCTCGCGGGCTACCGGGAGGTGCTCGCCGAGGCGGGCATCGAGATCGACGAGCGGCTCATCGTCTCCGGCGACTACAGCCGCTCCAGCGGTGAGGCGGGCGCCGAGCGACTCCTCGCCCAGGTGCCCGAGATGGACGCCGTCTTCGTCGCCTCCGACCTGATGGCCCAGGGCGTACTGGCCGTGCTTCAGCGGTCCGGTCGCCGGGTACCGGACGATGTCGCGGTCGGCGGCTTCGACGACTCCCCCGCCGCGACGGCCGCGAGCCCGGAGCTGACCACGATCCGTCAGCCCTGGGACCGCATCAGCGCGGAGATGGTGCGCGTACTGCTCGCCCAGATCGGCGGCGAGGACCCGGCGGCGGTGATCCTGCCGACGGAGCTGGTGAAGCGCCGGTCGACCTGAGACACGGGCGGCTTCAGGGTTCGCCGAGCAGTAACCGTACGCCGTCCGCCGACAGCGTCAGGCTGTCCGGCGAACCGGGGTCGATGGTGAGCGAGCGGCCCCCCTCGGGCCAGTGGGCCGGGAGCAGGCCCAGGGGTACGAGGTGGTAGCTCTGGACCTCCGGCAGCGCCCGGGCCATCCGCTCCTCCGAGGTGAAGACCTGCACGGTACGGCCCGTCAGCGCGAGGTTCAGTACCGGAGTGTCCGCGTCGTCGAGGGGGTCGGCACCAGCACCTTGCTGCCGGCCAACAGGGCCCGCGCCTCGCTGTCTTGTCCGTCGTATGCCAGGACACCCAGGGCGCGCAGGATACCGGCGGACGTGTCTTCGTCAGGAGGGCTGGTCATGGGGGTGGCGTTTCGTTCGTGTCCCGCGGACGAGGTGTTCCGTCCGCGTGGGACCGTCCTTGTGGGACAACTCTCGCCTACCCTCCGTCCGCACGCTCATGCGAAGCACGCGCGAATGACCGGTAGACTGGGTGATCGCGAAGGGGAGTAGCTCTGCGAACCGGTCGTCGACACACTGGAGCCCACGGGTTCCCGGTGGCCGGGCCCGCGTGAACATGCGGGTGGGCGAGACCTTCGGCCAGGCATTGATGTGCTCGCACGCCGTGCGGTGCACCCGTCATGCCGGGCCGATCGGTTCTCCCGTCGCCCCAGCCGAGGGCGCTTCGCGAAGATCCGGAGGGCCCGGCCCGTACAGAAAGCCACCCGGATGTCTCTCGCCCCCCTGGCGTCTTTCGACCCCTTGGCGATCATCACCGCCTTCGGGCTGATCTTCCTCGCCGAACTGCCCGACAAGACGATGTTCGCGTCGCTGGCCATGGGCACCCGTATGCGGCCCTTGTACGTGTGGTTCGGCACGTCGACCGCGTTCGTCGTGCATGTCGCGATCGCCGTCGGCGCCGGCAGCCTCATCGGTCTGCTGCCCGACTGGACCGTCAAGACCGTCTCGGCCGCGCTGTTCGCCTTCGGCGCCTTCATGCTGCTGCGCGGCGAAGGGGACGACGACGAGGCGGACGCGGGCGGCCGGACGGTCACCGGCTTCTGGCCGGTCTACACGACCGCCTTCATGGCCGTCTTCATCAGTGAGTGGGGCGACCTGACGCAGATCACGACCGCCAACCTCGCGACCACGAACGGGATCGCGTCCGTGGCCCTCGGCTCCGCGGCGGCCCTCATGTCGGTCTCCGCCCTCGCACTGCTGGCGGGCCGCTTCATCGCCAAGCATGTGCCGCTGAAGACCGTCCAGCGCATCGGCGGACTGTGCATGCTGGGCCTGGCCGTGTGGTCGGCGGTCGAGATCTTCACCGGCTGACCTGCGGCCCCTCTGAAGCTGAGCCCCCTGACACGCTTACATGCACCCGAATTAGTTGCGCAATCAACAAAGGTTCATTTTCTGTTACCGTGCATATATGGCAGCGGAGAAGGCCGATTCCCGGCTCGAGGAGCAGTGGCGGGAGATCTTGGCGGTGCATGCGCGCACGATCTGCGAGATCGACCGCGAGTTGCATCCGCATGGCCTGGGCGCCAGCGACTTCGAGGTCCTCGACATCCTCGTAGAGGGCGCGGCCACGCATCCGGGCGAGCAGTGCCGTGTGCAGGACATCGCCGAGCGCGTCCATCTGAGCCAGAGCGCCCTGTCCCGCCTCATCGGCCGCCTGGACAAGGAGGGCCTGGTGGAGCGCTCCATCTGCCAGGAGGACCGCCGCGGGGTATGGGTCGCGCTCACCCAGAAGGGCCGCGACCTGCACACCGAGGTACGCCCCCTGCAGCGCGCGGCGCTCGCGCGCATGCTGAAGGGCGAGTGAGGCGCACGCTCCGCTAACGGACGAGGAGCGTGCGTACGCCCTCCGAGTTGAGCGTCAGGCCGTGCGGGGAGCTGGCGTCGATCGTCAGCGACAGATCCCCGGAGGGCCACTGGGAGGCCAGTGCGCCCAGCGGCACCAGCCGGTAGCGGGAGACGTACGGCAGCAGTTCGGCCATCCGCGCCTCCGAGGTGAACACCGGCACGAGCGGCTCCTCACCGTCCTGCTCCAGGACGGGCAGCGCCACCATCATGGGATCGGCCGCTGCCTCGTCTCCGGTGTCATCGGGCACCGGAACCAGCACGTCCGTGCCGGCCAGCGTGTCCAGCGCCGCGTCGTCCTCACTGTTCTCGGCCAGCACACTCAGCGCCCGCTCCGCCTCCGACGTGGCGCTGTCGTTCGAGGGTATCTCCATGGCACATCCCGACATAGTGGCGTTCTCGGGCCACCCGGGACGCCATTCGCCCCGGGCGCGTGACTCACGTACCCGCCCGGGGCCATGGCATTCCTGCCCCACGCATCACGGATGGCTCACGGAATGAGGGGGATGTCGTCCGAGGGCAGCCCGAGCCGGTCGCGGCCGACCCGCCGTGCAAGCGGCTCCGCCATGCTGGGGCCGATATGCGACCAGTACGTGGCCGCGTCCCGGAAGTAGCGCTGCATCCGCTCCCCGTCGCGGGCGTACCGGGAGCCCGCCGTACGGAAGAGGGTGTTCTGCATCGCGTCCCAGGCCATACGGCCGGCGTTCAGGAAGACCATCGCGAGGCGGTTGTCCTCGGCGGTGGTGAAGGGGGCTTTGCCCGTCACGTTGCGGTGGCAGGTCTCCATGTAGTCCTCGGCGGTGCGCTGGAGAGCGGCGTGCGCCGTGTGGATCACGCCGAGTGCTTCGCCCAAGTGGCGTTGATAGTCGTGGAGTTCGGCCCGGGTGCGGTGGGGTTCGAGGGTCAGGGGGCGCTCGGCGACGATCCGCGCGTACTCGTCGGCGGCCGCGTACGCGGTGCCGATCATGATGGCGGCCAGCTCGCCGTGGAAGAAGCTGGGCGCGCGCCCCGCGTACAGCGGGTTGTCATGCAGCTCCGACCCGAGGGAGCCGCCCTCGACCGGCAGATCGAGCAGACTCGCCTCCACGGTGAAGTACGCGGGGATGCGCGCCTGTTCCATCCGGATGCTGTTGGAGCCGCTGCCGCGCAGGCCCAGGACACCGTGCCAGTCGTCGAGCAGCGTCCAGACCGCGCGCGGCGCGACGAACAGCACCATCGGTCCTGGCGGGTCGCCCGGCTTCTCGGGGGCGCGCAGGGTCTGGCCGACGTAGTGCGTGGAGTACGGGGAGCCCGAGGAGTACGGCCAGGTGCCGTCGAGGACGACATGGCTGTGGCCGTCCGACTGCGCCACGCCGACGGGCATCACGGTGGACGCGGCCCGGAAGTCGCCCTCGTCACCGAAGATCTCGTCCTGCGCCTTCTCCTCGAACACGGAGGCCACTTGGAGGACATGGGCGGCGGTGAGCGAGAGGGCCCAGCCCGTCGAGGGGCAGCCACGGGCGATCTCGGTGACCACACGGTAGAAGGCCGGCAGGCCGAACTCGTATCCGCCGTAGCGGTGCGGTTGCAGGATCCGGTAGAAGCCGGCGCGTAAGAAATCCTCGTGGGTCTCCTTCGGGTAGCGCGTCAATCGCTCGGTCTCCGGCTGCCGTTCGAGCAGCGCGGGCCGCATGGCCACGGCCCGATCGATCAGTTCGCTTTCGGTCAGGGCGGGTTCGGGAGGGGCGATCACGGTGCCTCCTGAAGTGTGGGGCCGTCCGTACGTAGCGCGGTACCTGTGATTGAACACGTGACCGGCACCCCCTGTACCCATCGGATAGCGCCAAGTAGGTCCAATCGAGGGTGATCCGGGGGCGCGACGGGGACGCACCGTCTCGGCGTGTGCTTCCGCGCGCCGTCTCCACCAATGACTAACTGGGAGCTGCGCGCCAAGTCCTCGGTCGCCACGGGCATCGAGGAGCCGTTCCTGACGGCGTACAAGGAGGGCAGCTTCCACTACCTGCTGATTGCGGCCGACCGCATCTGAACACGGCAACGGGCGTCGGTTCCAGGCTCCTTCATTGGCCTGGAACCGACGCCCGTCCGCTTCGGGGGCGTGCCGCTGAGCGCCCGCCCATGGTGAAAACGGACCAGTAGTGGTGACCGCCGCCCACGCGCCGTCCGCGGCGTCGCGCATAGCGTGGGCGTATGCCGATGCAACCCTGGTTTCCCGACGCCAAGCTGGGCGTCTTCATCCACTACGGCGTCTACGCCGTGGGCGGAGCGGCCGAGTCCTGGTCCTTCTACACGGGCGAGATGACGCACGAGCAGTACATGAAACAGCTCGACGGCTTCACCGCGTCGCGCTACGACCCGGACGCCTGGGCCGAGTTGTTCGCCCGCATCGGCGCGAAGTACGCGGTGCTCACCACCCGGCACCACGACGGCGTCGCCCTGTGGGACACCGACCACCGCAATCTCGATGTCGTCCGGGACACACCGGCCGGCCGCGATCTCGTCACCGGATTCGTCGACGCGTTGCGCGCGAGGGACCTCAAGGTCGGCCTCTACTACTCGCACTCCGACTGGAACCACCCGGACTACCCGAGCGAGCGGCACCCGGGACCGTACCTCGTGGCGCCCAACGCCTACTCGCACGCCGAGCCCGGCAAGGAGGACCCGGCGGCCTGGGCCCGCTATCTCGCGTATCGCGACGGCCAGGTCCGCGAACTCGTCGAGCGTTTCCGCCCCGACATCCTCTGGTTCGACGGCGAGTGGGAGCGCACGGAGGAGCAGTGGCGGATGCGGGAGCTCGCCGAACTGATCCTCGCGGGCAACCCCGACACCATCCTCAACGGCCGCATGCTCGGCTACGGCGACTACGCCACCCCTGAACAGGGTGCTCCGCTCCAGGCCCCGGACGGCCCGTGGGAGCTGTGCCTGACGATCAACGACTCGTGGAGTTACCGGCCGCAGGACCGCGACTTCAAGTCGGTACGCCAGTTGGTGCGTTATTTCGCGGAGACGATCGGCATGGGCGGCAATCTGCTGCTCGGCGCAGGGCCTCGGGAGGACGGCACGATCCCCGAGGAGCAGGTCGAACGCCTGGAGGGCCTCGGTGCGTGGATCGCGCGCCATGCCGACGCCGTGTACGGCACGGTCGCCGGGCTGCCCGCCGGGCACCACTACGGTCCCAGCACGCTGTCCGCGGACCGGCGAACGCTGTACCTGGTGTGCTTCGACGCGCCGCGCGAGTCCGTCTCCGTACGCGGACTGCGCAACCGCGTCCTACGGGCCACGGTCCTGGGTACGGGCACCGAACTGGGCCACCATGTCACCGGCGGCCTGGACGCCGTACCGGGCGTGACCTGGATCGACGCGCCCGCTGCGACCGATCTGGACGATCAGGCCACGGTGCTGGCCGTCGAGCTGGAGGGGGAGCTGGATCTGTACCGGGGGGCGGGGCGGGACTGAGGCTCCGCCGCGGTAGCGCTCGTATACCCCGGGTCAGGCGAGGGAGAGGAAGAGCTTCTCGAGGCGGGCCCGCATCTGGTCGCGGTCCATGTCCGGCTCGCCGTTCTCAGGGGCCATGCAGTGCTCCAGCCCTGTCGCGATGATCGCGAACCCGGCGCGGTCCAACGCCCTTGAGGCCGCGGCCAGTTGAGTCACCACCTCATCGCAGGAGCGGCCCTGCTCGATCATGTTGATCACGCCCGCTATCTGCCCCTGGGCTCGCTTGAGCCGGTTGATCACGGACTTCAGCTCGTCGGCCGCCATCTGCAGTTCCATACGAAGCGCTCCCTTGTCGTATACCCCGCCCGGTACTCTACGCCGTCGCTCTTCGGACCAGCCGGGCCCTCGGTGCAAAGACGGGACCGCCCCGGTCGGCTCACTGCCGACCGGGGCGGAACGGGTTCCTTCTGGCGTGTTCGTTCTGCTCGCGCAGCCTGTTCGCGAACCGAGCCGTCAGGCCAGCGTGGCGAGCGCCTGGTTGAGGGTTGCCGACGGGCGCATCACGGCCGAGGCCTTGGCGGGGTCAGGCCGGTAGTAGCCGCCGATGTCGGCCGGCGAGCCCTGCACTGCGATCAGCTCGTCGACGATGGTCTGCTCCTGCGTGGTCAGCGTCTCGGCCAGCGGGGCGAACGCCTTGGCGAGCGCCGCGTCGTCGGTCTGCTTCGCCAGCTCCTGGGCCCAGTAGAGGGCCAGGTAGAAGTGGCTGCCGCGGTTGTCGATGCCGCCGACGCGACGGCTCGGCGACTTGTCGTTCTCCAGGAACGTGGCAGTCGCGCGGTCAAGGGTGTCCGCGAGCACCTGAGCGCGCGCGTTGTCCGTGGTCTGCGCGAGGTGCTCGAAGCTGGACGCCAGCGCGAGGAACTCGCCCAGGCTGTCCCAGCGCAGGTAGTTCTCCTTGACGAGCTGCTGGACGTGCTTCGGCGCGGAACCGCCGGCGCCCGTCTCGAAGAGACCGCCGCCGTTCATCAGCGGGACGACCGAGAGCATCTTGGCGCTGGTGCCCAGCTCCAGGATCGGGAACAGGTCGGTCAGGTAGTCACGCAGGACGTTGCCGGTGACCGAGATGGTGTTCTCGCCGCGGCGGATGCGCTCCACGGAGAGCTTGGTCGCCTCGACCGGGTTCAGGATCCGGATGTCCAGGCCCTCGGTGTCGTGCTCCGGCAGGTACTGCTTGACCTTCTCGATCAGCTGCGCGTCGTGCGCGCGGGTCTCGTCCAGCCAGAACACGGCCGGGTCGCCGGTGGCGCGGGCGCGGGTGACGGCCAGCTTGACCCAGTCGCGGATCGGGGCGTCCTTGGTCTGGCAGGCGCGGAAGATGTCGCCGGCGGAGACGGTCTGCTCGATGACGACGTTCCCGGCCTGGTCGACGAGGCGGACGGTGCCGGTGGTGGGGATCTCGAAGGTCTTGTCGTGGCTGCCGTACTCTTCGGCCTTCTGTGCCATCAGGCCGACGTTCGGGACGGAGCCCATGGTCGACGGGTCGAAGGCGCCGTTGGCGCGGCAGTCGTCGACGACGACCTGGTAGACGCCCGAGTAGCTGCTGTCCGGCAGGACGGCGAGCGTGTCGGCCTCCTCGCCGTCCGGGCCCCACATGTGGCCGGAGGTGCGGATCATGGCCGGCATGGAGGCGTCGACGATGACATCGGAGGGGACATGCAGGTTCGTGATGCCGCGGTCCGAGTCGACCATCGCCAGCTCGGGACCCTCGGCGAGTTCCGCGTCGAAGGAGGCCTTGATCTCGGCGCCCTCGGGCAGGGACTCGAGGCCCTTGTAGATGCCGCCGAGTCCGTCGTTCGGGGTGAGGCCGGCCGCGGCGAGCTTCTCGCCGTACTTCGCGAACGTCTTCGGGAAGAAGGCGCGCACCACGTGACCGAAGATGATCGGGTCGGAGACCTTCATCATCGTCGCCTTCAGGTGCACGGAGAACAGCACGCCCTCGGACTTGGCACGGTTGATCTGCGCGGTCAGGAACTCGCGCAGCGCGGCGACCCGCATCACGGAGGCGTCGACGACCTCACCGGCGAGTACGGGTACGGACTCGCGCAGCACGGTGGTGGAGCCGTCGTCGCCCTTCAGCTCAATGCGCAGCGCGCCGGCCTCGGAGATCACCGCGGACTTCTCCGTGGAGCGGAAGTCGTCCACGCCCATGGTCGCGACGTTGGTCTTCGACTCGGAGGTCCAGGCGCCCATGCGGTGCGGGTGGGCTTTCGCGTAGTTCTTCACCGAGGCGGGGGCGCGGCGGTCGGAGTTGCCCTCGCGCAGGACCGGGTTGACGGCGGAGCCCTTGACCTTGTCGTAGCGGGCGCGGATGTCGCGCTCCTCGTCGGTCTTCGGGTCGTCCGGGTACGCCGGCAGCGCGTAGCCCTGCTCCTGCAGCTCGGCGATCGCGGCCTTGAGCTGCGGGATCGACGCCGAGATGTTCGGTAGCTTGATGATGTTCGCCTCGGGCGTCTTGGCGAGATCGCCCAGCTCGGCCAGGTCGTCCGGGATGCGCTGCCCCTCTTCGAGGTACTCCGGGAAGAGAGCGATGATCCGCCCCGCCAGGGAGATGTCCCGCGTCTCCACGGTGACCCCGGCCGTCGAGGCGTAGGCCTGGATCACCGGCAGGAACGAATGCGTCGCCAGGGCCGGGGCCTCGTCAGTGTGCGTATAGATGATGGTCGAGTCAGTCACCGGGTGCTCCGCTCCACGTCTGCAACATTGCTCGACATCAAGATATCTCGTGATCGGCCCTCCCCGGACAGGGGCCCGTACCAATGAGTCCCTGTCCGGGAAGGTCGGGCTCAGGTCATGGGGTCGAACCAGGTGGGTGCGTCGGACAGTGCCTGCTTGATCCGGAACAGTCCGAACTCGTTCAGCTCCGGCAGGGCGTCGACCGGGAACCAGCCGACCTCCAGCGACTCGTCGTCGTTGACGCGTGCCTCGCCGCCGACGGCCCGGCAGCGGAAGGTGATGTCCATGTACTGGCAGATGTCACCGTTCGTGTAGGTGACCGGCTCCAGGGCCTGTACCAGGACGACCCGCTCGGCGACGCAGCGCACGGCCGTCTCCTCGTAGACCTCCCGTACCGCACAGGCCGCCGGCTGCTCGCCCGGGTCCGGGATGCCGCCGATCACCGACCACTTGCGGGTGTCGGAGCGACGCCCCAGCAGCACTCTCTCCTCGTCGTCGAGGACGATGGCGGTGACTCCGGGGAGCCAGAGCAGTTGCTGGCCGGCGGCGGCCCGGATGGCGGTGATGAAGTCAGGAGTAGCCATGGAGCGACCCTAACGGCCTGGCTCCGTCACTCCGGCGAGGTGCAGGGCGCGTACGACCGGCGTACGGCTACACGTCACCGGCGCGTCGGGCGCGGACTCCCGCCGTCACCGCCCAGCCGAGGCCGCCGGCGGCGACCAGCACGAGCAACGCCTCCGGGAGTACGCCGAGACGCGTGGCCGGAGTCTGCGAAGAGCGCAGCGGCACCTCCTGGACCAGCGAGTCCGCCACGAACATGCCGGTCCGCTGCGTGATCTTCCCGTCGGGCATGATCACGGCGCTGACGCCGCTGGTGACCGGGACGGTGACGGTGCGGCTGTGCTCGACGGCGCGGACCCGGGACATGGCGAGCTGCTGGTAGGTCATCTCGCTGCGGCCGAACGTGGCGTTGTTGCTCGGTACGGAGATCATCTGGGCGCCGTCGGTGACCGTGTCGCGCACGGCCCAGTCGAAGGCGGCCTCGTAGCAGGTCGCGAGCCCGACCTTGGTGCCCGCCATGGTGAACACGCCCGGCTCGCTGCCCCGGCTGAAGTTCTGGCGCACCATGGACGTCCAGTCCTCGTTGATGGCGCCGACGAGCGAGCGCAGCGGGAGGTACTCACCGAACGGCTGGATCTGCCGCTTGTCGTAGGTGTCGCCGGGCCCCTTGTCGGGGTTCCACAGGATCTGCTCGTTGTAGAGCTTGCCGTTCTTCTCGACGACGCCGCCGACCGAGATGGGCGCGCCGATCGCCTTGACGGCCGCTTCGATCACGTCGTGCGCGTCGGGGTTGCTGAACGGGTCGATGTCGGAGGAGTTCTCCGGCCACAGTACGAAGTCCGGCTGGGGGACCTCGCCTGCCTTGACCTGCGCGGCCAGGCGCTCGGTCTCCCGGGCGTGGTAGTCGAGCACGGCGCGCCGCTGGGCGTTGAAGCCGAGGCCCGCGCGCGGGACGTTGCCCTGGATGACGGCGACGGTCGCGGTGCCGTCCTCCGCCGTGTCGCTGACCAGGGGGCGTGCGGCGAAAGCGCCCCCTATGGGGAGTACGAAGCTGAGCAGTGCCGCGGCGGCGGCCCCGCGTCGTACGACATGGGTGCGCCGCACTTCGATGACCTGGCGGACGATCTCGTACAGCCCGAAGCCGCACAGGACGACCGCGAAGCCGAGCACCGGAGTGCCGCCGACCGCCGCGAGCGGCAGAAAGATCCCGTCCGCCTGGCCGAAGGCGATCTTGCCCCAGGGGAAGCCGCTGAACGGCACGCGCGCGCGTGCCGCCTCGCCGAGGGTCCACAGGGCAGCCGCCCACACGGGCCAGCCGGGCAGTTTCGACACCGCCGCGATGCCGGCGCCGACGAGCGCGACGAACACCGCCTCGATGACGACGAGGGCCAGCCACGGCCCGGGCCCGACTTCCACCCCGGTCCATACGAGCAGGGGCAGCAGGAAGCCGAGACCGAAGAAGTAGCCGAGCCGTAGGCCCGCCTTCCAGGTGCGGCCGCGCAGGCACCAGCCGAAGACCGCGAAGGCGGGGAGGGCGAGCCACCACAGGGTGCGCGGCGGAAAGCTGACGTAGAGGAGCACTCCGGAGAGCGCCGCGACGACGGCCGGACCGAACCGCTGGACCAGCCGTGCCCCGCGCGATGCGGGCCGGTCCTGCGGTCCGAGCTGTTCCGGCTGGTCTACGGATGTTGCTGTGGCGGTCACTCGGGGAGTGTACGGCGCGTGACCTGGCCACCGACAGCGCGGCCCATCCGCCCCTGGCCAGGCGGCTCCACCCGACAGCTGCATCGTTTCTGCGCAACTCGTCCACAAAGCGGCGCACCACCCGTTACGGTGTGCCGAAGCCCCTCACGTACGGCCGTATCCGGCCATTCGGTCGGGGTCCGTCATGGGTCGGGGGGCGGCGGGTGGGGTCCACGGGGATGGCGTCGGCCGAGCCGGTGCCGGCGCACGGCAGACGCACCGTTTCGGACGTGGCGGGCGTGATCGTGCTCGGGGCCTGCGCGACCTGGTCCGTGATCACCGCCTCGGTGCACGGTGGCCGGCCCGAGGGGGTGCTGCTCGCGGTGCTCGCCGTGGCCGCCGGTTATGCCTCGGGGCGGATGTGTGGTTCGTACCTGCCGGTCGCCGCTCCTGGCGCGGGTGCGCTTGCCGGTCTTGGCCTCGCGATCGCCGCCCCGAACACGGCACCAGGGCCGCAGGTCATCTCGCCGCTCGGGCAGACCGGCTCCACCGCGGCTCTGCTGACCCTCTCCGCGGGGGCCGCGTGCTGTGCGGCCTGGGCGGCACGCCCGCCGGCACTGCGGCTCGGGCTGCGGCTGCTGGCCGCCGGGATCGCAGTGGCCTCGGCCGTCCTGGGCTCGACGGCGGGCTGTATCGCCTGTGCGGGCGTACTGCTGTGCTCCCTCGCCGCCGACCGCATGCGCCGCACGCTGGGACTCGCGGGCCTCGCCCTCGCCGCGGGCCTGGTGACCGGCGCGACCTGGGCCGTCGCCGAGAACGTGCTGCCGGACGGCCTGACCTCCGCCTTGGAAGGACAGCTCACGCAGCAGCGGGTCCAGCTGTGGCGCGACGCGCTCGACATGGCCCACCAGGAGCCAGGCCTTGGCGTCGGCCCGGGACGGTTCCCGGAGCTGAGTCCGACGGTCACGCAGTCGCCGCCGACGGACGGCAAGCCGTACTCCGCGCCGTTTCAGCAAGCGGCCGAGCAGGGGCTCATCGGTGTGGTTCTGCTCGCGGCGGTGTTCTGCTGGGTCCTGTACGCGCTGTGGCGCACGCCTCGCCCCACGTCGGTCGCGCTCACCGCAGGCGCCGCGCTCACGGCGCTGGCCGCGATCGCCGCGATCGGCAACGCACTGAGCTTCCCCACGGTGACGGCTGGCGCGGGACTGCTCGCGGGGCTCGCCACGGCCCGTCCCCTGCCCGAGGTGCCGCAGAGCGCGGTGGACGAGGTCGGGCACACCCGCAGCGGCCGATCAGGCCCGTGACCGGGCGGCGTCAGAGCGCGGTGCCCCGAGTCATCGCCGCGAGACGGGCCCGGATGACCCGTACGGCCGCCTCCGCGTTGTCCACCGTGACCGTGAACGAATGGCCGTCGCCGAGCCGCAGCACCAGGCCCTCACCGCGCCGTACGACTACAGCGGTCCCCTTCTCGGGCCGCCAGCGGTAGCCCCAGCCGCCCCACTGGCGCGGGGTGACCCGGGGCAGGAAGTCCGCGCCGATGATGTGGGAGAGGGGGATCCGGCGGCGCGGCAGGCCCATGTGTCCGCAGCGCACTTCGAAGCACTCCTTGTCGACCTTCACGGCGACGTGCACGAACGCGAGCGTGCCGAAGAGGACCAGGAGTCCCCCGGCGATGCAGCCGACCACGGACATGAGGAGCGGCACGATGCCCGACGTCCAGGCCGAGTCGACGGCCAGCTCGATACCCAGGGCCATGCAGCCGGCGCCGCCCAGCGCGAGCAGCCACTGCACGCGGTTGGCCGCGCGGCCGTGCCAGACCTCGGGAGGCGGGACGTCGTCAGCGTCCTTCTCGCCGTGGGGGTACCTCATGACTTTGAGACTACTCAGATTCCGCAGCGCGGGCATCGGGTTGCGGACAGTTACTGGTCCGGGTGGACGTCAGGTGTCCGGTTCGTGGCGAGACGTTCAGCGCGCGGGGCTGACGGCGTGGAGGAGGAGGCCTTCCGCGTACGTCAGAGCCGGCGCGGGCAGAGCGCCCTCGCGTCCGCTGAGGATCACCGTGAGGGCAGGGTCGGCGGCAGCCTCGGCAGCCGGGCGCTCGCCGATCCGGCGCAGCGCCTGGGCGGCGACGGCACCAGCGGAACCGTGCAGGACGAGCGGCGGGAGGCCTGGCTTCTGCACGGCCGCGCGGATGCGCTGGGCGACCAGCTCGTAATTGGTGCAGCCCAGGACAACGGTCGTTACGTCGTCAGGGGTGAGCGCGGCAGCCGCGGCAATCGCGGCATCGATGGCCGACTCGTCCGCATGGTGCACGGCGTCGGCGAGGCCGGGGCACGGCACCTCGGTGACGGCCACACCGTCGGCGAACTCCTGGATGAGACCGCGCTGGTAGGGGCTGCCGGTGGTGGCGGGCGTCGCCCAGATCGCGACGGGTCCGCCACCCGCGGCGGCCGGCTTGATCGCCGGAACGGTGCCGATGATCGGCAGGTCCGGCTCGAAACGGGCACGCAGCGCCAGCAGAGAATGCACCGATGCGGTGTTGCAGGCGACAATCAGGACATCGGGACGATGCCTGGCGGCGGCCTCGGCAACGGCCAGCGAGCGCGCCGTGATGTCCTCCGGAGTGCGCGGTCCCCAGGGCATCCCGTCAGGGTCCCAGGAGAGCACGAGATCCGCGTCGGGCCGCAGCTGGCGTACCGCGGCAGCAGCGGGAAGCAGTCCGATTCCGGAGTCCATGAGCGCGATCTTCACCCGGTCACCATAGACGATCCGCCCCAACGGGCCCCCGTGGGTGGGGCAGACTGCGGCCCGTGAACGCCCTTGTGTGGACCGCCGCCGGATCGCTCGCCGCATGGTTGTGGCTGCTGCTGGGTCAGGGCTTCTTCTGGCGTACGGATCTGCGGTTGCCGCCGCGCCGGGAGCCGGAGGACTGGCCGTACGTCTGCGTCGTCGTTCCGGCGCGGGACGAGGCCGCCGTACTTCCGCGCAGCCTGCCGTCGCTCCTCGCGCAGGACTATCCGGGGCGGGCCGAGGTGTTCCTGGTCGACGACGGGAGTTCGGACGGCACCGGTGAACTGGCCCGTGAACTGGCCAAGCGGCACGGCGGGCTGCCGCTGACCGTCGGCTCGCCCGGGGAGCCGCCCGCGGGCTGGACGGGCAAGCTCTGGGCCGTACGGCACGGAATCGGCCTGGCACGCGCGCGTGCACCCGAATATCTGCTGCTGACGGACGCGGACATCGCCCACGCCCCGGACAGCCTGCGGGAGTTGGTGTCCGCGGCCCGCACCGGAGGCTTCGATCTCGTCTCGCAGATGGCGCGGCTGCGGGTCGAGAGCCTCTGGGAGCGGCTCGTGGTGCCCGCCTTCGTGTACTTCTTCGCGCAGCTGTATCCGTTCCGCCGGATCGCCGTGAAGGGGTCGCGGACAGCCGCCGCCGCGGGCGGCTGCGTCCTGTTGCGCGCGGACGCCGCCGAGCGGGCCCGGATTCCGGACACCATCCGGCACGCCGTCATCGACGACGTGGCGCTCGCGAAGGCGGTCAAGGGCTCCGGCGGCCACATCTGGCTGGGGCTCGCAGAAAAGGTCGACAGCGTGCGCCCCTATCCGCGACTGCACGACCTGTGGCGGATGGTCTCGCGCAGCGCGTACGCCCAACTGCGGCACAGCCCGCTGCTGCTGATCGGCACGGTCGTGGGCCTCACGGTGGTGTACCTGGTGCCGCCCGTGGCGCTCTGCGTGGGTCTCACCGCGGGGAGCGCCGGGGCGGCGACGGCAGGCGGGCTCGCGTGGCTGCTGATGACAGCGACGTATCTGCCGATGCTCCGCTACTACCGACAGCCGCTCTCGCTCGCCTTGTTGTTGCCGGTCACCGCGTTTTTGTACCTCCTCATGACGGTGGATTCCGCGGTGCAGCACTACAGGGGGCGCGGCGCCGCATGGAAAGGGCGCACCTACACCCGTCCCGATGCGGCGCCCGAGCAGCGGTGAGGGGCCACTTCCGGGGTCACTTCCTGCCTGGGGTCCAGTTCATGCCCCACCCGTAGGCGTAGTCGACGGTGCGCTGCGGGCTCACGCCGCGCTCGGGAACCAGGAAGCGGGCCTCGCGCTGGACGACGAGATCGCTGCCCGTGTTGGTGATGAGAGCCAGCGCGCACACCGTCGAGGGAACGGTGCACTCGCCGAGCGAGAAGTCGATGGGCGCGCCGTGCAGCGGCTGGAGGGTCACCGTGGCGTCCAGGTCGGCGAAGGATCGCGCTCCTTCGTAGATGGTGACGAAGATGAGGATGCGGCGGAAGTACTGCTGGTGGTCGAGGTTGATGCTCATGTTCTCGCCACTCGCCGAGGCCCCGGTGCGGTCGTCGCCGTCGAGATGGATGAACGGCGGCTGGTGCAGCGCTCCGAAGGCGTTGCCCAGCGCCTGGACGACGCCCTTGTTGCCGTCGGAGAGCTCGTACAGGGCGCACAGGTCGAGGTCGAGGTCCGCGTGCATGGCGACGGCCTGGCCCAGCTTGCTGCGCCACCCCGAGAACTGCTTGCGCACCTGCCAGTTGAGGTTCACGCGCATGGCACCGGAGGTGCCGCCCTGCTTGGTGAGCGAGACCGACGGGGCTTCCTTGGTGAGCGTGACCTTGGTCAGGCGTACCGGGGCGGCAGGCTGGGCGGGCGGCGGCGTCACCGGGGGCGCGGCCGTGACCGGCGGGGCGGCGGGCGCGGGTGGCGGTGGCGTCGAGGGCACGGGCGATGGCGTCGTGGACGCGGGCGGCGCCGCCTGCTGCGGTTCGTCCACCGTGATCCCGAAGTCCGTGGCCAGCCCCTCCAGCCCGCTGCTGTAGCCCTGGCCGACGGCACGGAACTTCCAGGCGCCCTGACGGCGGTAGAACTCCCCGAGCACGAAGGCCGTCTCGACACTCGCCCCCTCGCTGTCGAAGCGGGCGACCTCCGTGCCCTGTTGTGCGTCGAGGACCCGGATGTACAGGCCGGGCACCTGCCCGAACGTGCCGCCGTCCGAGGAGGCGACGAGCACCACGGTCTCGACTGCGGGCTCCACGCGCGCGAGGTCGACGACCAGTGTGTCACTCACCTGCCCGCCGGCGTCCCGCTTGCCCTCGTGCCGTACAGCTCCGGAGGCGTGCGCGGGCTGGTTGTAGAAGACGAAGTCGTCGTCCGACCGGACCTTTCCGGAGACCAGCAACAGCGCCGAGGCATCCGCGTCGGGGACGCCGGGGCCGGAACCCCACCCCAATTCGACGCGAAGTCCGGCCGTCGGCACCGGAACATTCGAACCTTTAGGCATTGACATGTCCGCCCCCATCGGGTGTCTCCGCGCCGGACCGCGCTTCAGTTCAGTACATGAAGTCGTTCTTCGCCAACCTATTCCAGCGAACGGCGAACGCCCATGACCCGGTTCGCGGGAACGTCGTCCGACCCGCCGGTAACCCTCCCGGAACTCGGCCTTTACCGGATCTCAACATCAACCGCCGCCCCTTTTTGACAAGTTCGTTCACATTGGGGATGGCCTGTCACTGCCGACACGAAAAACAACCCTCTTATCGGTCTCCCCAACCAGCTCATCGTGGGCTTAACTTATGTGCCATGACCTCCCCCCGCTCCACCTATGGCGGCGGTTACTACTCCGCCTCCTTCCCGGACACTCCGATCTACGACTCGCTCGTCGCAGAGCGGGGTACCCCGCAGATCGCGCCGATCCGGGTCCCCTCGGCGTATGACACGGGCAGCCACCTGCCCGCGCTTCCGGCAGCGCTGCCCGCCCTGCCGGCCGCTCCTTCTCCGCAGACGCCGACATACGGCTATCCGCAGGCCCAGCAACCCCAGCCGCTGCAGCAGGCCGCCGCGCCGTACATCCCGCAGCAGCAGGCAGCCGGGCCGCGCGGCTACCCGGGCGCCCAGGGCCAGCAGCCGCAGCGTCCGGTACAGCCGCAGCGCCCCATGGCGGGCGGTACGGGCTACGAGGCGATGCGCCCCGCGGCTCCCCGTCCGGCTCCGGCGCCGTATCAGGATCCGTACAACGGACAGCAGCAGCAATACCGCGGCGGATACTGAGGTCTCGCTCCGATCTGCCAGCTCCCTCGGCGGAGGTTGTCAGTGCCGGCTGGCAGGATGACCTCATGTCGATGGTGGTGTTGCGCTCGATCCACGTCTATCCGCTCAAGGCGGCCAGGGGTCATGCCCCGCGCGAGGCCGTCGTGGAGCCATGGGGCCTGGCGGGCGACCGGCGTTGGGTGCTGATCGACGAGACGGGTAAGGTCATCACCCAACGTGCGCATCCGCGCATGGCGTTGGCCGCCGCCGAGCCACAGCCCGGCGGCGGTGTTCTGCTGTCCGGGCCCGGTCGTGAATCGCTGGCCGTTCCCGTGCCCGAGCCGATCGGCACGACGACGGTCGAGATGGCGCGCGACAAGGTGGAGGGGGTTCCCGCCGGCGCCGCGGCGCACGCCTGGTTCAGCGAGTATCTCGGACTCGACGTGCGTCTCGTGCATCTCGACGACCCGGCCACCCGCCGGCCCATCGATCCGGAGTACGCGCGTCCGGGCGAGACCGTCAGCTTCGCCGACGCCTATCCCCTCCTCCTCACCACCCTCGCCTCCCTCGACGCCCTCAACTCCCTGATAGCGCGGGGCGACCGGCCCGACGAGGGCCCGCTCCCCATGAACCGCTTCCGGCCGAACGTGGTCGTCGACGGCACCAACACCTGGGCCGAGGACGGCTGGGCGAGAATCGCCATCGGCGAGGCCACCTTCCGGATCGCCAAGCCGTGCGCGCGCTGCGTCGTGACCACCACCGACCAGGAAACCGCCGAGCGCGGCGGGGAACCTCTGCGCACGCTCGGCCGCCACCGCCGCTTCGGCGGCAAGCTGGTCTTCGGGCAGAACCTCGTGCCGGAGTCCCTCGGCACCGTGCGCGTCGGAGATCCGGTCAGAATCCTCGAATAGACCCTCGCGTGGGGAACCACAGCGCCGGGCACGCCCGTTGAGGCCTTGTGAGAAGTTCATGAAAGGGCCGGTGCGAGAGGTGTTTTCGCTCTCTCTTCCCCGGCCTGATGCGTGGACGGCTCCGCCGAGGGTTATCACGGACGCGGAAGGGGGTGCGGGCATTGCGGGCCATCAGGGGACTCTGGCGCTGGCGGCGCAATCCGCTGCGCCGTACGACCGATCTCGTCGAGGCCTGGGTGGCCATGGCTGCTCTGCTGCTCATCCTCGTCGCCGCGCCCGTGGTCGGTGCCTGGGTCGGCTCGGTCGCCCAGGACTCCCTGCGGGAGTCCGTACGGCAGCAGCGGCTGGACCGTCACCTGGTGGAGGCGACCGTCGTCAAGAAGGCGGACAGCTCCCCGCTGGACCCCGACCCCGAGACGTCCTCGGCGCGCGACTCCCACAACCGTGTGCTCGCCAACTGGAAGGGCCCGGACGGCACCGAGCAGCAGGGCACGGTCATGGCCGCCCTCAAGTCCCCGCAAGCCGGCGACCGGTTCACGCTGTGGACCGACGAGCACGGCCGAATAGTGGGCCGCCCCCTGGACACCGCCACCGCGACGACGCACGCCGTCCTCGCCGGATTCGGCGCGACAGCCGTCTGCGCCGGACTCGTCGAGGGCTCCCGGAGGCTGGTCCTGTGGCGCATGGTGCGGCGCCGGTACGCCCGCCTGGACCGGGCGTGGTCGCAGGCCGGACCGGACTGGGGCAGGACCGGCACGGGCAGCTGACAGCCTTCCGCTCCGGTCAACTCCCCCTCCCCGCGCACGCTACGGTGGACCGGCCGAACTGTTCGGCACGTCGTGAGAGGCTGTTCCCGAACCCCCGTGAGCTGACCGGACGGGGGCGACGGGGAGTGACGAGGAGCCTCTCAGGACCCGCGTACGACGAGGTGGGGGCACAACAGCGCCATGGCACAGGGCACGGTCCAGGTGACGCACACCGGCACGTCTCGGTGGCGACGCCGCACGGGTGAGTACGCATCGCTCGCCGCCGCCCTGGAGGCCGCGGGCGACGGTGATGTGCTCACCGTCGCGCCCGGTACGTACCGGGAGAACCTCGTCGTCCAACGGACGGTGACCCTGCGTGGCCCGGAGGGCTCCCCCGGTTCCGTGCGCATCGCGCCCGTCGACGGTGTGCCGCTCACGGTACGCGCGTCCGCCGTCGTCCAGGACCTGCTCGTGGAAGGCCAGGACGCGGCGGCGCCCGCGCTGCTCGTCGAGGAGGGCGCGCCGGAGCTCACGGACATCCGGATCGTCACACGTTCCGCGGCCGGGATCGAGGTGCGCGGCGGTGCGCGTCCGACCGTACGGCGCTGCACGGTCGACAATCCGGCGGGTGTCGGCATCGCCGTACTGGACGGCGGGGGCGGGGTGTTCGAGGACTGCGAGGTCGTGGCGGCCGGCCAGTCCGGCATCGCCGTACGCGGCGCCGCCCACCCGCGCCTGGAGCGCTGCCGGGTGCACCACGCCTCGGGGGCGGGCCTGTCGGTGACCGGTGAGCATTCCGCGCTGGAGGCCGTCGGCTGCGAGGTGTACGAGGTCAGGGGCAGCGGCGTCCAGGTCACCGCGCGGGCGACGGCGCATCTCACCGACTGCGTGGTGCACCGGACCACGGCGGACGGTGTCACGCTCGACACGGACGCCGTGCTGACGCTCGCCGACTGCCGGATCCACGACATCCCGGAGAACGCGGTCGATCTGCGCTCCCGCTCGGTCCTCACGATGACCCGTTCCACGGTGCGGCAGTTCGGGCGCAACGGCCTTTCGGTGTGGGACCCCGGCACCCGCGTGGACGCCAACCAGTGCGAGATCCATGACAGTACGGGCGACTACCCCGCGGTCTGGGTCAGCGACGGCGCGACCGTCGTGCTCGACTCGTGCCGGGTACACGACGTGCCGGACGCCCTCTTCGTGCTCGACCGCGGCTCGCGTGCCGATGTCGTCGACAGCGATCTGTGGCAGGTGCGCAACACCGCGGTGTCGGTGAGCGACGGCGCCACCGCACAGCTCGACGACTGCCGGATCCGGGACGCCGCGACGGGCGCCTGGTTCCGGGACCACGGCAGCGGCGGCACGTTGTCGGGCTGCACCATCGACGGTGCGCAGACGGGTGTGATCGTGACCAAGGGCGCCGACCCCACCGTCGAGCGCTGCACGGTCGACTCGCCCGCGGAGGCCGGTTTCTATGTGTCGGCCGGGGGCCGCGGCAGCTTCCACGGCTGCCGGGTCACGGGCAGCGGGGGTTACGGCTTCCATGTGATCGACGGCTGCCGTACGACGCTCAGGAAGTGCCGTACGGAGCGCTGCGCGCGCGGGGGTTACGAGTTCGCGGACGCGGGTGGCGACCAGGCGTCCGGCAGCGGGCCCATCGTCGAGGACTGCACGAGCGACGAGAGCGCCGGGGTGCGGCCTCCGGCAGCGGAGACGGCCGTAGCGACGACGAGCCAGTCCCCCGGTCTGCTGGGCGCCATCCCGGGCCAGCGCACGACCGAGCAGGAGCCGCTCGTCACCGCCCAGACGCCCGCGCAGCCCGAACAGCCCGCACGCACGTCGAAGGCCGTGCTCGGTGAACTCGACGCGCTGGTGGGCCTCGACAGCGTCAAGCGTGAGGTGCGGGCCCTCACCGACATGATCGAGGTGGGCCGCCGCCGTCAGCAGGCGGGCCTCAAGGCGGCCTCCGTGCGGCGCCATCTGGTCTTCACCGGCTCCCCCGGCACGGGCAAGACGACCGTCGCCCGGCTGTACGGCGAGATCCTGGCCTCGCTCGGCGTCCTGGAGAAGGGCCATCTCGTCGAGGTGTCCCGGGTCGATCTGGTCGGCGAGCACATCGGCTCCACGGCCATCCGTACGCAGGAGGCCTTCGACAAGGCGCGCGGCGGCGTGCTGTTCATCGACGAGGCGTACGCGCTGTCGCCGGAGGACTCGGGACGCGACTTCGGGCGCGAGGCCATTGACACGCTCGTGAAGCTGATGGAGGACCACCGGGAGGCGGTGGTGGTGATCGTCGCGGGATACACGGCCGAGATGGAGCGCTTCCTTCGCGTCAATCCCGGGGTGGCATCCCGCTTTTCACGGACGATCACCTTCAGTGACTATGTTCCCGAGGAGCTGCTGCGGATCGTGGAGCAGCAGGCCGAGGAGCACGAGTACCGGTTGGCGCCGGGCGCGGGCGAGGCGCTGCTGAAGTACTTCACGGCGATCCCGAAGGGGCCCGCGTTCGGCAACGGCCGCACCGCGCGGCAGACGTTCGAGGCGATGGTGGAGCGGCATGCGGGGCGGGTCGCCCAGTTCGCCGAGCCGAGCACGGACGACCTCACCCTGCTTTACGCCGAGGACCTGCCCGAGTTGCCCTGAGGCGCACCGTCCGCGCCCTGACCGGGCTGCGGCTCGTCGCCGGGCGGCGTGTCCGGATCAGGCTTATGAGGTCCTGGGGACCCGCCTTCCGGGCGCGGTCCCGGCACATCCGGCCTGAGCCGCGTGAGCAGCCGCTGCCGCTCCTCGGCGAACGCCGGGTCCGCCTGGTAGTCGGAGTGCCCGAGGATGGGCGCGGGCAGCGGGTGCTCCGCGGTGCGGCCGTATGCGAGGGGGTCCTTGAGCGGCTCGCGGTCGACCTTCGGGCCGCAGTCGCCGGGCAGCCGGACGGGGCCGCCGATGGGGTCGGTGGCCCGGTGGAGATTGCGCCAGCAGTCGATCTCGCGGTGCAGGCCGCTGAGCGCGTCGGGACCGAAGTGGGCCGGGAACCAGCGCCCGTAGAGCCGCTCCAGGGGTGAGCCGTAGGTCAGCAGCGCGACTCGCTTGCGGACCGACGGGGTGAGCTGCCAGGCCGCGGCGGCGGCGAGGACGCTGCCCTGGGAGTGCCCGGAGATGACGAGCCGTCCGCCAGTGGTGCGCGTCCAGGTGGCCATGCGCCAGGTCAGGTCGGGCACGGCGCGCTCGGCGTAGCAAGGGGGTGCGAAGGGATGCGCCGCGCGCGGCCAGAAGGTACCGACGTCCCACAGGATGCCGATGGTGCGCCGGGCCGAGGGGTCCTTGTAGGCACGGCGGCCCCAGGTGACGAACAGTATGAAGCCGACGCCGATCAGCCAGGAGCCGAGCGCCTGCGCGGTCTCGGCCGCGCCCTCCACGAAGGCGTACGTCCCTTGCGCGGCCTCGCCCGGTACTTCGTCGGCCGTCATGGCGCCCACGAGGGCCACGATGCCCAACAGGAGCGTCACCGTGGAGGTGATGCCGATGATGCGGGGGGCCCGGTCGGTGAGCGAGGCCATCGCGCGTGTGCGCGCGATGCGCCGGGTGCGCTCGGTGTCCTTGGGTTCCGAGGCGTAGTCCTGTTCCACCTCGCTCATCGCGGCGCGGCGCAGTTGCACCGTGCGCCGGGCCAGCCAGGCGAAGAGCACCAGGAGGACGACGAGGAGGGGCGGGATGACGGACGCCTGCCAGGTCAGGAACACCGGCGGGCCCTTGATCGAGCCTCCGGTGCCGTCGAGCCAGTCGGCGACGCGCTGAGCCACGCCACCGGAGAACACGCCGCCGAGCGCGCAGGCCAGCATGGCGACGGCGGGCCCGGCCAGTCCGCGCATCGCGGTGCGGGTGTCGGGGTGGGCGCGGTAGAGGAGGTGGGCGACCACGCCGATCGCGATCACGAGCAGGCCCTGGACGAGGACGATGCCGCCGAAGGTTGCGTCGCCCGGCAGCCGCTCGACCGATCGCCACTGAGGACGCGACCAGCCCGCGTACACGACGGTGAGGGCGAGCAGGAGCAGCGAGCCGATGGGCAGCCAACGCACCAGGGCCTCGTCGAGCTGCCGGTCGAGTCGGCGCTCGCTGCGGCCCCTGCGGCAGACGACCCACACCACAACGACCGCACCCACCATGAGGGTTGCGTTCAGGAGCCAGCCCAGCGCCTCCAGGACGACCGGCCCGCCGTCCCCGCGGTCGTGACGGGCGGCGGAGGTGCCGACGCCGGCGGTGACCGTCAGCAGGCCCGCGGCGGTGTGGGCGGCGCGCAGCCGGGCCACCAGGCGGCGCCCGTACCAGAAGCCGGGACGGCCCAGGCCCAGGCGGCTGGTGTCTTCGTCCAGGTCGGCCCCGTCGGTCATCGGCTGCTGGGACTCGTACGCGCTCCAGGTGCGGTGGGAGAGGTACCACAACAGGCCGGTGAGGGCGGCCGGCACCAGGGAGGCGAGGGCGAGGCGGCGGCCGGGCTGGCTCCACCAGCCGTCGCCGGACTCGACGGGCGCCAGGAAGCCCAGCCAGGAGTGGTCCGCGGCGCACGCGCGCGTGCCCGCGCACTGCCAGGCGGCCAGGTCGAGGGCCACCTCGCAGGCGGCGGCGACCAGCAGCACCGTGAGGGTGAGGCTCACCAGCCGGACGAGCAGGCCGTAGAGGCGTACCGTCCGCGTCCGGTTGTCGCTCACCGTGGGCCGCATCCAGTGGGCGAGATTGACCACCATGAACGGAAGGAGCAGCAGCCACAAAGCACGGGCGCCGTTTCCGGAGGTGAGGTTGCACCATACGTACGCCTCGGGCACCGGTTTGCCGCGGTAGTCGTCCGGCCGCTTCTCCGCGTCGGCGTCGTCGATACGGCGAAAGACGGCGGCCGTCTCGTCGCCGGTGATCCGCACGGTGCGCGGATCGTTCAGCATCTCCTCGGGCGTGGTGCCGCCCACGCCGTGGACCAGAAGTTCAAGTGCGGTGTCGGCCGTTTCGGGCCGCCGCTCGGGGCTGGTCGCCGGTCCCGTCGAGGCACGCTCCTGTGAACGCTCCACTGTCTTCGCTTCCCCCGTGATGCCTTGTGGGCATGTGTCATGTGCAGGTACAAGAA
Organism: Streptomyces pseudoechinosporeus; assembly: GCF_054783935.1. NCBI lineage: Bacteria > Bacillati > Actinomycetota > Actinomycetes > Kitasatosporales > Streptomycetaceae > Streptomyces > Streptomyces pseudoechinosporeus. The sequence goes on from NZ_BAAGPS010000012.1 coordinate 297,102, forward strand.
TCCCGGCTCCGGGGCCGGTACGCACCCCTGGTCACCGAATCTCCCCGATCCGTGTGACAGTGACGGCCCTGCGTTGCCCGCGTGACGTGTGCGCGTGGGTACAGGCAGTGGCGCAGGCGGTGGTCACCCATGCGAGGATGAGACGTCCTTGGGGCCTCAGGCGGGGAGAATGTCCTCGTCGGAGGGGGTCGGTGGGGCCGGAGGGGGTTCGAGACAGTGTCGGGCAGGACGAGGCGAAGGGACCGGAGCGGGCGTGAGTGAGAATCAGAACCTCCTCGCGGAGCAGCGCCGCGCTCTGATCCTCGACGAGGTCCGGCGGCGCGGCGGCGTCCGCGTCAACGAACTCACCAGGAAGCTCGGCGTCTCCGACATGACGGTCCGCCGCGATCTGGACGCGCTGTCCCGGCAGGGCGTGGTGGAGAAGGTGCACGGCGGCGCGGTCCCGGTGGTCGAGGCGAGCACCCACGAGCCGGGCTTCGAGGCCAAGTCGGGACTGGAGCTGACCGCCAAGGAGGACATCGCGCGGGCCGCTGCGAGCCTGGTCGCGCCGGGCACGGCGATCGCCCTGTCGGGCGGCACGACGACGTACGCGCTCGCCCATCAGCTCCTCGATGTGCCGGACCTGACCGTGGTGACCAACTCGGTACGCGTGGCCGACGTCTTCCACGCGGCGCAGCGCACCTCCGGGCAGCGGCAGGGTGCGGCCACGGTCGTACTGACGGGTGGTGTGCGTACGCCCTCGGACTCGCTCGTGGGACCGGTCGCCGACCAGGCGATCGGGGCGCTGCACTTCGATGTGCTGTTCCTGGGTGTGCACGGCATCTCGGTCGAGGCGGGCCTGTCGACGCCGAACCTGGCGGAGGCCGAGACGAACCGGCGGCTCGTGCAGTCCGCGCGGCGTGTCGTCGTGGTCGCGGACCACACCAAGTGGGGCACGGTGGGGCTGAGTTCGTTCGCCGCGCTGGAGCAAGTCGACACGCTGGTCACGGACGCCGGGCTGCCCGCCGAGGCACGCGCGGAGGTCTCCGAGCATCTGCGGCGCCTGGTGGTGGCGGGCGAGCCCGAGGAGGGTACAGACATCTGACGGGCCGCCAGTTATCGTGACCGTGCGCCCGTGTTCCACCATTTCACCTCGGGTTTGACACTGTCCGGATTCCGTTCCCGCGAGGGGGTTTTCGTACGTGGCTCGCCAACTGCGCCCGGTGGGGCTCGACTTCGTCCAGGCCGCTCCTGTGCGTCTGGTGTTCGCGAGAGCGGTGAGTGCGCCTCCGGAGGCGGTGTTCCGCGCGCTGGCCGAGGACGTGGCGGGCTGGCCGGAGTGGTTCTCGGCGGTGACGCTGGCCCGGTCGACCGAGGGCGGCGCCGGGCGGCAGATCCGGCTCAAGGGCGGTACGCGCTTCCAGGAGACGGTGCTCGCGGCCGAACCCGCCGAGGTGTACACGTACCGCGTCGACGAGACGAACGCCCCCGGGGTCCGTGCCCTCGTCGAGGAGTGGCGGCTGACCCCGAACGGGACGGGTACGCGGGTGCAGTGGACCTGGGCCGCCGACGGGACCGCGGCGTTCCGCTTCGCCATGAAGCTGGGGCGGCCGGGCCTGGGGCGCGCGTTCCGGAACGCGGTGGCGAAGCTGGACCGGCGGCTTGCCTCAACGTCTGCATGAGGGGGCGTACGCGCGCGTGCACCCCGAAAAGCGCCTGGACAGCCCCTAGTCCGGCCACACCCCCGTAGCCAGCAATGACTCGATCGCCTTCGCGTACGGCGCGATGTCCAGGCCCTGCCCGGCCAGCCACTCGTCCGAGTAGTACTTGTCCAGGTAGCGGTCCCCGGGGTCGCACAGCAGCGTGACGACGCTTCCCGTGCGGCCCGTGGCCGCCATCTCGGCGACGATCTTCAGGGCGCCCCACAGACCGGTGCCGGTCGAGCCGCCTGCCTTACGTCCGATGGACTGTTCCAGTGCGCGTACGGCGGCCACGGTCGCCGCGTCCGGTACCTTCATCATCCGGTCGACGGCGCCCGGTACGAAGCTCGGCTCCATGCGCGGCCGGCCGATGCCCTCGATGCGTGAACCGCAGTCGGTGGTGACGTCCGCGTTGCCCGTCGTCCAGCCCTCGAAGAAGCAGGAGTTCTCCGGATCGGCCACGCAGATACGGGTGTCGTACTGCATGTAGTGCACATAGCGCGCGAGGGTCGCCGACGTACCGCCGGTGCCGGCCGTGGCGACGATCCACGCGGGCTCGGGGTAGCGCTCCAACTTCAGCTGACGGAAGATCGATTCGGCGATGTTGTTGTTGCCGCGCCAGTCCGTGGCCCGTTCCGCGTAGGTGAACTGGTCCATGTAGTGGCCGCCGGTCTCGGCCGCGAGGGCGGCGGACTCCTCGTACATCTTGCGTGGGTCGTCCACGAAGTGGCACTGCCCACCGTGGAATTCGATCAGTCGGCACTTCTCGGCGCTGGTCGTGCGTGGCATGACCGCGATGAAGGGGACCCCGATCAGCTTCGCGAAGTACGCCTCGGAGACAGCCGTGGAGCCGCTGGACGCCTCGATGACGGGTCGGCCGCGCCGGATCCAGCCATTGCACAGGCCGTACAGGAACAGCGAGCGGGCCAGGCGGTGCTTGAGGCTGCCCGTGATGTGGGTGGACTCGTCCTTGAGGTACAGGTCGATGCCCCACGCCTCGGGCAGCGGGAAGCGCAGCAGGTGGGTGTCGGCGGAGCGGTTGGCGTCGGCCTGAACCTTGCGTACGGCTTCCTTGAGCCAGCGCCGGTACTCCGTGTCGCTGTGGTCGACGTCGAGTGTGGCCATCGGCTCGTGGGTGCGGGCCTGCTGTGGGGTTATCACGGCCGGGCTCCTTAAGGGTGGGCCGACGCCGGTTCGGCGGGTCGGACGCCTCGATCATAGACAGCTTCCGCACGCTTCCCATCTGCATAAACATACCTTTGAGCACCTCAAAGGAATCACTGGCACAACAGCGGTGGGGGCGCATCCGCCCGAGTGCGCCGGACCGTGCGCCTGACGCCCGCGTGCGCACTGGTGCTCGACGCGGGGGACGTGCAGACTGCACCGCACGGGACGGCGAACCCGACGCATGAGCACGAGACGGCGATCCCGAGCGCGACGCACACTGGATCAGGACCGGAGCACAGCCGTAGCGCACAAGGGGGCGGAGCATCATGGCGGAGCCGGAGTTCACGGCCACGGGCGTGCGGATCGGGAAGAGGCTGCGTTCGCTCACCCGGGCCGGACAGGTCCGGATCAGCGACGGCAGGCTGGAGTTGCTCACCAGTTACGGCAGCGAGATCGACAGCGCGCCGGTGCAGGCGGTCCGCGCGTCGAAGCCGTGGTTCGCCCATGACGACCGCGCACTGGCGGACGTCAACGGCACCCGCTACACGCTCACCCTGGGCGAACACGACCCCGCTCCCGGGGAGCCCGGAGCGCCCGCCGCCCGCCGGTTCATCGAGGCGGTGCGCAGTGCGGCGGGGCGCGGTCACTGAGAGTGCCACGAGTTGCAGGACCCCATCCCCTGAGTCACGCTGATCCCACATCACTCTGGGTTTACCGGTGATAACACTGTGAAGCAGCGTGCGCCGGTCATGAACAGCAGGCGGCCGTTGCACGCAGGCACCCTGCTGGATCCGTACTCGTCTTCTTCCGGACCTCAATTCGGGGAGTCGCAGCCGTGATCAGTCAGCCAAGCAGGCACTGCACGGTGGAGCTCCAAGCCCTGCCGTCGCGGATCGGCCAGGTCCGCAGGATCGTCTCGGCGCAATTGCGCTACTGGCATCTCGACCCCTTGATAGACCGGGCCGCGCTCGGTGTGACCGAGCTGTTGACCAACGTTCACCGGCACGCCGAGCCCGACAAGCTGTGCACCGTGGAGATCGAGCTGCTGCTCGACCGGCTCACGGTCTCGGTGCGTGACCACGATCCCCGACTTCCCGAGGTACGGGACGCCGACGTCACCGCCACCTGCGGTCGCGGCCTCGCGATGGTCGCCGCGTTGAGCGAGAGCTGGGGGGTTCGGCCGGACGGCGAGTCGGGCAAGGTCGTGTGGTTCACGCTCGCGGCGCCCTGCCCCGCGGTGGAACTGCCCGCCTGTCCGTCGCACCGGGCAGCCGCGGAGACTGCGTCTGCTGTGTCCCGCAGCTTCGCGGAGGTGGAGCACGCGGAGGGCGGGGTCAGGTCCGGGCACGCTCCCGCCCGGTCGGCCGTTGCCGGCTGACCGGGCGGTGACCAGGACGTCACTCCTCATTCGGTCGCGATGGCACGCAGCACATCCAGGCGTGCGGCCCGCCGGGCCGGGCGCAGGCCCGCGAGGGCTCCGGCTGCGAGGCCCACGAGCGCCACCAGGGCGAGCTGGGTGGGCGGCAGGGAGAAGGCGAAGGCACTGTCGCTGGCGCCGTCGGACGCCTTGACGAGTACCCAGCCGAGGAAGCCGCCGAGGACGAGTCCGCCCACTGTGCCGAACGCGGCGACCAGGACCGATTCCCAGCGGACCATGGCGCGCAGCTGCGCCCGGGTCTGCCCGACCGCCCTCAACAGGCCCAGTTCGCGGGTGCGTTCGTGGATCGCGAGGGTCAGCGTGTTGGCGATGCCGAGCAGCGCGATCAGCACCGCGAGCGCGAGCAGTGCGTAGACCAGGGTGAGCATCATGTCGATGCCTCCGGCCGAGGACTGTGCGTACTCGTCGCGGGTCTGCACCTCGGGGTTGCCGTACGCCGCCGCGACCTGCTCGACCGCCGCCTTACCGTCGGCCGCGCTCACGCCGTCCTTGAAGGAGACGGCGACGAGGGTGTCGGAGTCCTGGGTGCGGTGTGGGGCCCAGGCCTCGCGGGTGATGACGTAGTCGCCCGCGAGTTCCGACTGACCGTAGAGCGCGCGGACCGTGAAGGTCTCCTTATTGCCGTCGGTGAAGGCGAGTTGGGCCGTGTCGCCGGTCTTGAGGCCCTGCTCGTCTGCCTCGTTTTCGGTGATGGCGATACCGTCCGTGCCGAGGTTCCGCATCGAGCCCTGGACCGTGCCGAGGTCGAAGGTTCGCTCCAGCGCGGCCGGGTCGGTGACCGTCAACGCGCGCCCCTTGCCGTCGACTTCAGCCACGCCGCGGCCCAGACCGACCGCCGTGTCCACCTCGGGCCGCTCCCCTATGGCGTCCGCGAGCCGTGGGCTCAGTCCGCTGCCGCCCGCACCGAACGACGGGGTACTGACGGCGACATCGCCCGCGAAGGACCGCGACACCGTCTGGTCCATGGTGGCCTTCAGCGAGGCTCCGAACACCGTGAACAGCGAGACGACGGCCACGCCGATCATCAGCGCGCTCGCGGTGGCGGCGGTCCGCTTCGGGCTGCGCAGGGCGTTGCGCCGGGCCAGCCCGCCGGTGACACCGCGCAGCCGGTCGAGCGGGCTGCCGAGGACACGTACGGCCGTGGTGGAGGCGACCGGACCGAGTACCACGAAGGCGGCGAGCGCCAGGAGGGCACCGGAGCCCGCGAGCCACAGGGACGGGCTCACGAACACCCCGGTCAGCGCGACCGCGACGGCCAGCGCGCCGAGTCCGCCGCCCACGACGGCGCGGGGGCGGGACGCGCCGGACTGGTCGACGGCCGTCTCCCGCAGTGCGGCGAGCGGTGCGGTGCGTCCGGCGCGGACGGCGGGCAGCAGCGCGGAGCCGAGGCAGACCACGATGCCGACCACCAGCGGCAGCAGCATCGACAGGCCGCTGATCACCAAGTCGCCGTCCGGGAACGGGAATCCGATCGCCGGGAACAGCGCCTGCAGCCCGGCCGCGATACCGATACCGCCCACGAGCCCCGCCGCGGACGCCACCACGGCGACGGCACTCGCCTCGACGAGTGTCGAGACGGTGACCTGCCTGCGCGAGGCGCCAAGTGCACGCAACAGGGCGTTTTCCCGGGTGCGCTGGGCCACGACGATCGCGAAGGTGTTGTGGATGGAGAAGGTCGCGACCAGCAGCGCCACGCCCGAGAACACCAGCAGGAAGGTGGTGAACAGGCTCAGGAACTGGCCGGAGATCATGTCCGTGTTCTCCGCGGCCGACTCCTGACCGGTGATCGCCTCAATTCCCTTGGGCAGTACGGGAGTCAGAGCGTCCACCAGCTCCTGCTGACTGGTGCCGGGACCGGCCCGCACCTGGATGGTCGCGGCTTCGCCGGGCTTCGCGGTGAGGTACTTCTCGGCGTCGGCCTGCGTCATACCGGTGAAGGTCACCTGAGCCATGCCGTCCTCGCCGCCGAAGGTCGCGAGACCGACGATCGTCACCTTGACCGGGTCGGGCGTACGCAAGGTCGTGGTGTCGCCGATCTTCAGGTCGCCCCGCTCGGCGGTGCCGCGGTTGACGACGACCTCGCCGGACTTCGACGGGGTGCGTCCTTCGGCGAGTTGGTACGGGTTGAGCTTCGGGTCGTCGATCCAGTTGCCGGCGAGCGTGGGCGGGCCTGCGCCGCCGATGGGGTCGCCGTCGGCGCCGATGAGCTGGCCCGCGCCCTCGATGTTGGGCACGGCGGCGGCGACGCCGGGCGTGTCCTCGATCCTCTGCACCAGGCCGGTGTCGACGGGCTGTCGTACGCCCTGGCTCTCGCCCGGCGTGGTGATGGTGTCGGCGCTGCGGACGACGGCGTCGGTGCCGCTCGTCGCGTTGCCGAACATCGTGTCGAAGCTGGCGCGCAGGGTGTCGCCCATGACGAGGGTGCCGGCCAGGAAGGCGACTCCGAGGAGCACCGCCAGGAACGTACCGGCGAAGCGCCGTTTGTGGGCGCGCAGGGACGACACGCTGATGCGCACGGACGCGTTCATGACGGCACCTCGAAGGCTTTCATGCGATCCAGGACCTTGTCGGCGGTCGGGGAGGTCATACGGTCGACCAGGCGCCCGTCCGCGAGAAACACGACCTCGTCGGCGTGGGCGGCGGCCACGGGGTCGTGGGTGACCATGACGACCGTGCGGGCCGTCTGACGCACCGTGCGGCCGAGGAGGCCGAGGACCTCCTCGCCGGAGCGGGAGTCCAGGTTGCCGGTCGGCTCGTCGGCGAAGACGACGTCCGGCCGGCCGGCGAACGCCCGGGCCACGGCAACGCGTTGCTGCTGGCCGCCGGAGAGCTCGGAGGGCCGGTGGTGCAGCCGGCCGCGCAGGCCGACGACGTCGATCAGCGCGTCGATCCATTCCTTGTCGCGGATGTCGCCCTTGCCGCCCGCAAGGTCCAGCGGCAGCGTGATGTTCTCCGCGACGGTCAGCGTAGGCACCAGGTTGTACGCCTGGAACACGAAGCCGACGCGGTCGCGGCGCAGCAGGGTGAGGCGGCGGTCGTCGAGGGTGCTCAGCTCGGTGTCGCCGATGTGGGCGGTGCCCGAGGTGAGCGTGTCGAGTCCGGCCGCGCAGTGCATCAGGGTCGACTTGCCGGAGCCCGAGGGCCCCATGATCGCGGTGAAGCGGCCGGCCGGAAAGTCGACGCTCACCCCGTCCAGGGCCCTCACGCTGGTGTCGCCGCTGCCGTACACCTTCACGGCGTCGACTACGCGGGCGGCGGTGCGCGTGGTGGTGGTCGTCGTGGTCATGTCGCACCGCCCTTGCCGGTCCGGCCGAACTGCTCGTCCAGGACGGACAACCGGCGCCAGTACTCGTCCTCGTCGATCTCGCCGGAGGCGAAGCGGTGGCCGAGCACGGTGATGGGCGAGTTGTCCTCGGCGGCCGGTCGCCAGGGGCCGCGGCGTCCGCGCCACACCGTGCGGCGCAGCAGTGCGATGCCGCCGCCGATGACCAGTGCCCAGATCACCGGGAAGAACAGGATCCACGGGCCGGGCCCGCCGTCGCCGAAGTGCGCGAGAGTCTGCATGATCGGTCAACTCCTCGGTAGCGATGTGCTGTGCGATGTCCTTGCGTGTCGCTTCCGAGAGTCGTCCCGCAGGGGGTCCCGGGTCGTCGTACGGCCAGCGGCAGTGCGCGTACCTCCGCGGGAGTACGCGGGCTGCTCACCGTTGCTCCTTACGGGGTTCGACTTCTGTAACTACTAGTATGTACAGTACGTGTATGAGCACGTCGGAGCGTTTGATCGAGTCCACCCGGGAGCTGCTGTGGGAGCGCGGTTATGTGGGCACCAGCCCCAAGGCCATCCTGGAGCGCGCGGGTGCCGGGCAGGGCAGCATGTACCACCACTTCAAGGGGAAGCCGGACCTCGCCCTGGCCGCGATCCGGCGGACAGCCGAGGAGATGCGGGCTACCGCCGCGGGAGTACTCGACGGGCCGGGCACGCCGCACGAGCGCATCGAGGCGTATCTACGGCGCGAGCGCGACGTGCTGCGCGGCTGCCCGATAGGGCGGCTCACGATGGACCCCGACGTGATCGCCAGCGACGAGCTGCGCGCGCCGGTCGACGAGACGCTCGACTGGCTGCGGGAACGGCTCGCCGGGATCGTTGAAGAGGGCCAGGAACAGGGCGAGTTCGCGCCCTCGCTGGACGGTGAGGAGATCGCGGCTGCCGTCGTCGCGACCGTCCAGGGCGGTTATGTCCTGGCCCGTGCGTCCGGTTCATCCTCGGCCTTCGACGCGGGTGCACGGGGGCTGCTGTCCCTGCTCGCTCCCGCCAACCCGGAAGACCGTCCCTGAGGAGGCATTCGTTGCACGCCATGCAGTACGCGCTCACCCTGCCCGCCGACTACGACATGGCCATCATCCGCGACCGGGTCGCACGCAAGGGGCACCTGCTCGACGGCTGGGAGGGCCTCGGCTTCAAGACGTACCTGATACGCGAGCGCGACGTGCGCGGGTCGCCGGTCAACCAGTACGCGCCGTTCTACCTGTGGAACACCGCGGCCGGCATGAACTCCTTCCTCTGGGGAGGCCCCTTCCAGGGCATCGTCGACGACTTCGGGCGGCCGTCGGTCCGGCAGTGGACCGGCCTGGCGTACGAGGAGGGTGGCGCCGTCCACTCCCCCGCACGCGTCGCGGTGCTGCGGCGCCAACATCTGACGGACGGCGTGCCGTTGACCGAGATCGCGGAGGAGGCCGTACGCGAGACCGGTCGGCTGGCCGGCGAGGACGGCGCGCTGCTCGCGGCGGCGGCCGTGGACACCAGCCGCTGGGAGCTCGTCCGCTTCTCCCTCTGGGAGCACGACACGCCCAAGGCCGACGGCGACGTGTACGAGGTGCTGCACATGTCGGCGCCGGGACGGGACCGGCTGCCGCAAGCCCTGTAAGTCACCCTTTTCGACAAGGAGAGCCATGCCCTTCGTCCGCATAGACGCCCTCGGAGTCGACCCCGATCGGCTCGATGCCCTAGGTCGTGCCGTGCACGACGCCCTGGTGGAGGCCATCGGGATCCCGCCCGACGACCGGTTCCAGGTCCTGGTCGGCCATGACGGCAGCCGCAGCACATTGCGCTACGACGACGGTTACCTCGGCATCCACCGGGACGACGGCCTCGTGTATGTCACGATCACCCTGCGCTCCGGGCGGACCCCCACGCAGAAGCAGGCGCTGTACCAGCGGATCGCCGAACTCGCCCGGGCCTACGCGGGGACCGAGCCGCGGAACGTGTTCATCAACCTGATCGAGAACGAGCCGATCGACTGGTCGTTCGGCGAAGGGGTGGCACAGTACGCCGTTTCCTCCGCCGCGACCGGACCTTCGTCCTAGACCACGGCGATGTCCACGGACGGCCGGAGTTTGGCCGCCGCAGCCAGCGCCTCGTGCGCCGGGTTCGTGGTGAAGGCGTTCAACAGGGCCTGGTCCGCCGGGTTTTCGGAGGCCGGGAAGGCGATCTGCTCATAGGCCGCCTGGAAGCGCGGGCCCCAGCGGCGGGCGCCCAGGCGGGCCGTGCGGGAGCAGTTGTCGACCATGTACGCGACGTCGCGGGCGTGCATGTACGGCAGCAGTGAGTCGACGGCTTCGATGACCGACTCGTTGACGATTTCTGACCAGGGGTGGCCGCGCTCGGCGAACTCGTCGATCTGGGCTGTCATGGTGGCGATGAACACTCCGGCCGTGAACGGGTCGACGGGCAGGGCGCGTTCGGCTCGCCGGACGCGTGCCTCGTCGCCTGCCGCCCACATGGGCGAGCCGCCGATCTCGGTCATCGGGCGGGTGCCGAGGCGCTGTTCGGCGAGGATCACGCTGCGCAGTTCGGTGCCGTCGGCGACTTCGTCGTAGATCTCGGCGACGAGATCGCGGGCGGGCCCGTATGTCGCCGCGTACGCGCGGTCGAAGGTGTCCCGCCCCGCCGGGTCGAGGTTCTCGCGTACCGCCCGCAGGCCGGAGCGGGAGATGGTGCGGGCGATCGGGCCGGTGACGTTCTCGCAGGACCGTTCGTACGCGGTCACCGGGTCGTCTCCTGCGAGGCGGAAGCGCGCGTACAGGCTCTCGACGATGCCGTGGACGGCGCCGAGCAGGATGGCGCGCTCGCCGACGATGTCGGAGCGGTACTCGCTGTCCAGTGTGGTGCGGAAAGTGTACGGGGAGCCGAGCGCGACCGACCAGCCCAGCGCACGGTCGACGGCGCGCCCGTCGGGGTCGGCGTGCACGGCGAAACTGCTGTTGATTCCGGCGCCGTTGATCTCCGCGCCCTGCCGGTACAGCCGTCGCACCGAGTCGCCCATGCCCTTGGGACAGACGGCGATCACCCCGTGTCCGGCGGGGAACTCGCCGCCGGTTTCCCGGAGATGACCGAGCAGAAAGCCGTGCGACAGGCCGATCGTGGCCCCGGGCTTCAGCGCCGCGAAGAGCTCCCGGTGGTGGGTGGCGAGCGCGGCGTCCGCGATCAGCAGGATCAGCAGATCGCTCTCGGCGGTGACGGCGAGCCAGTCGCCGAGCGTGCCGTCCGCCTCGGTGAACCCGTGCGCGCGGGCGTCGGCGGCCGAGGCGGAACCGGGGCGCAGTCCGACGGCGACGCGGATGTCCGTACCGGCGAGGGAGTCCCTCAAGTTGCCTGCCTGGGCGCGGCCTTGAGGACCCCAGCCGATGACGCCGATGCGGTGGACGCCCGCGAAGGCCTTCGGTAGCAGGGGGAAGAGGTGGCGGCCACCGCGCAGGATCGTCTCGGTGCCGCCGGGGACGGTCATGGTTTCGAGGGGGAAGACGGTGGAGGCATACGTCGAAGTCACGGTCGGGGCCATGGTCGAGTTGTAGGCTCCGCCCGTGTGTTGCGGCAAGCGCAACTTGTGCAGCGGAGTGTTGCGGTAGATGAAAGATGCAGGTGAAGGCATGCTCAATGACTATCGCGAGCTGCGGCTGTTTCTTCATCTGGCGCAGACGCTGAACTTCGGCCGGACGAGTCTGGACTGTCATGTCAGCCCCGCGACACTCACCCGCACCGTGCAGCGCCTTGAGGCGGGGCTCGGCCACCGGCTCTTCGACCGTGGCCCGCGCGGGGTGTCGCTGACGGCGGAGGGGCACCGCTTCCGCGCGTACGCGATGGAGGCGCTGGAGTTGTGGCGCACGTACCGCGAGGAGCACCCGGACCCGGCCGAACTCACCGGCAGGCTGGCCGTGTTCGCGACAGTGACGGCCTGTCAGGCGCTGCTGCCCGACCTCCTCGCACCCTTTCGCGCCGCCCATCCGCAGGTACGCCTCGACCTGCGCACCGGCGACGCGGCAGCCGCGCTCGCCCGCCTCGACGAGGGCGAGGTCGACGCGGCGGTCGCGGGCATTCCGGCGAGGCTGCCGGGGCCGTTGGTCAGCCGGACGGTGGCGGTGACCGAGCTGGTCATTGTGACGGCCCGCGACCGCGCGGACGACGGGCTCGACGGGCCGTTCGTGCTGCCGCACCGCGGACTGGTGCGCGAGGCGGCCGACCGATGGTTCCGCGCGCGGGGCGTCACGCCCGAGGTGGCGGCCGAACCCGACGGCCACGAAGGGCTGTTGACGCTGGTCGCGCTCGGCTGCGGCACCGGCGTCGTACCCCGTCTCGTGCTCGAGCACAGCGCGGTGCGCGACCGTCTGACCGTGCTGCCCGCCACTCCGGGGCCGGAGCCGTTCCCGATCGGCCTGTGCGTACGACGCGCCGATCTGCGGCGGCCGTTGGTGTCGGCGCTCTGGAGCCTTACCGGGCCGTGAGCGCGGCGAGCGGATCGTCGAGCACCGGCTGCCACGCCAACTCGGCCGCTCCCACCAGGCTGTTGTGGTCGAGCGTGCAGGCGAGGATCGGTACGCCGCCGCTCTGACCCCACAGGCTGCGATCGGCGACGACGGCGCGCAGACGTTCCGGGTCGGCATCGAGGAGGGTGCGGTGGAGTCCACCGAGGATGATGCGGTCCGGGTTGAGGATGTTGACCAGTCCCGCCAGTCCGAGGCCGAGCCGGTCGATCAGTGCTTCGGCGGCGGTGCGGACGGCCGGGTCGGCGTACTGGTTGCGGATCAGGTCGCCTGCCTCTTGGAGGAGCGAGACCTCAGGGCCGGGGTCGCGGCCCGCCGCGGTGAGGAAGGCGAGCGGGTCCGCCTCGACGTCCAGGCAGCCGCGGCTGCCGCAGTGGCAGGGGCGGCCCTCGGGGTTGACCGTGAGGTGGCCGACTTCGAGTGCCAGGCCCGAACTGCCCGTGTGCAGTCGGCCGTCGAGCACGAGCGCGCCGCCGACGCCGCGGTGTCCTGTGGCCACGCACAGCAGGTCGCGGGCGCCGCGGCCCGCGCCGTGACGGTGCTCGGCGAGTGCGGCGAGGTTGACGTCGTTGGCGGCGAACGCGGGGCCGGTGATCCCGGCCGCGTGGATCCGCTCCGCGAAGATCTCCCGTACGGGTGCGCCGGCCGGCCAGGCCAGATGGAGCGGGTTGAGGGCCGTGCCCTCGGGTTCGGCGACGGCGGACGGCACGGCGAGTCCGGCGCCCACGCAGTGGCGTCCCGTCTGCTGGAGGAGCTGGGCGCCCGCGTCGACGACCGAGCCGAGCACCTTCGCCGGGTCGGCGTCGACGATCTCGCAGCCGGGCGCGGTCGCGACGATACGGCCGCCGAGCCCGACCAGCGCCGCGCGGAAGCCGTCGGCGTGCACCTGGGCGGCGAGGGCGACGGGCCCGTCCTCGGCGAGTCGGAGCCGGTGCGAGGGTCGGCCCTGCGAGCCGGCGGCGGCGCCGGGGCGGGCGTCGACCCGGATCAGCCCGAGCGCTTCGAGCTCCGCGGCCACCGCGCCCGCCGTCGCCCGCGTGACCCCCAGTTCGGCGGTGAGCACGGCCCGCGTCGGCGCGCGTCCCGTGTGCACGAGCTCCAACGCGGGCCCGAGCGCGCCGCGTCCGCGGTCCAGCCGGGTCCTTGTGGTTCCTTCTCCCGCTGCTCGGGGGGTCGGCTTGCCGTTCATGAGGGGGAGTCTCCCATGATCCGCTCTGATGGGGATCCGGCTGGAAGTACGGGGCCTGGAAGTGGCCTAGAAGCCGCTGGCCCGCAGCGTGATGTTGAGTCTGCCCGTGAGGCCAAGTTCCGGGGGCGCGGTGCCCGGGTGCACGCGCGGTACGCCGTGATAGGCGAGCCGGGCGGGGCCGCCGAAGACGAAGAGGTCGCCGCTGCGCAGCTCCACGTCCGTGTACGGGCGTGTACGCGACTCCGTGTTGCCGAAGCGGAAGACGCACGTGTCGCCGAGACTCAGCGACACCACCGGGGCGTCGGACTTCTCGTCGCTGTCGCGGTGCATGCCCATGCGGGCGTCGGCGTCGTAGAAGTTGATCAGGGCGATGTCGTACGGGGCTGTCGGCTCGCCCGCAAAGGCATCGTCGCCCCCGAGGGCATCGGCCACCGCGCGACGGCCGAGTTCGCCCAGCCATTCCGGGAACGGCTTCACGGGTGCGCCGTCGCCGTCGACGACCGTGCGCGCGTACCCGTACGGATACCAGTGCCAGCCGAGGCAGACCTGCCGGGACGTCATCGTGCCACCGCCTGGTGTGTGGACCGTGCGCAGGCCGGCGGGCGGGCGCGACCAGTCGCGGCAGGCTTCCAGCAGTTCACGCTGGCGCCCGGCATCGGCCCAGTCCGGCACGTGCACCGCGCCTGGCGCGACCTCCGTACGGCTCCGGGGAAACAGCTCGCTGTCCATGGCTCCATCGTCGCGCAGGGCCCCCGGATGTCACGCCGAAATCCCCATGAGCTGCGGCTCGGCTAGCCTGGGGCCCACGATGACCGACCGTATGACGACACCATGGGGCGAGCCCGAGCTTGCCCGCTTCCCCGAAGACCCCCGTGACCGGCTGCGCGCCTGGGACGCCTCCGACGCGTATCTGCTGAGTCATCTCGCGGAACTCGCGGAGCGAGGACAGCCGCTCGACGGAACCGTCGTCGTGGTGGGCGACCGCTGGGGCGCTCTCGTCACCGCCCTTCACTCGCTGCGGCCGGTGCAGATCACGGACTCGTTCCTCGCCCAGGAGGCGACCCGCGCGAACCTCGCACGCAACGGCGTCGACGCGGACTCGGTGCGCCTGCTCACCACCCAGGACCCGCCGCCCGTACGCATCGACGTGCTCCTGATCCGCGTACCCAAGAGCCTCGCGCTCCTGGAGGACCAGCTGCTGCGGCTGGCGCCCGGCGTGCACGAGGGGACGGTCGTCGTCGGTACCGGCATGGTCAAGGAGATCCACACCTCGACACTGCGGCTGTTCGAGCGGATCCTCGGCCCGACCAGGACCTCCCTGGCCGAGAAGAAGGCCCGGCTGATCTTCTGCGAACCGGACCCCGCGCTCACCCGGCCGAAGAACCCCTGGCCGCACACCTACACACTGCCCGACGGCATCGGTCCCGTCTCCGGCCGCACCGTCGTCAACCACGCGGGCGTCTTCTGCGCCGAGCGCCTCGACATCGGCACACGGTTCTTCCTCCAGCATCTGCCGTACGGGCCCGGGGCCGGGCGCGTGGTGGACCTGGGCTGCGGCAACGGCGTGGTCGGTACGGCGATGGCGCTGGCCGACCCGGAAGCCGACGTGCTGTTCGTGGACGAGTCGTACCAGGCGGTGGCCTCGGCGGAGGCGACGTACCGCGCTAACTCCGATGGGACCGTCGGCAAGGCGGAGTTCCTCGTCGGCGACGGGCTGACCGGCGTCCCGCCCGCGAGCGTCGACCTCGTGCTCACCAACCCGCCCTTCCACTCGCACCAGGCGACGACCGACGCCACGGCCTGGCGGATGTTCACCGGAGCGCGCCGGGCACTGCGACCGGGCGGCGAGCTATGGGTGGTCGGCAACCGGCACCTCGGCTACCACGTGAAGCTGCGCCGCCTCTTCGGCAACAGCCAAGTCGTCGCCAGCGATGCGAAGTTCGTGATCCTGAAGGCCGTCAGGAAGTAGCACCAGACAGCGGGCCGGTCTCGCCGCGCAGGGCACGTGGCGAGGCTCCCAGTTCGCGTCGGCACGCCTTGTTGAAGGCCTGCAGGTCGGGGATGCCGACGGACGCGGCGACGGCCGGGATGGAGAGGGTCGAGGCGCGCAGCAGGTGGTGGGCGCGGTCCAGTCTGCGGCGGCGGATGTAGGCGACGACCGTGCCGCCCGTCGTGGTGCGGAAGAGCCGGGTGAGGTGGTTGTGCGAGACGCCCGCGGCGCGGGCGACGGCGGGCACGGTGAGCGGGGCGGCCAGGTTCGCCTCGATGTACGCGATCGCGGCGGTGACGGCCGGGTGCGGACCGGGGCGCTCCGGGTCCGGTGTGAGGTGGGCGATGCGCCACAGAGCCGTCCAGATCTCGGCCCGGGTGTGTTCGGGCGCGCCGGGCACGGAGGCGATCGCCTGGAGCAACAGGCCGGTGAGTGTGGGGAGTTCGGGTCCTGCGTCCTGCATGACGGGGAGAGTGCGCGGCGGTCCGACAGGGGCGATACGCAGATGCGCGTAGAGGTGTTCGGAGCGGCCCTGGTAGCGGAAACGGACCGTCGTGCCGGGCGGTATGAGACTGACCCGGCCGGGGCGGACGGCGTGCGACGTGCCGTCGACGATCAGCTCGGCGTCGTACTGGTACAGGTGCAGCTGCCACAGCTCGGGCAGCCGGAACACATCGGTACGGCTCGCGACGCCGTGCACGCCCACTCCGGCGTTCACCACGACGGGCGGCTCCCCGAGGTGGACCTCCGTCTCCCGCATAGTGAAAAACTACCAGCGACACCGAGCACTACCAGCTACTCGATGGGCCTTCGTGGTGCTTCTGTGCGAAGCTCAGCGGGCTCGTACCACCCTCATGATCCGCGCCACCGCCTCCGTCATCGCCTCGCGCGCCACTGTCAGGTACGCGCGTGAGTCGACCGCGTCGGGGTGTGCGGTGAGGAAGTCGCGGATCGCCCCGGTCATCGCGAGGTTCAGGGCTGTTCCGAAGTTGACCTTGGTGATGCCGCCGGTGACGGCCGCCGTCAGCTCGGTGTCGGGGAGGCCGGAGGAGCCGTGCAGGACGAGCGGTACGTCGAGGGCGGCGAGTCGTTTGAGGAGGTCGTGGTCGAGGACGGCGGTGCGGGTGGTCATCGCGTGGGCGCTGCCGATCGCCACGGCGAGGGCGTCCACGCCGGAGTCGGCGACGAAGGCGCGTGCCTCGGCGGGATCCGTCCGAGCGGCGGGGGCGTGGGCGTCCAGCGGTGGCCGACCGTTCTTGCCGCCGACCTCCCCCAACTCGGCCTCGATCCATAGCCCTTGGTCATGAGCCCAGTGGACGGCGGTCCGCGTGGCGGTGAGGTTCTCGGCGTACGGCAGCCGCGAGGCGTCGTACATCACGGAGCTGAATCCGGCGTCGGGTGCCTGTCGCAGCAGGCCATCGCTCTGCACGTGGTCGAGGTGCAACGCGACGGGCACGGAGGCCTGTTCCGCCGCCGCGGTCGCGGCGCGGGCCAGCGGGAGCAGCCGTCCGCGGCGGAACTTCACGGCGTTCTCGCTGACTTGGAGGATGACGGGGGCGTCCACGGATTCGGCACCGGCGACGACGGCTTCGATGTGCTCCAGCGTGATGATGTTGAACGCGACGACAGCGGTGCGTTCCGTGGCCGCCCGGGTGACCAGCTCACCGGTTGCTGCGAGGGGCACAGCCTCTCCTTTCGGCGTGACGGGGATCGCCGGTCAGGGTGCGGTGAGGATGACCGAGCGGGTGAGGTGGCGCGGCCGGTCGGGGTCGAGGCCACGGGCCGCGGCTACGGCCACGGCGAGTCGCTGGGCGCGGACGAGTTCGGCGAGCGGGTCGAGCCTGCCCTCGACCCACAACCCGCCCGTGGCCCGCACCTGTCCGGCCAGACCGTCCGGCGCCTCGCCGAGCATCCAGGTCGCGGTTCCGGCGGAGGTGACGCTTATGGGGCCGTGCCGGTACTCCATCGCCGGATAGGCCTCGGCCCAGGCCAGCGAGGCCTCGCGCATCTTGAGCCCGGCTTCGTATCCGAGCCCCACGCTCCAGCCGCGGCCCAGGAACGTGAACTGCGTGCAGTCGACCAGCCCTTCGGGCAGCGGCACCGACAGCGCGGTGCGGGCATCGGCGACGACAGCCTCGGTGTGCAGGCCGAAGTGGGCCCGCAGCAGCGTGAGCGCGGTGGTCGCGAACCGGGTCTGCACCACGGACCGTTCGTCGGCGAAGTCGAGCACGATCACGTCATCCGCCGCCTGCATCACGGGAGTTCGCGGATCCGCGGTGATCGCGACCGTGCGTGTACGGCCCTTCAGCCGGCCGAGGAGGTCGAGCACCTCGGTGGTGGTGCCGGAGCGGGTGAGGGCAAGGACGCGGTCGTACGTCCGCCCGTACGGGAACTCGGAGGCGGCGAAGGCGTCCGTCTCGCCCTGGCCCGCCTGTTCGCGCAGCGCGGCGGCAGCCTGCGCCATGAACCACGACGTACCGCACCCCACGATCGCGACCCGCTCCCCCGCAGCGGGCAGCACGGCCGTGTGCTCCGCGGCCTGCTCTGCCGCCCGGATCCAGCACTCGGGCTGACTGTTCAGCTCGTTCTCGACATGGCTCACGCCGTGCTCTCCCCGGATGGCCGACTGGATGGCTGACATGGCTCCATCGTCGCGCACTGCTCGGGGAAGGGCTGGCTGAGTGTTCTTGCGAGAGAGACCGCGGTCGACCGGCTGCTGTGCGAGCGCGCCGGCGCCGTTATGTTGGTCGAGCGTCCAAGACACCGCGATAGCATGCTCGTGCGCAATCAGTCTTGCGCATTCACTCTCGAAGGAGCGGCGGCCGGATGGCTCGCATGGCAGCGAAGGATCGACGGGAACAACTGATCGCCGCGGCGATCCGCGTCATGGTCCGCGACGGCGTCACCAAGGCCACGACACGCGCCATCGTGGGCGAGGCGAACATGCCGCTCGGCGTCTTCCACTACTGCTTCAACTCGCGCGAGGAGCTTCTGCAAGAGGTCATCACCCGCCTCACGGACAGCAGCGTCGCCAAGGCCAGGGACGTGTTCGCGGCAGAGGGCGACGACCTCGGCGCGCGCGTCACCAAGACCCTGTTCACCTTCTGGGAGGGTGTGGAACTCAGCCCGGGAGAGCACCAGGTGGGCTACGAACTCACCCACTACGCCCTGCGCCAGGCCGGATTCGAGGAACTGGCTCGCCGGCAGTACGACCACTACCTGGAAGTCCACCAGGAGTTCCTCGTGAAAGCCGCCGAAAGCGCGGGAATCCGGTGGACCGTGCCCCTTCCCGTCCTGGCCCGCTACCTCAACGCGGTGCTGGACGGCGTGACGCTGTGCTGGCTGGCCGACCGCAACAGCGAGCACAGCCGTGAGGTCCTCCGCCTGGCGGGCGAGCACCTCATGACCCTCGTCGGCGAGGACGACTGACACTCCCCTGCTCATACTCCGCTTCGGAGGCGAAGAGCTTCGCCATGCCCACTTCCCCGTCTCCGTGCCTCCCCGTCTCCGTGCCTCCCTGTCTCCGCGGCTTCCTGTCTCCGTGCCTCCAGAACGTTGACTTCTGTTCATTCGGAATGAGACGGTCATCCGTACGGGTCAAGCGTCTTGTACGAGTGACCAACTCAGCCCGGGCAACGTAAGCCCCGCGTCAGCAGGGAGCCTCTGGAATGCAACAGACGGCATCGGCCACTTCCGTCCTCGTCGGTCTCAGCGAGGTCCGGATGGCTCAACTCGACCGGGCCACCGAGCACTTGGATCCGCCGTTCGCCGTGGTGGACCTGGACGCCTTCGACGCCAACGCCGCCGATCTGGCACACCGGACCGGCTCACGCGCCACCATCCGGCTGGCCAGCAAGTCGGTCCGCAGCCGCCATCTGATCCGGCGCGCGGTCCAGCGGGAGGGCTACCGCGGCATTCTCGCCTTCACCCTGCCCGAAGCCCTGTGGCTGGCTCAGGAGCACGAAGACGTGGTCATCGGCTATCCGACCACGGACCGCACCGCGTTGCGGCAACTGGCGAAGGACGAGCGCGCGGCGTCACGTATCACGCTCATGGTCGACTCCATCGGCCAACTCGACTTCATGGACGACGTGTTGGGCGGGGGCCGACCGGACCTCCGCCTCTGCATCGACCTGGACGCCTCGCTGGAACTGGCCGGTGGACGCCTCCACCTGGGCCCGTACCGCTCTCCCGTGCACACTCCGGGGCAGGCCGCGGAACTCGCCAGGACGATCGTGGGCCGACCCGGTTTCCACCTCGCCGGGGTCATGTCGTACGAGGGCCAGATCGCCGGCCTCGGTGACAACCAGCCGGGGTCTCCCCTCAAGCGTGCCGCGCTCCGCGCCATGCAGCGCTTCTCCGCCCGGGAGCTGGCCGAACGGCGCGCCGCGGCCATCGCCGCCGTCGAGGCCGTGCAGCCATTGGAGTTCGTCAACGGCGGCGGCACCGGCTCCATCGAGCAGACCGCGTCGGAGCACGTGATCACCGAGGTCGGTGCGGGATCAGGGCTCTACGGGCCGGGACTGTTCGACTTCTACCGGCACTTCCGCCCGCGGCCCGCCGCCTACTTCGTCATGTCGGTCGTACGCCGCCCGTCCGACCGGATCGCCACCGTCCTCGGCGGCGGCTGGGTCGCCTCCGGCCCGCACGGCAAGGACCGGCTGCCCACCCTGAGTTGGCCCCAGGGCCTGCGGATGAACCCCATGGAGGGCGCGGGCGAAGTCCAGACACCCGTACTCGGCAGGGCGGCGCATGGACTGCGGCTCGGTGACCACGTGTGGTTCCGGCACGCCAAGGCGGGCGAGCTGTGCGAGCGCGTGAACACACTCCATCTGGTGGCGGGCGGAGAGGTCGTCGACCAGGTCCCGACGTATCGCGGCGAGGGACACGCCTTCCTCTGACCCGCCAACTCATCAAGTTTCGCAGCCAGTTCCGCAACGAGCAGGAAGGAAGGTCGTGGAGACAACCCGCTACCGTACGCCCCGAGACAAGGCGTCCGAGCACAGGAGCGTGTGGCGGAACTGGGACGGGAACGTCACCGCCCACCCGGCACGCGACGTCACTCCCGCCTCGGTCGAGGAACTCCGCGCCATCGTGCGACAGGCAGCCGAGGACAACCTGACGGTGAAGCCCGTGGGCAGCGGCCACTCCTTCACACCGGCCGCCGCGACCGACGGCATCCTGATACGGCCCGACCGCCTCACCGGCATCCGCGCCATCGACCGCGAGGCCAGGACCGTGACCGTGGAGGCGGGCACGCGGCTCAGGACCCTGAACCTGGTCCTGGCCCGGGAAGGCCTGTCGCTCACGAACATGGGCGACATCATGGAGCAGACGGTCTCGGGCGCGATCAGTACGGGCACCCATGGCACCGGCCGCGAGTCGGCGTCGATCGCGGCACAGGTCCGCGGCCTTGAACTGGTGACGGCGGACGGCTCCTTGCTCACCTGCTCGGAGAAGGAGAACCCGGATGTCTTCGCGGCGGCCCGCATCGGACTCGGCGCCCTGGGTGTCGTCACCGCGATCACCTTCTCCGTAGAGCCCCTTTTTCTGCTCACGGCCCGCGAGGAGCCGATGACCTTCGACGAGGTCACCAGCACTTTCGACGAACTCCACGCGGAGAACGAGCACTTCGAGTTCTACTGGTTCCCGCACACCGACAACTGCAACACCAAACGCAACAACCGCAGCGCGGGCCCGGAGAAGCCGGTCGGCAGAATCAGTGGCCTCTTCGAGGACGAGTTCCTTTCCAACGGCCTCTTCCAGGCAGCCAATTCACTGGGCCGTGCCGTGCCCGCGACCATCCCGACGATCGCGAAGATCTCCAGCCGGGCCCTTTCCGCCCGCGCCTACACGGACATTCCCTACAAGGTCTTCACTTCCCCGCGCCGGGTGCGCTTCACAGAGATGGAGTACGCCGTCCCACGCGCGGCCCTCGTCGACACGCTGCGCGAACTGAAGGCCATGATCGACCGCTCCCCGCTGCGGATCAGCTTCCCCGTGGAGGTGCGCACCGCGCCCGCGGACGACATCACGCTCTCCACGGCGTCGGC
This sequence comes from Streptomyces pseudoechinosporeus, assembly GCF_054783935.1. Taxonomy (NCBI): domain Bacteria; kingdom Bacillati; phylum Actinomycetota; class Actinomycetes; order Kitasatosporales; family Streptomycetaceae; genus Streptomyces; species Streptomyces pseudoechinosporeus. The sequence continues at coordinate 318,435 of NZ_BAAGPS010000012.1, forward strand.
CCGCGAGAGCGCCTACATCGCCGTCCACGTGTACCGGGGCACGCCGTACCACCAGTACTTCTCGGCCGCGGAACGCATCTTCACCGCCCACGACGGCCGCCCACACTGGGGCAAGCTGCATACGCGAGGCGCTGACGACTTCGCCAAGGCGTATCCGCGTTTCGCCGAGTTCACCGCTCTGCGCGACCGCCTCGATCCCGACCGGCGCTTCGGCAACGCGTACCTGCGCCGGGTGCTGGGCGACTGATCCGGTGACACGGGTCGACGGGGCGGGGTCGCCCGCCACCGCTGACGTTCTGTGCGGCAGGATGAACCCATGAGCATCGTCAAGATCAACATCCTCACCGTGCCGGCCGAGCAGCGCGAGACGCTGGAGAAGCGCTTCGCCTCGCGAGCCGGACTCGTCGAGAGTGCCGACGGCTTCGAGTGGTTCGAACTCCTCCGCCCGGTCGACGGCACGGACAACTACCTCGTCTACACCCGGTGGCGTGACGAGGAGTCGTTCCAGGCCTGGATGGAGGGTTCGATGAAGGAAGCACACCAGGGCGGGAGCGACCGCCCCAAGCCGGCTGCGTCCGGGTCGACCGTGTGGACCATGGAGGTCCTGCAGCAGGCGGAACCGAAGACCGACTGACCGTTCTCCCGCCGACGTACTGGGGAGCGCCGGCCGCTCCCCAGCACCGGCCGGCCCCTTGGGTCACATACCGTCGCGCACCATGGCGGCGACGATCTGGACATGACGATCGGCCGCCGCGTTCGAGAACTCGTTCTCGTAGTTCAGTCCGTACGGCCAGAAGTGGCCACCGCCCGTGGACAGTTTGGCACCCGAACCGTCGAACTGCCTGACCAGTGCCGTGGCCTGCGCGCCGGTCCAGGTGCCGCTGCCGCCGAGGCGGGACCAGCCCGAGCTCGTCCCCACGCCGATGGTGTGGGCGATCTCGTGCAGTGCGGTCCGCTCGGTCATGTAGCTGCGGTTGCTGCCGAAGCGGATGGTTCCGTTGATGTTGCCGTCGGCGGTGGGCACGCCCGGGTCGTAGCGGACGGTGATGGACTTGCCCAGGTCGCTGAGGTTGTTGTAGCGGGCCACCGCGGCGTTCATGGCCGCCGTGATGCGGTTGTAGGCGTCCTGTTGGTCCGAGGTGGGGTTGCTCGCGCGCTCGAGGTTCCAGGTGATGGTGGCCGCCGCCACCCGTTCCTGCGATGCTGCGGCGACGTGCGGGGCGGCTTGCGGGGTGGCCTGCGCAACGCCAGGCCCGGCCAGCGCGGCGGCTGCGAGCACGGCCACGGCCACGGCCGCCTTGTTGCGCCAGGGTATGGATGGTCGCTCGGTGGGCACGGGCGTCCGTCGTCGTCGGCTCATGGGAGGGTCCTCCTGTGGGGGTAGAGGCCGTCGGGTGTGGGGCGACGGCAGATCAGTCCGTCCGTCGTGCTGCGGACGGAAGTCGTGGGCCTGGCCCGGAGGCGCTCAGCCGCCGATCTTTCCGACGCCCGCCCCGGCCCGTACGAGCGAGGGCACGTCGGCAGCCGGGTCCAGCGTGTACGAGTAGTAGGTGCGCGGCTCGGTCACGGTGCCGTTGGTCTCGCACGTACCGGACCCGGTGAAGACGTTGCCCCGCTGCACCAGTCGGCCCGGCCCCGACTCGTCGTACCCGGAGGCGGAGTAGCAGGGGTACTCAACGCCTTCGAAGTGGTTGCCCTCGACGAGCACACCTGCGTTCATGGTCGACGCGACGCCGTAAAGGGCGTTCCCCTTGTAGTAGTTGTTGTAGACGTGCACCGGTTCGCCGAACCGTACGCGCGGATGCCGCTGCCGTGAGCCGTCGAAGAAGTTGTGGTGGATGGAGACCTTCAACTTGCCGGTGTCCTGGCCGCTGTTGCTGTCGGAGTGGCCGAGCAGCATGCTCTTGTCGGTCTTGTTGAACCAGTTCCAGGACACGGTGACGTACTCGGAGCCGCGGACGATGTCGATCGCCCCGTCGACGGCCCCGACGAACTCGTTGTGGTCGATCCAGATGTGGTGCGACTCCTGGCCGACGTTGACCGCGTCGTCCTCGGCATTGGTGAACTTGATGTTCCGCACGATGACGTTGTACGAGCGGTAGAAGTCCAGGCCGCCGCCGTTGATGACGGCCGAGGAACCGACTCCGACGATGGTCTTGTTCGGGCGCACGCCCTGCTTGCTGGTGATGTCGATGGTGCCCTGAACCTGGATGACCAGCGGACCGGTCGTGTCGATGTACTCCAGGAACTGCTCGGTGTTGGTGGCGGTGACGGTCGGGCCGCCGACGCCACCGGTGGTGCCGTTCTGGCCGAGCGCGTTGACCGCGGCGAAGCCGGTGGGCGAGGTCTCGGCCTGTGGCGTAGACGTCTGCGCGGTGGCACTGCCGCTGCCTGCCGGCACCACCATCGTGCCGAGCAGCAGGGCGAGCGCGAGAGCGGGAACGCCGCGTGCGGTGCGTAATGGACGCTTCCTTGCGGACGTCTTCGGGAACGACGCCGTCTTGCGGTTCCTCGAGTGCATGTCGGCACTCTCCCGTCAGGAGATGCACCCCCGCGCGTCGGATGCACGAAGGTGTGAATGCAGAGGCACGAGCAGAGAGAAAGCGCTTTCCAAGATTTCCTGAATGCTAATCAGGTGTTTTGAGCATGTCAACGGATCGGAGTGCGGAACCCCGCAACAGGCACGCGGCCGCCAGCGGGGTCAGTGCTTGGCGAACTGGACCCGGGTCGGCTGCACGGCGTCCGGCTGGATCGTGGTCCCGTTGACCGTGAGTTGCTCTCCGTAGATGTCGGTGATCCTGAGCGCGCCGCCGCACCCGGTGCCGTTGTCGGAGATGAAGTAGTTGAATTCGGTGCGCGGCAGTCGAGTCCAGCCACTGCTCGTGCGGACCTCGAGCCGGGCTACCGGATTACGGTGGCCGATGACCTGGATGCCGCACCAGTATTGGGTGGACCCGGTCTTGTATCGGATCGAGAGCGTGTCGGCGGCGCTGGGGCTGAGCAGCTTCCAGGTGATCGGGATCTGGCCGAGCGTGGGGTCGGCGAGTTTGGCGAAGGCCTGGGCGCTGAGGTCGATTTGGCCGGGTGCGCACGCCCCCGGGCATTCGTTGGTGATGCGGACGGTGACGGAGGTCCCGTTGGCTGCCCGCACGAGTACGTACGCGCCGCACGCCTTCGCCGTCTCGTAGTCCGTGGTGTTCATCGCGGCGGTCATGACATCGTCGCTCGCGTCGTACAGGCAGGCGCCCGTGCCGTCCGTGTCGTAGAAGGTGGCGATGCCTCGGTAGGTGGCGCCTGGCCGTATGCGTCCCGCCAACGGCGCGGCGCCGGACGGCGTTTGGGGGGTGTCCGCGGCCGGGGGCTTCGTCGGCGTGGCGGTCGGGCGGGGGGACTTTTTCGGCGGGGTGCGTTTGGCCGACGGCTTCGGCGACGCGGCGGTGGCGCGGGGGGACGCGGTCGGGGAGCCCGTCGCGGGCGGGACGTTCGCTTGAGTACGGGCCGAAGGCTTGGCCGCGGCTCGTCCGTCGTCGGCCTTGTTGTCGGGGAGGAGCGCCACGGTCAAGGAGACGACGATGAGTGCCGCGGCCGCCGATATCAACAGCCAGCGTCTACGCACCGGACCTCCTGGACGGCTCCACCTGTTGCCGTTCGCGACAGGGAGCAGCGATCGTGCCAGACCCGGGAGTACGGCGACAAGCCCGAACTCGGCGCGCAGTTGGGACGCAGAGCGGTCACTCGCGCCGCGTGATCGGGCGGGTGGACTCTGTCGGTCCGTCCGGTTCGCGAAACTTTCGCGATGTCCGGCACCCCTTTCGGGGGCGCGGGCGGCTGACGCATAGTGATGGCGCTGTTCTACGGGCCCCATGAAGGGACAAGATGACGCCGAAGAAAGCGCTGGTGGTCAGAGGCGGATGGGAGGGGCACCAGCCGATCGAGGCCACGAAGCTGTTCCTGCCCTTCCTTCAGAGCAACGGATACACCGTGCGGGTCGAGGAGTCGACCGACGTCTACGCCGACACCGCCGAGATGGCCGCCACCGACCTGGTCGTGCAGTGCATCACCATGTCGGAGATCGCCCCCGAGCAACTGGCGGGACTGAGCGCGGCGGTCGTGGCCGGCACCGGCTTCACTGGCTGGCACGGCGGCATCGCCGACTCGTTCCGCGCCTCCTCCGACTATCTCCACCTGGTGGGAGGCCAGTTCGCGACCCACCCGGGCAAGGAACCGTGCGAGCGCCGGGGTGAGGCGGAGGACAACTACCTGCCGCACAGCATCAACATCACCGAGCCCGGCCGCGACCACCCCATCACCGCGGGCATCGAGGATTTCGAGCTGGACACCGAGCAGTACTGGGTGCTTCACGACGACTTGATCGATGTGCTGGCCACCACCACCCATCCCACCCGGCCGTGGCAGCCCTGGCACCGACCGGCCTGCTCGCCTGCGGTCTGGACCCGCCGGTGGGGCGCCGGGCGCATCGTGGTGACGACACCGGGGCACAGCCTCGACGTGCTGGAGAACCCCAACATCCGCACCATCATCGAGAGGGGCATGCTGTGGGCGACGCGCACCGCATCGGCGTCGTAGGTCTCGGAGTCATCTCCCGCGCGTACCTGGACACGCTCCGCGGCCATCCCGCCGTTCGCGTCACCGCGGTCGCCGACCTCGACGCCTCCCGGTCTGCGGCGGTCGCCGCCGAACTGCCCGGCGTCGAGGCGCTGACCGTCGAGGAGTTGCTGAGCAGCCCGGACGTGGACACGGTGCTGAACCTCACCGTTCCCGCGGCCCATGCCCAGATCGCCCTCGGCGCCATCGGCCACGGCAAGAACGTCTACGGAGAGAAGCCGCTGGCCGCGACCCTCCCCGACGCCCACGCCGTCATGGAGGCCGCCGCGAAGGCGGGCGTCGGTGTGGGGTGCGCGCCGGACACCGTCCTGGGCACCGGAATCCAGACGGCACGGGCGGCCGTGACGGCGGGAAGCATCGGACGCCCTCTGTTCGCCTCGGCCGTCATGGTCACCCCGGGACACGAGCGCTGGCACCCCCACCCCGACTTCTACTACACCGCCGGGGGTGGCCCCCTGCTGGACATGGGCCCGTACTACCTGGCATCGCTCGTCCATCTGCTGGGTCCGGTGCGTGCCGTGATCGGGGCGGCCGGCCGGCTCCGCGGCGAGCGCGTCATCGGCTCCGGTCCGCGCGCGGGCGAGCGGATACCGGTCGAGGTGGACAGCCATGTCTCCGGTGTGCTCGAGCACGTGGGCGGGACTCTGACGACGATCACGACGAGCTTCGACGGCGTGGCCACCACGGCCGCGCCGATCGAGGTCCACGGCGAGACGGGGACCCTCACGGTTCCGGATCCGAACGGTTTCGACGGCGAGGTGCGGCTCTTCGAACTCGGCGACACGCAGTGGCGCACGCTTCCGACGTCGGCGGGCTACGCCGGAGGCGCACGGGGCGTCGGACTGCTCGACTTCATCGCCGCCGACGGGCAGCGGGCGCCTCGCGCGAACGGCGATCTCGCCCTGCACGTGCTGGAGACGATGAGCGTCCTCCTCCGCTCGTCGGCCGAGGGGCGACGGATCGAGCTGACGACGTCGGCAGAGCCACCCGTTCCGGTTCCGCTGACGGCTGCCGAGGAGTGGCGAGGAGACGCCGCCTGGTGAAGCCGACGGGTGTCAGTCCACGGGCCACGTGTGCGCGGGTGCGTTCATGTGCATGTAGTCCATGTACGTCGTGGTCATCTGCCTGAGCGCCTCCCACCGGTCGGAGGTGTCGGCTTTCTCGAGGTGGTGGACCGTCTCCGCCTGCCACAGGGCGCCGTTGCGGGCGGTGACGCAGCGCTGCTCGATGATCCCCAGCAGGGGTTCGCGCCACTCCGCGTCCATGCCGGTCAGCTCAAGGCCGCGGTGGGCCAGGGGCAGCAGGCGGCGCAACACCAGTTCCGTGACGGGTACTTCGCCCGTGCCGGGCCAGTAGAGGCGGGCGTCGATGCCGTCGCGGGCCGCGGTGTGCAGATTCTCCTCGGCGACCGCGAAGGACATCCGTGTCCACACCGGCCGGTCCTCGTCGACGAGGGCACGGGTCAGGCCGTAGTAGAAGGCTCCGTTGGCGATGATGTCGGCCACGGTGGGGCCGGCGGGCAGGACCCGGTTCTCGATGCGCAGATGTGGTCGGCCGTCGGTGACGGCGTAGACGGGGCGGTTCCACCGGTAGATGGTGCCGTTGTGCAGCGTCAGTTCCCCCAGTTGCGGAACGCTGCCTTGGTCGAGCGCCTGTTGCGGGTCCTCGTCGTCGCACAGGGGCAGCAGTGCCGGGTAGTACCGTACGTTCTCCTCGAAGAGGTCGAAGACGCTGGTGATCCACCGCTCTCCGAACCACACCCGGGGTCGTACGCCCTGGGCCTTGATCTCCTCGGGGCGGGTGTCGGTGGCCTGCTCGAACAGGGGGATGCGGGTCTCGCGCCACAGCTCCCTGCCGAAGAGGAAGGGCGAGTTCGCCGCCAGGGCGATCTGTACGCCCGCGATGGCCTGGGCCGCGTTCCAGTAGTCCGCGAACTGCTTCGGATCGACCTGCAGATGGAACTGGGTGCTGGTGCAGGCGGCCTCGGGCGTGATGGCGTCGGCGTACATCGACAGGCGCTCCACGCCGTCCACTCTGATCCGCAGGTCCTCACCCCGCGCCGCGAAGATCTGCTCGTTGAGCAGCCGGTAGCGCGGATCGCCGGACAGGGCGGTCTCCCCCACGTCCGCCTCCCCCAGGGTCGGCAGAATGCCGACCATGATCAGGTGTGCGCCCACGGCCGAGGCGCGTTCCTCGGCGTGGTTGAGCGCATCGCGGATCGTCTGCTCCCAGTCGCCTGGCCCCCCGGCGGTGAGCTGCCGGGGCGGGATATTGATCTCCAGGTTGAAGCGGCCCAGTTCGCTCGCCCAGGCGGGGTCGGCGATCGCCTGGAGAACCTCGGTGTTCCGCATCACCGGCAGCCCGTCGGCGTCCACCAGATTGAGCTCGATCTCCAGCCCGACCTGGGGGCGCTCGCTCTCGAAAGCCGACTCGCGCAACATCTGCGCCAGCACATCGAGGCAGGTGTGCATCTTGTCCCGGTACCGACGGCGGTCCTCCCGCGTGAACACCAGGGCCGGCACGTCACGTCCCATCGTGGCCCTCCCGAGTTCCCTCGGCGGATACCTCTCGTGCCCCCAGCGTGGCACTTCGGGCGGAATCCGGACAGTCAGTGCACAGTCGCGGTTCCGTAGTACGGAGTGTGCAGGCAGTGCCGTGTCGGGCCGGTCACAGGTCGAGGACGAGGCGAGGCCCGCATGAGCGGGAGACGCAGATGAGCATGGTGTCGCCGGTGGCCCGCTCGTCCTCACTGAGCAGGGAGTCCCGGTGGTCGGGCGTGCCATCGAGGACGTCGGTCTCGCAGGTGCCGCAGGTGCCTTCGCGGCAGGAGAAGTCCACGTCGACGCCTGCCTCCTCGAGGGATTCGAGCACCGAGCGGTCGGGCGGCACGGTGAGAGTGAGCCCGGCGCGGGCGAGCACCACCTCGAAAGCCGCGGCGGGGCGGGCTTCGGCTGCCTGCGCCGGGGCGAACCGCTCGATGCCCAGCGTGCCGGCCGGCCAGTCGGCGCACTGCTCCTGCACCGCGCGCAGCAGGGGTTCGGGGCCGCAGGCGTGCACCAGGGTGCCCTCCTCGGGTGAGCCGAGGAAGGCCCCGAGGTCCAGCAGGCCGTACTCGTCCTGTGGGCGGACGAGCACACGGTCCCCGTAGGGCGTGAGTCGGTCCAGGAACGCCATGGAGGTGCGGGTGCGGCCGCCGTACATCAGACGCCAGTCGGCCTCGGCCGCCTCGGCGGCCTCGACCATCGGCAGGATCGGTGTGATGCCGACGCCGCCGGCGATGAACAGATGGCGCGGGGTCGGCCGCAGCGGGAAGTTGTTCCGCGGCCCGCGGACGCGCACGGCGGTGCCTTCCGGCAGGTGGTCGTGGACGTACGCGGAGCCGCCGCGGCCCTGCGGCTCACGCAGGACGGCGATGCGCCACGCGTCCGGTTCGGCGGGATCTCCGCACAGCGAGTACTGGCGGATCAGGCCGCCGTCCAGAAGCAGATCGATGTGCGCTCCCGGCGTCCAGGACGGGAGCGGCCGGCCGTCCGGGCGGCACAGGGTGAGGGAGACGACGCCGTCGGCGACGTGGGTACGGGTCGCCACGACGAGGGTCTCCTCGTCCAGGGGCAGCTGGTCGGTCATGGTGGGTCAACCTGGTCTCGTACGGATGTGGGGATGGACGCGGGCGGGAGGTGCGGGGTCAGGCTCGCGGTGGTACGTGCAGCAGCAGCGCGTCGCCCTGGCCGCCGCCCCCGCACAGGGCCGCCGCTCCGGTACCGCCTCCGCGCCGCCCCAGTTCTGTCGCGAGGGTCAGCACCAGCCGGGTGCCGGTCATGCCGACCGGGTGTCCCAGGGCGATCGCGCCGCCGTTGACGTTCACCTTGTCCAGCGGAATGTCCAGCTCCCGTACGGAGGCCAGGGCCACACCGGCGAACGCCTCGTTGATCTCGAACAGGTCGAGGTCTGCGGCCTTCAACTGGCCGTCCCGGGACAGGGCGTCACGGACCGCGCCGGCCGGCTGGACCAGCAGGGAGGGGTCGGGGCCCGCGACGGTGCCGTAGGCGCCGATCTCCGCGAGCGGGGTCAGTCCGTCCCGGCGGGCGCGTTCCGCGCTCATCACGACGACGGCCGCACCGCCGTCGGAGAGCTGTGAGGAGTTGCCCGCGGTGACCGTGCCCCCGGTGGAGAAGGCGGGTTTCAGGCGCCCCAGGCTCTCCGCGGTGCTCCCCGGCCGTATCCCCTCGTCGGCCGCCACCACTGTCTCCTCGCCCCGGCGCCCGGCCACCGTGACCGGGGCGATCTCCGCGTCCAGCGCTCCGGACTCCCTGGCGCGCAGGGCGAGTTGGTGCGACCGTGCGCTGTATTCGTCCTGCTCCTCGCGGGTGAAGCCGAACGGCTGCTGGTACCGCTCGGTGGCCGCACCCATGGAGACCCCGTCGAAGGCGCAGATGAGGGCATCCCGGTCGAGGGCGTCCTCGACCGCGGCAGGGCCGTACTTCCAGCCGGTACGGGCTCCGCGCAGCAGGTGCGGCGCCCCCGACATGGACTCCATCCCGCCCGCGACGACCACCTCGTGGCGGCCGGAGGCGATCATGAGGTCGGCCAGGGCGATGGCATGCAGACCCGACAGGCAGAGCTTGTTGACGGTGCTCGCCGGTACGGCGAACGGAATGCCGGCGCTGACGGCGGCCTGCCGTGCGGGATTGGGACCGGCTCCGGCCTGGACGACATGGCCCATGACGACGGCTTCCACCGCGGCCGGGTCCAGGTGTACGGCGGCCAGGGCGGCGCTGATGGCGTGTGCGCCGAGGTCGGCGGCGGACAGCGGGCTCAGGGCGCCCATCAGTTTGCCGATGGGTGTTCTGGCGCCGGCGACGATGACGGATCCGGGCACGGCCGGGACCTCCTGAAGGGGATGCGGACAGGTCAGGCGACGGCGTCGACGGCGCGCTCGGCGACCATGTGGGCCGTCTCGTTCACCGAGTGCAGAACGATGCGTCCGCCCGGCAGCCGTCGCACCCGGCTGACCGAGGTGTAGCCGGGGTGGAACCAGAACATGCGGGAAAGTCCGAGCACCGTCGCCAGATAGGTGTTGGTGATGCCGCCGTGGCACACGACCGCGACCCGCCCGCCGGGGTGGGCGTCCAGGATGGTGCCCATGGCCCGCGCCGCCCGCTCCCGGAAGGCGTCCCAGTCCAGGTCGGGCACGAAGTCCTCGTACCGTCCCTCGGAGAGCGCCACCGACCGGGGGTCGTCGGCGCGGATCTGCTCGGGCGGCGTGTAGGGGTGCGAGACGTCGGTGTCCCACTCGCGCAGGTCGTCGAGGACGGTGGCGGTCATGCCGGTGAGCCGCTCGAGCGGGGCCACCGTTTCGCGGGCCCGCTGGAAGGGGCTGGTGTAGAGGGCGTCGACGTCCTCGTGCACGAGCCAGGCCGCGAGGCGCTCGGCCTGGGCTGTGCCCTCCGGCGACAGTCCCGGGTCGTAGACGCCCGCCACGGGAAGGCCGTGCCGGATGAGGAGGAGTTCAGTCATGGGGATCCTTCGTACGTACGTGGGGCGGGCACAGGTGCTTGTCGTGGCTCAGCCGGCGATGGTCCGCTCGGAGCGCCAGTAGGGGCGGCGCATCGCGCGTTTGTCGAGCTTGCCCATCGCGTTGCGCAGGAGTCGCGGTACGAACTCGTACGACTTGGGGCACTTGTAGGCGGCCAGCCGGTCGCGGCAGAACCGGTCCAGTTCCTCGGCGGACGGCTCGTCCGCGGCGGCCACGATCAGCGCGCGCAGTGACTCGCCGAAGTCGGGGTGGGGTACGCCGATGACCGCGACTTCGGCGACCGCGGGGTGTCGGCGCAGCACCGCCTCGCTCTCGGCCGGGTACAGATTGACCCCGCCGGAGACCACGACGTCGGCGGCCCGGTCGGTAATGAAGATGTAGCCGCTCGCGTCGACGTAGCCGATGTCGCCGAGTGTGAAGACGCCCGGCGCGAGATAGGCGGCCTTGGTCTTGTCCGGGTCCGCGTGATAGCGCACTCCCCTGCCCTCGGGCGCCTGGAACGCCAGTAGTCCGAGTTCGCCGGGCGGCAGCGGATGGCCGTCGTCGTCGGTCACCAGGACTTCGTACGGGGGCTGGACGCGCCCGACCGAACCGGGATGCTCCAGCCACTCGGTGCTGCTGATGCGGGCCACGGTGCCCGCCTCGCTGGCGCCGTACGACTCGGTCAGCACCGGACCGAACCACTCGATCATGGCCCGCTTCACGTCCGGCGGGCAGGCAGATCCGGTGTGGGAGACCTGGAGGAGGCTGGAGACGTCGTACCGGCTGCGCACCTCTTCCGGCAGGGCGAGCAGGCGTTGGAAGTGGGTGGGCACCATGACCGTGGAGGTGACCTTCCACTCCTCGACGCGGCGCAGGAACGCCTCCGCGTCATATCCGCCGAGTACGACCACCTGCTGACCGGCCGCCAGGTGCCGCAGGGACGTCAGCGGCGCGTTGTGCTGCAGCGGGCCGCACACGAGGTGCGGTCCCGGCGGGAATCCGGGCCGGGCCGCCATCGCGGCCAGGTACGCGGAGCTGTCGGCGACCGGACCGCTCACCCAGCGCACCTCGGTGCCGCGCGCCCGGCCGGTGGTTCCGGACGTGTAGACGAGGGGCGGCCGGGCGGCGCGGCCCATGGGGTAGGTCTGCCCGGGGGGCGCCGCTGCCAGCCACAGGTCCCACTCGAAGGCGTGCCCGATGGCCGGGGTTCCGTGCGTCACGAGCGGCAGGCCCAGTTCGCGGGCCGCTTCCAGGGCGGCGACCGCACCGGCGGGTCCGGAGATGATCCCGGTCGCGCCCGCGTCGGTGATCTGGTCGACGAGTTCGCCCACCATCAGATGCCGGGAGGTGGCGACGGTTCCCACTCCGGCGCGCAAGCCCGCCAGATGGGCCACCGGGGTGGGGATCGCGTTGTCGCCGAGGACGGCGACCCGGTCGTCGGGGCCGGGTGCGATCTCCAGCAGCCGTGCCGCCGCCCGCGCGACCTGGTCGGCGAGCTCCGACCAGGTCAGCACGTCCTGATCGTCGACGAGAGCGGGCTCGTGGGGTGTCTCCTGGGCGCGACGGTCGAGTGGTAGCAGAGACATGGCTCCTCCGGCGGCTCCTCGGGCCCCTCCCGGTGCGTGGGAGAGTCGATGCCGAGACTGTAGCGTTTATCAAGAAAGTACGGAACACTCTGACCCGAGCCGGAAGCATCCGCCCACGGCTCTGGCGGGCAAGGGGTCGCACGTACCCTCCCTGTTACTGAACCCACCATCTGGTAACTGCTCTTGAGGAGGAGCCATGTCCCAGCCCGATCTGGACGCATGGCGCACACAGGTCCGGCAGTGGCTGGCCACCGTGCTCGAACCCGCCCGGGAAACCGAGGCCACCGGTGACCTCGCCGTCTTCCACAACCTCCCCGAGGACGAGGAACGCCTGCTGCTGGAACGCTGCCGCGTCTACCAGCGCGCCCGCTTCGACGCCGGGTACCAGGCCCTGGCCCTCCCCGGGGACAAGGGCGGCGCGGGCCTGACCGCCGCCCATGTGGCGGCCTTCGCCCAGGAGGAGTCGGCCTTCGAGGTGCCGTCCTCCACCGAGTTGATCAGCGTCACCGTGCGCCTGGTCGGGATGTCGGTCTCCCTGTTCGGGACGGCCGAGCAACGCGACGAGTACGCACGGGCGTTTCTGCGTACGGACCTGCTGGCCTGCCAGCTCTTCAGTGAGCCCGGCGCCGGATCCGACCTCGCCGCGGTGCGTACGCGCGCCCGGCAGGAGGGCGACGAGTGGGTGATCGACGGTCAGAAGGTGTGGACCTCGGGAGCCCAGTTCGCCGACTACGGTCTGCTGCTCGCCCGCACCGATCCGGACGTCGTGAAGCAGGCAGGAATCACCGCGTTCCTGGTCCCGATGGACGCGTCCGGCGTGGAGGTGTGCCCCATCCGCCAGATGAGCGGCGGTGCCTCGTTCAACGAGGTCTTCCTCAGCGGCGTACGAGTTCCGGACCGGCTGCGGATCGGGCGCCCGGGACAGGGCTGGGAGGTCGCCACCACCACCCTCGCCTTCGAACGGACCGCCTCCGGCAGCGGCAACCGGCGCAAGGGCGGCACTTTCGAAGACCTTCTCGCCCTCGCGCGCTCGCTCGACCGCACGGGGGACCCGCTGGTCCGCCAGCGCCTCGCCGACTTGTACGTACGTACCGCGCTCCGTGCCGCCACCGTGGACCGCGTCGCCAGGACGAGCGCCACCGGCGGCCGACCAGGCCCCGAGGCGTCCCTGACAAAACTCATGGCCTCCGACCTGCTGAGCCGCACCGGGCAGGTCGCCGCCGAGCTGATGGGCGCCCGGATCAGCGCCGACACCGGGGAACCGGGCACGTTCGCCTGGACCCAGCACCTGCTCGGCGCCCCCGGCTACCGGCTGGCCGGTGGCACCGACCAGATCCAGCGCAACCTCATCGGCGAGCGCGTACTGAAACTGCCGCCGGAACCGCGGGTGGACCGGGTGCCGTTCTCACAGCTCCCCGGCAACTGACACACCGGCCGCTACGGCCATCACGTCATCACGTCATCACAAAGGAGTGACCTCAATGGATCTGGGACTGACGGGTGCGAAGGCACTGGTGACCGGTGCGAGCCGCGGCATCGGGCGGGCGATCGCGGGAACCCTGGCCGCGGAGGGCTGCGCGCTGGCGCTGTGCGCCCGGGGCGAGGAGGCCCTCGCGAAGGCCGCCGCCGAGTTGCGCGGCGAAGGGGCGACGGTGTTCGCCGAGCCGGTCGATGTCACCGACCCGGCCGCACTCGCGGGCTTCGTGGAGCGGGCGGCCGGCGAACTCGGCGGCCTGGACCTGCTGGTGTCCAACGTCTCGGCGGGCAACGTCAAGGGCCCCGAGTCGTGGGAGGCCAGCCTGCGCGGCGACCTGGTCCCGTTCGCCGGACTCGTCGAGACGGCCATGCCCTACCTGGAGGCCTCCGACCGGGCCGCCGTGGTCGCCATCGGCACCACCAACGCCTCCGACACCGCCCGCCCGGCCGGAGCCAACTCGTACTCCGCCATGAAGGCCGCGGTCGTCCAGCACGCTTCGGCTCTGGCGCACGCCCTCGCTCCGAAGGGCATCCGCGTCAACACGGTCTCCCCCGGCCCGATCGACTTCCCCGGTGGCGCCTGGGAGACCATCCGCACCAGCCGCCCGGAGGTCTACGAGGAGGTCCTCGCCAAGCTGCCCATCGGCCGCTATGGCACCGCCGAGGACGTGGCCGCGGCGGTGGCGTTCCTGCTCGGGCGGACCGGCTCCTTCTGCGTCGGCGTCAACCTCGTGGTGGACGGCGGGCTGTTGACCCGCGTCCAGTACTGAGCCGTGGCGGGCCCGGCCGGCCGCCTGGACGCCGTGCTGGTCTGCGGCGGCAAATGGCACGACTTCGACTATGCGCGGCTCCGGCTGCTGGAACTGCTCGGTGATCACCCGCGGGTGCGCACCACCGTCCACCAGGACTACGACTGCATCGCCGCGCTGGAGCAGGCCGACCTGCTGGTCACCTACACCTGTGACGTCCGGCCCCGCCCGGCCGAGCGGGCCGCGCTGGCGCGGTTCGTCGAGCGGGGCGGGCGCTGGCTCGCCCTGCACGGCACCAACGCGGTGATCGAGGCGCCGGCCCCCGGTGGACCGCGGGTGTTCACCACTCCGCGGCTCCTCGGGGAGCTCGCCGAGGTGCTCGGCAGCCAGTTTGTCGCCCATCCGCCGATCGAGCCGTACGAGGTCCAGGTCACCCGGCCCGGCCATCCGCTGGTCGCCGGGATCGAGCCGTTCACGGTCACCGACGAGTTGTACGTCTGTGAGCTGCACGGGGAGCTGGAGGTGCTGCTGCACGCCGAGTACACGGGGCCGTGCCGCGGTTTCGCCGAGGGCGACACGGCGGCGCTCGACGACGCGCCGCGGCCGGTGCTGTATCTGAAGCGGCACGGCTACGGGGAGGTGTGCTGCTTCACCCTCGGGCACTGCCGGGGGCGCTACGACGTGCAGGACCTCGGTGTGGATGACACCGGGCGGGTGGACCGGGGACCGTGGGAGACGCCGGAGTTCGTGACGGTGTTGGGGCGGTGTGTGGAGAGGGTGGTTTCGCCCCCACGCCCGCCCCACCTCACCCGTGCGGCAGCACCACCGCTCGGCCGTTGATCTCCCCGGCATGCAGGCGCTCGTACGCCGACGGGGCGTCCTCGATCGAGAACGTCTCCACGTGGGAGGAGACGAGCCCCTGCCGCGCGAGCCCGACGACGTCGATGAGTTCCACGCGGCTGCCCCAGTAGGGCGCCGACGCGGACACCCCGAACGGCAGACCGCCGCCGAAGCCGACCGCCAGAGTCCCGCCGCCGATACCGACGACGGTCACATCACCCGCCACCGCCACCGCCGCGGCGGCCACCGCCAACGTCGCCTCGGCCCCCACGAAGTCCAGCACGACCTCCGCCCCGGCGCCGCCGGTCAGCTCCCGTACCCGTGCCGCCGCCTCGCCGTCGGAGAGCAGCGTCTCATGGGCGCCCACCGCGCGCGCCAGCTCCAGCTTCTCCTTGCTCACATCGAGAGCGACCACCCGGGCCGACGTCAGCGCACGCAGCAGCTGTACGGCGAGATGCCCAAGGCCGCCGACACCGATCACCACCGCCGTACTGCCGGGCACCAGCTTCGGCAGGGACGTCATGATCGCGTGATACGGCGTCAGCCCGGCGTCGGTGAGCGGTGCCGCCTGCACCGGGTCCAGTCCGCCCAACGGCACCAGGTGGCGGGGGGAGTCCACGACCATGTACTCGGCGAGGGCGCCGGGAGAGCCAAGGCCGGGCGGCATGATGCCGAGCCCGGCGGCGTGCGGGCAGTAGTTCTCCCTGCCCTCGGCGCAGGTGCGGCAGCGGCCGCAGCCCCACGGGCCGTACACCGCCACTTCGTCGCCCTCCGCGACCTCGGTGACACCGCTGCCCAGAGCCGCGACGGTGCCGACACCCTCGTGGCCGAGCGTCATCGGTAGCGGGTAGGGGAACTGTTCCGCGGGCCAGCTCATAACGGCCAGGTCGGAGTGGCACAGCCCGGCGGCCGTCACCTTCAGCAGCACCTGGCCCGGGCCCGGTTCGGGCACCGGAACCTCGACCACCTCGGGCCCGGCACCCACCGTCCGGTACTGAACCGCTTTCATCATCAGATCTCCTTGTCAGGGGTGGTGACAGGCTCGGCGGGCGGCGACTTCCGGCGGCGCAGAACCGCCGGTAGCGTGATCCGCCCACCCGTGAGGACCAGCGCGACGATGAGGACCGAGCCGGTGAACAGGCTCGTGGCCCACTGCGCGCTGGTGGCGAGGCCGAGCCCGGTGATTCCGGTGCCGAGCAGGAGTACGGCGATCACTGTGCCCCAGGCGTTGAAGCGCCCCGCACGCAGCTGGGTCGCTCCGACGAAGGCCGCCGCGTAGGCCGACAGCAGGTACGGCGTGCCGGCGGTCGGCGATCCGGATCCGACGGAGGACGCGAACACGACCCCGGCGAAACCGGAGAGCAGCGCGGACGTCACCAGGGTCATAAAGCGCAGTCGGCCGGTGCGTACTCCTTGCAGACGTGCGGCGTTCTCGTTGAAGCCGGTCGCGTACAGCCGGCGGCCGGTGGCGGTGTGTTCCAGCATGAACCAGATGGCCATCGCGGCGAGGAGCAGATACAGCACGGGCAGCGTGATGCCGCCGGCGTCCAGCTGGGCGATGCTCGAGAACGGCTTGGCCAGCAGTTGGAGGCCGGTGATCGAGCTGTCGTTGGTCACCATGGTGATCAGGGACTGGATCAGCGCGCCGGTGGCGAGCGTGGCGATGAACGAGTCGACCCGCAGCACCACCACCACAATTCCGTTGATCACCCCGACCAGCAGGGCGGCCGTCATCGCCAGGGTGATCGCGGTGCCGGGGCCGAGGCCCGCGGAGACCAGGAAGCGGGCGGTCAGCACGCTGGTCAGCGACATGGTGAAGGCGACGGAGAGGTCGAAGACGCGTGCGGCCAGCGGAGCGACAACGCTGAGCGCCACCAGACCGGCCACGGCGTTGCCGTTCAGTACCTGCTTGACCGTGGTGGCGGTCGGGAACGTCTCCGGCGCCCACACGGAGAAGATCACGGCGATGAGCAGCCACACGTAGACGGCGCCGATGTTCCGGAACGACAGGGCGGCCGCCGCCCGCCGGCCCAGCGCGACGGGCGTCCCCGCGGTGAACACCGCGGGGGCGTCCGGGTCGGTGACCGGCCGGTGTTCCGCCGGCCGGGTCGGGGTGGATGTCATGTCACTCGGTTCCTTCTCACTCGGTTCCTTCCATGGCGTGGACGAGCGCGGGCTCGGTGACGTCCCGGCCGCTGATCTCCCGCACGATCCGGCCGTCCCGTACCACCAGGACGCGGGTGCACAGCGTGAGCAGGTCCTCCGTGTCGGACGAGGACACGATCACCCCCATGCCGTCGCCCGCCTGACGTTCGATCAGCTCGTACAGCTGCTGCCGGGTCGCGACGTCGACGCCCGCCGTCGGTTCGCACAGCACCAGCACCGGCGGCCGCTGGGCCAGGCAGCGGGCCATGACGACCTTCTGCTGGTTGCCGCCGCTGAGCGTGGTGATCGGGGCCCCGCGTCCGGCCGTACGCACTTCCACGCGCCGGATCCACTCCTCGACGAGGGCGCCCTCCCGCCCCCGGTGCAGTCGGCCCAAGCGGGCGCGGAGCCGGTCGAGCAGGGGGAGGGTCAGGTTCTCCGCGACCGAGAAGTCGCCGACCACCCCCTCGGTCGCCCGGTCGGCGGGCACCAAAGGGATGCCGAGTCCGCCAGCGTCCCGCGCGTCGACCCACCGTGGGGAGCGTTCCGGTATCCGCACCCGGCCGCGCACCGGTCCGGTCCAGGCCCCGCACACCGCGTACGGCACTGCCTCGTGGCCGGAGCCGACCAGGCCCGTGATGCCCAGCCGCTCGCCCCTGGCCAGGTCGAAGCCGACGCCGCGCAGCGGGCCGACCCATAGATCTCTGACCTCCAGCGCGGCCTCGCCCGTCTCGCCGACCCTGCCGACAGCGCCGGAGGGCGGCTGCGGCCGGTGGGCAGTCTCCACCTCCTGACCTGCCATCAGCTCCGCCAGTGACCGGGGAGTGAGCTCAGCGACCCGGCGGGTGGCGATCCGGCGTCCGCCACGGATCACGGTGACCCGGTCGGCGAGCGCGAAGATCTCGTCCATGCGGTGCGAGACGTACAGCACGCCGGCACCCGCGTCGCGGATCTCCCGCACGATCTGGAAGAGGCGGGCCACCTCGCCCGGCGGCAGCACGGCGGTCGGCTCGTCGAGCACCAGCACGCCGCGCCGGCCCTCCCAGCCCTGCAGCGCGGCGGCGATGGCCACCACCGCGCGCTGGACGGGGGTGGCCGTGGACAGCGGCCGGCGTACGTCGATGCCGAGGCCGAATCGCTCGACCAGTGCGGTCGTTCGCCGTTCCATCTCCGGCCAGCGGATGTTGCCGAACGCCGTACGGGCGAAGCCGCGGCTGAGCGCGAGATTGTCCGTGGCGCTCAGCTCCTCCACCAGTCCCAGTTCCTGGTGGACGAAGCGGAGCCGGTCGTGCCGCGAACCGGTGACATGGCCCAGGTCGAACGGCTCGCCGTCGAGTTCGGCGACCGCTCCGGGCTCGGCGTGGTGATATCCGGCGAGGATCTTGATGAGGGTGGACTTGCCGGAACCGTTGGGCCCGATCAGCGCGTGGATCTCGCCGTGGGCGATCTCGAGGTTCACGTCCTTCAGCGCCTGGGTTCCGCCGAATCGCTTCGACAGCCCCTCCACCCGTAGTACCGGGCGGTCCACCTCCGCCGTCCCGGCGTGCCGCCCGTGCGACGTCTGCGTCGAGGTGTCAGCGTGCACCGCTCCTCCATCCGTGGATGGCGCCGCCGCCGGCACGGAGCCGGCGGCGGGCCGTGCCGGTCAACTCAGGCCCCAGAGCGCCTTGAACTGCTGCTCGTAGTCCTCGACGAGCGGGAAGTCGCCGTCGGCGGACGGCAGGTTCTCCTTGGTGACCAGCATGTTGGGCAGATCCGCGTTCTGGTCCACCTTCATGGACTGGCCGGTGAAGTGGCGGGCCAGCGCGTCGACCTGGATCCAGGCGGTCTCGTACTGGTTCAGGGCCATGGCGGCGTCGGTGAGCCCGCCCTCGATGTACTGGTAGCTCTGTGCGTCGCCGACGTTGACGATGATGCGCTTGCCGTTGATGCCGGCTGTCTTCAGCGCGGCCGGGACGCCCACGTTGAGCAGGCCCAGTGAGAAGACGACGTGGGTCACCTTCGGGTGCGAGCGGAGGTACGACACCACCCGGTCCGGCATGTCCTTGCCGATCGCGGTGATCGGCACATCGACGGTGTCCAGCCCGCAGCCCTCGCACCACTCGCGGTACTTCGTCTCGAACCCGTCCCTGACGGGCTTGAGGATCGTGTACGCGGGCAGGTCGAAGTAGACGGTGTCGGCCTTCGCGCCGCTGTTCGACACGACCCACGAGGCGATCATCGTGCCCTGGACGTCGACGTCCGCCGGCCCGTTCTTCAGCAGGGAGATGCCGTCGCCCACCACGTCGTCGGCATTCGACTGGAAGACGGGAATGCCGGCCTTCTTCAGTTGCGCCAGCTGCTTGGCGTACACCGCGCGCGGGAACCCGGAGGCGACGACGGCGTCCGGCTTGTCACGCACCGCCTGCTCGTAGGCGGCCTGCACGGACTCCGGAGTGCCCTGGGTGGCAATCTGCTTGACCTCCCAGCCGAGCTCCTTCGCTCCGGCGGTGAAGTGGTCGGCCAGGTCCTTGCAGGACTGGACGCCGCACAGGATGAAATCGATCTTCTTGCCCTTGGGGATCTTCTTGCCCACCGGCTCGGTGACGGGGATCTTGGCCGGGCGCTGGGTGTACTGCTCCATGGCCTTCGAGGCTGCGGCCAGGCCGGGGGAGTCGGACGCCGCCTCCGGCTTCGATTCGGCGGCCGGAGTGGCACCGCCGCCGCACGCGGAGAGCGTCAGCAGAGCGGTGACGGGGACGATCGCGGTGAGGGCGCGGCGGACCGCGCTACGGGGTCTGGAACTCATCGTTGAGTACTCCCACGCATGGAGGGTCGAGAGGGCTGCGTGAACCGCCGTCGTGGGGTACGGCGCGGGCCGCCGGGGTGACCGCGCGGCACTGCGGCCTGGGCGGCGAAACTCCGCCCAGGCCAAGAAACTTATGAGGCACTACAGCCTCAAGTGCGTCGGAGTGTGACACGCCCCGGCAGGCTTGGGGAGAGGTTCGTCACCATAAATTCGCACCCTGACACCACTTTCCCTCGACAACCTCGGCCGATCCGAGATCCGGACACCGTCGCGAGTGTTGCTCCCGGCCGCGCCTGCTAACTACACTCACTCTAAAGTTTCTGCCAGAGGAGAGATGATGGACGAAACGTCGGAGTCGGCCACCGCGCGGTGCCCCGGACCCAGCGTCCAGGACTACCTCGACCAGGACAGCCGCCCCGTTCCCGCCGCCCTGAGGCACGACAGGAACGACTACATCGGCAGCGAGGACATCGACTCCGCGCGCTTCGTCTCCCGCGAATGGGCGGAGCGCGAGATGCGGCAGGTGTGGCGGCGGGTGTGGCAGTTCGCCTGCCTGGAGAGCGAGATTCCGGAGGTCGGCGACCACGAGGTCTACGAGATCGGCGACGACTCGCTGATCGTCGTACGGACGGCCCCCGACGAGATCCGCGCATACGTCAACGTCTGCCTGCACCGCGGCCGCAAACTGCGGACCAGTGGCGGCAACGTCGGCGAGTTCCGCTGCTCGTTCCACGGTTTCGCCTGGAATCTCGACGGCACCATGCAGACCCCGCCCTGCTCCTGGGACTTCCCGCATGTCACGCCGGAGAAGTTCGCGCTCCCCGAGGCCCAGGTGGCGACCTGGCGCGGCTTCGTCTTCATCAACATGGACCCGTACGCGGAGTCCTTCGAGAGCTACCGCGGCACCTTCGACGAGTACTACATCTGGCCGCTGGAGGACCGCTACAAGTCGCTGCACATCGCCAAGGTGCTGCCCTGCAACTGGAAGGTGGCCCAGGACGCGTTCATCGAGTCCTTCCATGTGATCGCCACCCACCCGCAGATGCTGCCGTGGCTGGCGGACGCCAACTCCCAGTACGACGTCATGGCGGACCAGCCCAACTGGAACCGGATGATCAACATCCAGGGCGCCCCCAGCCCCCACGTGGCGGACTCCGTCACGGAGGAGGACGTACTGGAGACGTTCTACGACTCGCGTGCGTTCTACGCGGCGGCCCAGGGCCGTGACCTGGTGATGCAGGAGGGGGACGAAATGCCGGCGATCCCGGCCGGCGGCACCGCCCGCCAGGTCCTCGCCGAGCGGATGCGCGCACAACTGGCGGCCACCTCGACCCAGGACTTCTCGCAGACCGCCGACACCGAACTGCTGGACGCCATCAACTACTTGCTGTTCCCCAACTTCAACCCCTGGGGCGGCGCCAAGTCCAACATCATCTACCGGTTCCGGCCCAACGGCCTCGACCCCGACTCCTGCACCGCCGAGATCATCTTCATGTCGGCCCCGAAGAAGCCCGGCGAGATGCCGCCCCCGGCCAAGATCCGCTGGGTGCCGGAGGACATGCTCTTCGCGGACATCCCCGAACTCGGTGTCCTCGGGCCCGTCTTCGACCAGGACTGCGAGAACCTTCCCTACGTCCAGCAGGGCCTGAAGGCGATGCGCAAGCCGGGCATCACCCTGGCCAACTACCAGGAGAGCCGCATCCGCCACTTCAACCAGACGCTCGACCGGTGGATGAACACGTGACCCACCGCGTGGCGGTCCGGCCCTCCGGCGTCGAACTCGAGGTGCTCGACGGCGAAGACCTGTTCAGCGCCGCCCAGCGGCTCGGATACCGCTGGCCCACCGTCTGCGGTGGCAAGGGCACCTGCCGTACCTGCTTCGTGGCGGTCGAGGAGGGCACCGAGAACTGTTCACCCGTGGACCCGCTGGAACGCGAGGGCATCGAGGCCCTGCGCAAACCCGTGGACGGCCTGACCCGGCTCGCCTGCCGGCTCCGGGTCGAGGGCCCGGTGACCGTGACCAAGCGCGGCGTGCGCCGCCGAGTGCAGGAGTGAGCCCCATGTCCAAGCAAGTGATCCATCCGCTGACCGGGCATGTGTACCGGCTCACCGAGGACGGTCTGGTCGAGGTGACCGACCCGAAGTCCGGAGCATGGGGCATCTTCGACTTCCAGGCCCGTTGGCAGTCGGGCGAGCTGCGCCACGCCGACCTCCAGATGGCCGGCTGGGTGGGCCGCCTCGCCCGACGGCGCGTCGCCGAGCAGCCGGAGGAGTGACCCCGTGACGCCCCGTACGACCCGCGTGGTCTGTCTCTTGCGCCGACCCGACGGAGAACCGGTCCCTGGTGACTTCGCCGTCGAGGAACGCCCGCTCCCCTCCCTCGATGAGGGTCAACTGCTCGTCCGCAACCTCTACATGAGCGTCGACCCGTCCATGCGCGGGCGGCTGGAGAGCACCGAGAAGCACTACACGCACAACTTCACGCCCGGATCGCCGCTCGACGGCCGGGCGCTGGGCGTCGTGGAGGAGAGCCGCTGCGCCGACGTGCTGGCGGGAGCGTATGTACGTCACCAGCTGGGCTGGCGGGAGTGGGCCGTGCTCGACGCCGCGGACACCGACGGTGCCGGTCGTATCGACCCTGAACTCGCGCCGCTGCCCACCTGGTTGGGGCTGCTCGGGCAGACCGGCTTCACCGCGTACGTCGGGCTGGCACGGATCGCCGAGATACGCCCCGGAGACACCGTCTTCGTGTCGGCGGCGGCCGGGGCCGTGGGCAGTGCCGCCGGGCAGTTCGCCCGGCTGCTGGGTGCGGAGCGGGTCGTCGGGACCGCCGGCGGGCCGGACAAGTGCGCCCTGCTGGTGAAGGAGTTCGGCTACGACGACGCCGCGGACTACCGCGCCGAGCCGGTGCGCGAGGCGCTGGCCCGGATGGCGCCCGACGGCGTCGACGTCTACTTCGACAACGTGGGCGGGGAGCAACTGGCCGCCGCCCTGCACGCGTTGCGGACCGGTGGCCGGGTCGCCCTGTGCGGCATGATGTCGCAGTTCGGCGGGGAGCGGCGGGCCGCCGACACCAACCAGCGGTCGGCCGACATCAACCAGTTGATCCAGGCGGTCCTCAAGCGGCTGACCCTGCGCGGTTTCATCGTCCGCGACCACGAGGACCTGCGGCCGGAGTTCGAGCATCGTGTGGCCGACTGGCTCCGTTCGGGCCGGATCACCGCCCACGAGACGGTGGTGGACGGCCTGGACAACGCCGCGGGTGCCCTGCTGTCCCTGCTGGGCGGCGGCAACACCGGCAAGATGCTGGTACGGCTGGGCGATGATCCGTACGGCCGCGCGTAGTTCGACGCGTACGGCTCGTACGGAGTTCGACGCGTACGTGGTTCAAGGGGCGCCGGCCGCGACATCCGCGGCTGACGCCCCTCTCCCGTACGCGTACGCCTATCGCATGGAACGTGACGCCCCGATGCTGAAGATCTCCATGGAGACCCCCAACCGGGTCAACCCGGTCACCGCCGCCCGGAAGTCCTTGATGTGCGCGGTGGTGAAGTGTTCGTCGAGGGCCTGCTGGGACACCCACCGCTCGAACACCCGGATTCTGCGGCCGTCCGTGGGGTCCGCGGTGATGGCGTAGTCCAGGCAGCCGGGCTCTTCCTCACGGGTGCGCTTCCCGACTTCGACGAGGTGCCCGAGCATCGTGTCGCGATCCGCGGGCTCGTAGTCCATCCAGCCGGCGACGATGATTTCCTCTGACACGGTGGTCCTTTCCACTTCCACGGTCATGAGCTCATGACCGTGGGCCCGCCGCCCCTCTGTCAGGAAGGAGCGACGGGCCCATGGTTGCTCAGATGCCGAGTGCCGCCGGGACGCCGTCCACGGTGACCGTGCCCTTCTCGCCGTCGACCGTGATCACCATGCCGTCCCGCAGCCGCCGCGTACCGCCCTCGACGGAGATGACGGCCGGGATGCCGAGTTCGCGACAGACCACGACGGCGTGGCTGTTGAGCGCGCCCACGTCCACGACAGCTGCTCCTGCCACGAGGAACAGCGGGGTCCAGGCCGCGTCCGTGATCGGCGCCACCAGCACCTCGCCCGGCTCCAGCGCCTCGCACGAGGCCGGGTCGGTGACCACCCGCACCCTGCCGGTGTACGTGCCGTGGCTTCCGCCGACGCCCGTCAGCACATCGCCCTCGCCGGCGGTCGCGACGCCCTCATCGCTGCGCCGCGGCCAGCCGTCGATCTCGGTCTGCGCGTCCTGAGCGACGAAGAACGGCGGTTCCAGCTCGCGCAGCCCGGCGTACTCCTTAAGCCGCTGGGCGATGACGGGCCCGAAGCCGCCCGGGTCGGCGACATAGTCGTCGAGCTCCGTGTCCAGCAGCATCATCACGTCCTCGGGCTCGGCGAAGCGTCCCGCCTCGACCCCGCGACGACCCAACTCCCTTACCGTCATGCGGACTTCGTTGATGACGGTCACACAGTTGGCCTTGGTCCGCTCACGTGCCGGGATCCACACCTGGGAAGCGTGCATGCCGGCGTCAAACATCGGCCGCGTGTCCTCGGGGAGGGCCGCTCGGATCTCCGTCGCGAGTTGTTCGCGGCGCTCGGTCAGCCTGCGGTGACGCGCGGCCGGGGAGTTGTCGTCGGAGCTGTGCCGGATCCGGTCGACCAGGGCCAGCGCCTGGACCGGCGCCGCCTCCCAGGACAGCGCGTGGATGTCCCATTCGTTGGGGCCGCGGTCGCCGGACTCGGCCAGGAACTCGTCGAAGGAGTCACGGAACGCCTTGACGTCGCCGGTCGCCCCTTCGAGGGCCTGCTGCACCGCGGCCGGTCCCCGGTCGAACAGAGCCGTCAGCTCCGCCGAGGCCGCCACCTGGCGGGACAGCGTCCACAGGCCGGTTGACGGAGAGGCAGAGTCGACGTCTCCCAGCCCGCCGATGAGGTCGAGCATCGCGCCGGGACGGTCGACGCTCGCGCACAGCGGTCCGAGGATCGCCGGTCCGACGGACGCGGGCAGCGAGGACTCGACATGCCGTTGGAAGGTCGTCTCCACGTCGTCCAGCAGCGAGCGGGCGTACGCCACCAACTCGATGTCGGACAGGGGCGCCAGGTCGGGCCGCTCGCGCCTGATCCGGCGCAGCCGCTCATGGTCGGCATCGCCTTCCGGGTAGCCGGCCTGGCCGAGCATCCCCTGCAGCGTCGCTGTGGCCTTGGCCGTCAGTTCCGCATCCTGGTCGTCGGGGTGCGGCACGTACACCGGCGTGTCGGAGCGCTGGCCCACGAAGGCGGTGTCGATCTGGTCCGCGGTCTGCCCCATGCGGATGCCGAACAGTCGCAGGTGCGACAGGTTGAGGTAGAAGTAACCGCCGAAGATTCCGACGAACGGAGGGCGGGGGCCGCTGATCTCGTCCCCGCGGTAGATGCCGAACTCGACGAAACCGCGGCGCCAGCCCTGCAGGCCGCGCCCCCAGACCAGGCTCCAGCCCAGCGGGCTGGCCGGCTCCGGCAGGGTTTCGCCCGCGTTGGCCCGGGTGTAGTGGGGCAGGCGCTCGCTGCGCTGCCAGTCGGTGATCCAGTGCTTCATGGCGATGGGGCTCCCGCCGTCCGTTCCTCCGCTCACCACTGGGACGTTCCGCCGTCGACGCTGATCATCGTGCCCGTGATGCCGGCGCCGACGTCGCTCGCGAGCAGCGAGGCGACGCTCGCGATCTGCTCCACGGTGGTGATCTTCTTGGTGGCGGCGTGCTCGGCGAACCGGCCCAGCCACTCCTCGTACGAGATGCCCTCGGCCTCGGCCGCGGCCGGCCCGGCGGCCCGCATCAGGTCGGTGTCGACGGCGCCGGGGCAGATCGCGTTGCAGGTGATGCCCATGGTGCCGTACTCGAAGGCGGTCGCCTTGGTCAGACCGTGGATGGCGTGCTTGTTGGTGATGTAGTGGCTGATCGCGGGCTTGTTGGCCTGCTTGCCCTCGACCGAGGAGATGTTGATGACCCGACCCCAGCCACCGTCCAGCATGGGCTTCAGCGCACGGCGGGTGCCGTAGAAGTAGGCGTTGAGGTTGAGGTCGAGCGCTTTGTGCCACGCCTCGTCGCTCAGCTGGTGGACCGGCGCGAAGCCCTCGGTGCCTCCGACGTTGTTGACCATGACGTCCAGTCGGCCGAAGCGCTCGACCGTCCAGTCGACCAGTGCCTCGATGTCCGACTGGCGGCTCGAGTCACAGGTGTGGAAGACGGCCTTGTCGCCGGCCTGGAGTTCTTCCAGGGCCTGCTTGCCCTTGATCTCGGAGCGGCCGCTGAGCACGACCGTGGCTCCGTCGGCCAGGAAAGCCTCGGCGATGGCGCGGCCGATACTGCGCGTACTGCCCGTGATCACCGCGACACGTCCGTCGAGGCTGCCCGTAGCCACCATGTTGTTCTCCTGCGGTTTCTGAGGGTTCGTCATCTGGACGCTTCGTCCAGGAGGCGGTGGATGGTGCGGTGGAAGTGCTGCAGTCCGGGTTCGTTGCGTCCGAAGACGAAGTCGGTCCCGGCGAGGGCCTTCAGGCCCCGCTGCACTCCGTAGGTGGTCGCGTAGTCCTCGTCGCGGACCACCTCGTAGAACCACTCGCCGAACTGGTCGGCGGCGTGCCGCTCCTCCTCGGTGACGGCCGGCTCGCGCAGCAGGATGATCTGCTGGGTCACGGATTCGGTGGCCGTCCGGGGGATGACGATGGAGACGGCGATCTTGTTGCGCCACGTACCGGCGATGGCCAGGCCGGGGAAGAGCCAGTAGATGGCGCCGACCACGTCGCCCGGGTCACGCTTGTCCGGCGGCAGGTCCACCACGTCGACGACGGGCCGCAGTGCCGCCCCGAGGCGCTGGTGGGGGCCCCACGTGTCGTGGGCCATCATGTTGGAGAAGTTCGTCTCGAAGACCGTCTTCGTGTGCAGCGAGGCGAAGTGGTACGTCTCCAGATACCCGTCGAGGGTGACCTTCCAGTTCGGGCTGGTCAGCTCTCGGGTCGCGTAGTGGTGGCAGTCCGCGAAGCGGAGCCCCTCCAGCAGTGGCTGTAGATCTCCCAGCCAGGCGTCCAGGTCGTGCTCGGCGTTCGGATCGAGCGATACGAAGACGATGCCGGCGCGCTCACCGACGGGGAGCTGGATCAGGCTGCGCTTCTCGCGAGGTACGTCGCCGAAGGTCTTCTCGGCGTACACGCCGCGCAGTTCCCCCGACAGGTCGTAGGACCAGGCGTGGTACGGGCAGGTGATCCGCTTCGCCACGCCGCAGCCCGGCTCGACGAGCTCGGCGCCACGGTGCCGGCAGGCGTTGATCATCGCGTGGACCGCGCCTTGGCGGTCCCGGGTGATCAGGATGGGGACGCCGAGCACGTCCAGTGCCTTGTAGGTCCCGGGCTTGGGGAGCTCGGACGACATGGCGAGTGGCAGCGGGACGCTCCGGTGGACGGCGTCCATCTCCCGCAGCCAGCGGTCGGCGTCGAGGTAGTTGTCGACGGGTTCCGTCCACTGCTCCTCGGCCTCGTGTGTCGTGTTGTTGCGGTAGTGCTCGATGACACGCTCGGCGAGGTCGGCAGCATCCTGCCGCATCGCCACGCCCGCGGCATCGCTGGAGCGGTCCTGGCCGATCCATGAGTGGTATTCCGGGGCGGGGGGCGGCATGGGGCGCTCGTCGCCTGCCGCTCGGGTCTCCGGTGAGATCTGGACCACGATGTCCTCAATCCTCCCAGCCGCGAGCTGGTGAAGGTTTCCTGTGCTACAGCTCCGCTGCGACCGCCACAACAACAGGAGTTAGTGTTGCGTGTCAATAGAAAGTACCGAAGTTGGTTGTGCGACATTCCCCAGGTCACCTTCGCTTTCTGCTGCGAGAGTAACCCTGGCTCGACTCGATCTTTCTAGGGATCGGCTCCAGCTGAGGGAACGGGTGCGGGTAGCAAGTAGACGGAAGGGAGTCCAGTGGCCGACGAGATGGCCGAGCCGGCTCAGGTGTCCCGAGGGGTGGCGATGACCCAGCCCTTCGAAGTCGGTGTCGTGGTGCGCGACCTGGAGGCGTTGGAGCACTTCTATCGCGAGGCGCTCGGCTGCGTCCCGGTGCACCACTCGCACATCCCACACGCGATCGGCGGCCCGGCCGGATTGGGCGGGCCCCTGTTGGTCGTCTGGCTTCAGGTGCCGTCCGGGGGCCGGATCAAGCTGATACGGCTTCAGGCGGATACGGATGCGGGCGCGGCTGCGAGGCCGTCGGCCGTACCGCTGGCCGCACGCCGCGGCTTGTCCTATGTCACCTTCCACTTCGACGACATAGTGCCGGTCGTCGCCGCACTGCCGGCCGCCGGCGCCCGGCCGCTGTCGTCCCCGACCGTCGTAGTGGCACGGGACCGGCGAATCAGCTTCTGGGCGGATCCGGAAGGCAATGCCCTCGAACTGGTGGACCAGCGCGGCGGTGACCACGAGACCGGTTGAGCCCGGCCCATAGTAATTAGAGAACCTCTTCAGTAAGGTGCGCCCTGCTGGTTACTGTAGACCAGCAATAGAAAGTCCGATCGGTTGGAAACCTCGCAACGGGGCGAAGGGGCGGACGATGGTTCAAAAGGCACCGCGGAAGTCGGCCGCGAAGACCACACACCAGGCATCCGCGCAGGTCGTCAGGGACCTGCACGAGCGCATGGTGCGCATCCGGCTGTTCGAGACCGAGGCGGGCAAGCTCATGGAGGCCGGCAAACTGCCCGGCTTCCTGCACCTGTACGTCGGCCAGGAAGCCGTGGCCGCGGGAGTGATGGCGGCACTGCGCGACGACGACCAGATCACCTCCACCCACCGCGGACACGGACACGCCGTGGCCAAGGGCGTCAGCTTCCGGCACATGTACGCCGAGCTGTACGGCCGGGTCACCGGAGCCTGCCTGGGCCGTGGCGGAAGCATGCACATCAACGACCTCAGCCTCGGCATGCTCGGCGCGAACGGCATCGTCGGCGCCGGCATCCCGATCGCCGTCGGCGCCGCCTTCGCCGCCCAGTACAAGGGCGAGGACAGCGTCGCCGTCACCTTCTTCGGCGACGGCGCCACGAACATCGGCAGCTTCCACGAGGCCGCCAACATGGCCGCCATCCTGCGCCTGCCGGTGCTGTTCATCTGCGAAAACAACGGCTACGCCGAGTTCACGCCTCAGTCGAAGCACATGCTGATCACCGATGTCGCCGACCGCGCCGCGGCCTACGGCATGCCCAGTGTGATCGTCGACGGCATGGATGCTGTCGCCGTTCACCGCGCGGCCGCCGAGGCGGTCGAACGGGCCCGGGCGGGTGAGGGCCCCATGATGATCGAGGCCAAGACCTACCGCTATTACGACCACCAGGGCGTCAAGGGACTGCGTCACCCTTACCGCTCCCAGGAGGAGGTCGACGAGTGGAAGGCCCGCGACGCGATCGACCTGCTGGAGGCCCGCGCCCTCGCCGACGGCACCGCCACCCGGGCGGAGCTGGACGACACCTGGCAGCGCACCCGCGACGCGATCGCCGAGGCCATCGCGTACGCCGAGGCCAGCCCGCTGCCCGACACCGCCGACCTGCTGCTCAACGTCTACTCGGGGTGACCGCCATGACCACCATCACCGAAACACCCACCGCCGCCCCGGACGCCACGGACCGCAAACTGACCTACGTCAAGGCCTTCAACGAAGGACTGGCGCAGGCCATGCGCGAGGACGAGAACGTCTTCGTCGCCGGCGAGGACGTGGCCGGATACGGCGGCGTCTTCCGCATGTTCGACAACCTGCTCGACGAGTTCGGCCCGCGCCGCATGATCGACACGCCGATCTCCGAGGCCGCGCTGGTCGGCCTGGGCGTGGGCGCCG
The DNA here is from genome assembly GCF_054783935.1 of Streptomyces pseudoechinosporeus. Classification (NCBI taxonomy): domain Bacteria; kingdom Bacillati; phylum Actinomycetota; class Actinomycetes; order Kitasatosporales; family Streptomycetaceae; genus Streptomyces; species Streptomyces pseudoechinosporeus. The sequence goes on from NZ_BAAGPS010000012.1 coordinate 348,009, forward strand.
CCGCCCGGGGTCTGCGCCCCGTCGTCGACCTGATGTTCATGGACTTCATCGGCGTCTGCCTGGACCAGATCGTCAACCAGGCCGCCAAGATGAAGTACATGTTCGGCGGCGGCCTCTCCGTGCCGCTCACCATCACCACCGCCTCCGGCGCCGGCCTAGGCGCCGCCGCCCAGCACAGCCAGAGCCTGGAGGCCTGGCTCGCCCACGTGCCCGGCCTCAAGGTCGTCATGCCGTCCGACGTGTACACCGCCAAGGGCCTGACGGTCTCGGCGATCCGGGACGACAACCCGGTCGTCGTCATGCTCAACAAGGTCCTGCTCGGCAGCAAGGGCGAAGTACCCGAACCGATCTACGGGATCCCGCTCGGGCAGGCCCACACTGCGCGTCAGGGCTCCGACGTCACCGTCATCGCACTGGGCCGCATGGTGGGCGAGGCACTCGCGGCAGCCGACGAACTCGCCGCCGAGGGCATCGAGATCGAGGTGATCGACCCCCGGACCGTCCAGCCCTTGGACACCGAGACCATGATCGCCTCTGTCCGCCGCACCAACCGGGCCCTCGTGGTCCACGAGGCCGTCACCTTCGGCGGACTCGGCGCGGAGATCGCCGCCCAGATCCAGGACGCGGCCTTCGATTATCTGGACGCGCCGATCCTGCGCATCGGCGCTCCCTTCTCCCCCGTGCCGTTCTCCCCAGTGCTGGAGAAGGCATACGTACCCGATCGCGCCCGCATCGCCCAGGGGTGCCGCCGTCTCCTCGAAAGGTCGTGACGAAGTGGCGGTCGAGGTTCTGCTGCCGAAGATCGGCCTGACCATGCAGGAAGGCACGATCGACGAGTGGCTCGTGCCCACCGGCACCGCTGTCTCGGAGGGCGACGCCCTGCTGCGGCTGGCCACCGACAAGGTCGACGTGGACGTCGAGGCGGAGGCCGGTGGACTGTTCCACCCCGTGGTTCCTGCCGGGACCACGGTCCCGGCAGGGGCTCTCATCGGCTGGCTGCTGGCCGAGGGCGAGCAGCCGCCGGAGCCGGGGGGTACGCCGATGGCTTCAGGACCCGGGGCCAGCGGTACGGCTGCGCAGCCCGTGGCCGTGGGCGCTGTCTCCGCGGCGTCGGCATTCGATGCCGGCGGGACTTCCGCGGCCCCGGCACCCATTGGCAACGGCACGGCACCGTCCGGTCACGGCGGCAACGGCTCCGCGACGCCCTCCCTCAACGGCAGCGCGGCCTCCGTCGGTCACGGGGGCCGACTCCTCGCCTCGCCGAACGCCCGACGGGTGGCGGCCGAGACCGACGTCGACCTCACCGCCCTACGCGGCACAGGACCCGGCGGCCGGATCGTCTCCGAGGACGTGGAGGACTTTCTCGCCGCCCAGTCCGCCACCCCCGTCACTCCGGTCTCGCCCGGCACATCCGTCTCGCCGCTGGTCCGCAAGCTGGCGAAGGAGCGGGGCATCGATCTCTCCGGGGTGAACGGCACCGGTCCCGGCGGCCGGATCCGCAGGTCCGACCTCGACGCCGTCACCACGGCGACCGAACCGGCGCCCGCGACAGCGGCCGTCCGCCGCAGTGCCGTACCCCAGCCGGGAGACGTCCTCCCCCTGACCGGAATGCGCGGCACCATCGCCCGCCGGATGCACGCCAGCCTCCAGGAGATGGCACAGCTGACGCACGGTTACGAAGTGCGGATGGACGCCGTCGTGTCGTTGCGGGCCCGGCTCAAGGAGGAATGGGCCGACAGCGACTTGCCCGTCCCCAGCCTCAACGACTTCCTGCTCAAGGCCGCCGCACTGGCCCTGCACGAGCACTCGCTGCTCAACGCGACGGTGCGGGAGGACGGCATCCATCTGCTCGGCGACATCCACCTCGGCTTCGCGGTGGCCGTTCCGGGCGGCCTGATGGTCCCCGTGATCGAGGACGCGGTGCTGATGCCGCTGCCCGAGATCGCCCGCCGGTCGAAGGCCCTGGCCGAGGCCGCACGCGAGGGACGGATCTCTCCAGCCCAGCTGGAAGGCGCCACATTCACCGTCACCTCGCTGGGCGGATACGGCGTCGACTTCTTCACCCCCGTGATCAACCCCGGCAATGTCGCCATCCTCGGCGTGGGCAGGCTCAGGGACGGTGTCGAGTGGGTGGACGACCGGCCACTGCGGACGCAGGTACTCACCCTGAGCCTCACCTTCGACCACCGTGCCGTCGACGGGGCACCGGCAGCCGAGTATCTGCGCACGGTCGGTGAGTTGCTGCGAAAGCCGCTCCGGCTGCTGGTCTGATCCTGGGCGGAGATCCGCTCCTGGTCCGAGGGCTATTCGGCCGCCGCCGGGTCGGCGATCCGCTCGGCGAGGCGGCCGACCTCGCGGACGAAGGAGCGGTGTCCGAGCGAGCGGTAGACGTCGTCCCCGCGGACCTGCGAGATCGCCGAGGTCTCCAGCAGCGACAGCAGGCCCAGGGCGATGACGGCGGCCTCGGCGTCGGAGACCGACTCACGGGCCTTGCGGGTCAGCCGTACCAGTTCCTCCAGCAACTGCGTACGGCTCTCGTGGCGCAGCGCCTCCGCCTCCTGGCTCATGCCGGCCGAGGACGTGAAGAACACGGTGGCGGCGGACCGGTGTTCGCCCAGCCAGGCCACCAGCGCGGTGAGGGCAGGGCCGACGGGCGAACCGGGCATGTGGGCCTCCGCAAGCGCATGCAGCTCTTCGCGCAGCGCGGTGGCGAACACCCGCATCCCCTCCACCAGGACCTTGTCCTTGGAGGAAAAGTGGTAGTAGACCGCTGCCGAGGTCATCTCCGCACGAGCGGCGATGTCGGCCACCGTCACCTCGTCCGGCGACTGGGTGGCGAACAGCTCCGTGGCCGCTTCGATCACCCACTGCTTGCGCGAAGGACGGTGCGCGGCGCGGGCTCCGGATATCGTCATGGTGTCAAGTATGCCGCGATCTTCGTACTCCGACGGCACACGCGTAGCAGGAATTACGCCATCGACCTGGCAGAGTTACTGGATAGCATGGTCAGTGAACAGGGCCCACAGACGCGGGTTCGCGGCAGCCGCCAGGGAGCATGATGGCCACCACGCAGAACGGCAAGCAGCCCGCCCACCGACCCTCGCGACGACAGCACATCATCACCGCCGCCGTACGGGTATTCGGGCGTAACGGAGTCGCGGAGACCAGCATCCAGGACATCGCGGACGAGGCCCAGGTGGTGCCCACGGCCGTCTACTACCACTTCGACGGCAAGGAGGAGCTGCTCGAACTCGCCATGCGGCGGGTCTTCGACCAGCTGAACGCGGTGGTGGAGGCGGCCCGCCCGGAGTCCGAGCCGGGGAGTGCGGAGGGGCTGCTGCGAGTCATCGACGCGGTGTGGGACTGGGTGGAGCAGAACCCCGAGGAGGCCCGGCTGTACCAGGTGCAGATCGCCTCCGCCAACGGCAACGTCAAGGTGCTGCGGGACGAGTTCGAGCAGCGGCACATCCAGCGGGCGTACGACTATCTGCCGGAGGGCACCACGCGCAGTCCCCGGGCGGCCAAGTCACGGCACGCGGCGCAGGCACTCGCAGTCCGCACGCTGATCAGTACGACCATGCTGGTCACCGCGCTGCGAGCGGAAGGCGGGCCGTTGTCCCAGCTGCCCTCCCGTTCCGTACAGGAGGCGGTCAGGTCGCTGGCGCTGCGGATCGTCACCGCCGAGCAGAAGCCGGCCTCCGCATCCGCCTGAGGCGGTTCACCAGGGCCAGTTCACCAGGGCAGGGGCTTACGTTCGGCGAACAGCCCGCCCGTCGTCCCGTCGCCGTCGGGGAGGGTGGCCAGCCAGACCGGGGTGTCCGCGCCCTCCTCCGGACCGCGCGGGGCAGCGGAACCGCCCATGCCGCTGCGGGTCCAGCCGGGGTCGGCGGCGTTGACCAGGACGCCTGTGCCCGCCAGTTCGGCCGCGAGCATACGGGTCAGGGCGTTGAGGGCGGTCTTGGAGATCCGGTAGGCCGGGTGGCGGCCGGAGTCCATCAGCGCCAGCGAGCCGTACGAGCTGGTGACATTGACGACCCGTCCGTAGCCGACCTCCACCATGCCTGGCACGACGGCTTCCGCCAGGCGCCAGGCACCCGTGAGGTTCGTGTCCAGGGTCGTGCGCAGAATCTCCTCGTCGAGGTACGGGGGCCGTAGATCTCCGTCCAGGGACACTCCCGCATTGTTCACCAGGACGTCGATCCCGCCAGTCAACTCCCCGGCTTCCCGGACCGCTTCGGCGACGCTCTTCGCCGAAGCCACGTCCAGGGCCAGCGGGAGTGCCGCCGGACCGATGACGTGGCACGCCTCCTCGGCCGCCTCCCATCTTCGCGCCCCGACCAGGACCCGTAGCCCCCGGTCCGCGAGCTGCCGGCATATCTCCAGGCCGATGCCGCGCGCTCCGCCGGTGACCAGTGCGGTTCTGTCGCCGTGCCACATGGTGTGCTTGCCGCCTTTCAGACCGTCAGTACCGAGCAGGCGCTGATCCCGGGCGCGCCGTACACATGGGTGAAGCCCACCCGGGGAGCGCCCGGCACCTGCACACCCGGCGCCCGGCCCTGCAACTGCCGTACGACCTCGTGGAACTGGCGCAGCCCGGAGGCGCCGACGGGCTCGCCACCGGCCAGGCAGCCGCCGTCGGTGTTGACCGGGATCCGGCCCGTGGGATCGGTGTCCCCGCCGGCGAGGAGTTCCTGCTGCTCGCCGTGGCCGCACAGTCCGGTCTCGGCCAGGTGGATCAGTTCCGATCCGCTGTCGGTGTCCTGCAACTGGGCGACCTGTACGTCCGCGGGCCGTAGCCCCGCGGTGCGGAAGGCAGCCTCCGCGGCGTCGACGCTCGGGCTGCGGTGCGGTCCGGGCGGCAGCCAGGGCGAGAACACCTCGAACGAGCCGAACCGTCTGGTCCTGAAGGCCAACGACGCCAGTTTTACGGGGCGTTCGCACAAATCGAAGGCACGGTCGCCGAGCGCCAGCACCAGAGCCGCCGCGCCCTGCCCCGGCGAGCAGAACATGTACTGGGTGAGGGGCGGACTGACCTCGGCGGAGTTGAGGATCTCCTCCTCCGTCAGCTCCTTGCGCCGCCAGGCCAGGGGATGCTGGGAGCCGTTGCGGAAGGCCCGCGCGGCCACTCTCGCCAGCGTCCGCTCCGAGATCCCGTGCTCGTGCAGGTACCGCTGGGTCTTGAGGGCGAAGAACTGGGTGGTCAGCATCATGCCGGTCTCGGCGTACCAGTCGGGCAGTCCGTAGCGTGCCGCGGAGACGTTGAAGGCGCCCCGCTCGTGCTTGTCGAAGCCCACGGCCAGTCCGAGCGAGGCCTCGCCGGCGCGCAGTGCGTTGGCCACGGCGAGCACCGTCGAGGCACCGGTGGCGCAGCCGTTCTGCACGTTGGCGAACGGCACACCGGTCAGGCCCAGACGGCCGACCAGGGTGTCGGGCTTGCCGGACACGTCGGAGCCGCCCGCCGCGTAACCGATGTCGTCCCATGCTGTCCCGGCGTCGGCCAGGGCCTCGCGTACCGCACGCTCCGCCATGTCCATCCCGGTGACGGTCTCGTCGCGGCCGAAGGGATGCATGCCGCAGCCGACGACATAGACCTCGTCGCTCCGGCTCATCGCTCCCCATCCCCGTCTGTGCGGAACGCGAAGGTCAGCACCTCGGTCCCGTCCTCGTCGTGGTAGGCGGTCACCGTGGTGAGCCGGACCGGCAGCCCGATCCGTATCTCGGCGCGGGGAACCTCCAGCCGCGCCTCGACCAGCACCTCGCCGAGGTCGACATAGCCCACGTGATACGGCCGGTAGCCCCCGGTCGGCGGCCGATACGGCGGCTTGGGCTGGAACGCCTGCAGCGTCCACGACCACACCCGCCCGCTCACCGGCAGCACATGCGCGGACATGGCTCCGTCCGAGCACTTGGGGCACGAGTTCTGCCGGGGGAAGACCACGGTGGCGCAGCCGGAGCAGCGCGCGCCCGTGAGGCGCGGTGGATTCGCGCTCCCGAACAGTCCCTCGTCGATGAGTCTGCTGATCATGCCGTCCTGCCCTTTTCTGCACGGTCGTCGTGCGGTGGTGCTGTGACCGCGGGTGAAGTCACCAGCCCAGCAGTCCGGCCAGCCGTTCCCGATGGTGTGCGGCGCCGCCCAGCAGGACGGCGTCGGACTGTGCGCGCCGGAAGTACAGGTGCGCGTCGTGCTCCCAGGTGAAGCCCATGCCGCCGTGCAGTTGGACGCACTCGGCGGCGACGAACACGAACGCCTCGCCGCACCATGCCTGCGCCACCGCCGCCGCTTCGGCCAGCGCCTCGGGCGAGTCGGCCGCCCGGACGGCGCGCACCACCGCGGACCGCGCGGCTTCGACCTGGAGCAGCATGTCGGCACAGGTGTGCTTGATCGCCTGGAAGCCGCCGATGGCCCTGCCGAACTGGGTGCGGTCGCGTACATGGGCCACCGTCATGTCCAACGCGGCCTGCGCGCCGCCGAGTTGCTCGGCGGCCAGGGCCACCAGGGCCACGTCCAGGGCGCGGCTCACGATGTCCGCTCCCTCGCCCCCGGCGGTCAGGGGCCGGGCACGGGCGCCGGAGAAGGAGACCACCGCCTGTCCGCGGCTGAGGTCCAGGGTGGGCACCCGGCGGACCGTCACCCCGGGTCCGCTCGGGTCGGCGAGGAAGAGGTCCAGGCCGTCGGCGCCGTCGGCGGCGACCACCAGACGTTCGGCGTCGGCACCGTCCAGTACGAAGGGAGCGGTGCCGTCGAGGAGCGGGACGCCGCCCCGCCAGGTGACGGCCACCGGCACGGCATCCGGCCGCCACACCCCGTCGGGCGCCGCCACCGCCAGGGCGTGCACCTTGCCCTCGGCCAGCTCCGCCAGTGCCCGGTCGGCCGTGCCGCAGCCTGCCAGGACCTGCCCGGCCAGCACGGTGGACGACAGCAGAGGCACCGGCGCCAGTGTCCGGCCCAACTCCTCGCAGACCGCGGCGATCTCGGCGAGGCCGCCGATGCCTCCGGCCGCCTCTGGCAGACCGAGGGCCGCGAGGCCGACCTGCCGGCCGAGGGTGTCCCACAACTTGGCGTCGATACCCGGAGATTGCTCGGACAGCCGGCGCACCGCGGCGGTGCCGCCGGCATCGGCGCACACCGACCGTACAGTCTCGCGGAGGTCGTCCAGTTCGGCGTCGGACAGCGCCGTGCTGTCGGTCGCAGTGCTCGTCATCGTGCGCTCCCGCTGTCGTCACGCCGCTCGCTCAGGGCACTGTGCGCGGCCGCCATCCGGGCGACCGGCACGCGGTGCGCGGAGCAGGAGACGTAGTCGAGGCCCAGCTCGTCGCAGAAGGCGATGGACTCCGGGTCTCCGCCGTGCTCACCGCACACGCCCAGCTTGATGTCGGGGCGTACGCTCCGTGCCCGCTCCACCGCCAGGGCGATCAGCGCGCCCACCCCGTGCGGGTCGAGCCGGGCGAACGGGCTGGCCGTCAGGAACCCGCGTTCCTGGTACGAGGCGAGCACCTGGCGCTCGACGTCGTCCCGGGAGAATCCGTAGGTGAGCTGGGTGAGGTCGTTGGTGCCGAAGGAGAAGAACTCGGCGTGTTCGGCGAGTTCGCCGGCCAGCAGCGCGGCCCGCGGTGTCTCGATCATCGTGCCGAGCCGGTACGGGACCTCCACGCCGGTGCGGGCGGCGACCGCCTCGGCGGCGCCCCGCACGTACGCGGCCGCGGCGGCCAGTTCCTCCGGCAGGCTGACGAGCGGGATCATCACCTCCAGCTCGGGCCGGACGCCGGTGGCGGCGACATCGGCCCAGGCGGTGAAAAGCGCCTCGGCCTGTGCCGGGTAGAGCCTCTCGTGCAGCAGCGCCAGGCGTACGCCGCGCAGCCCGAGCATCGGATTCGCCTCGCGCAGTGCGGCGGCCCGCTGCTCCTCGGCGGCGTCCTGGGCCTCTCCGGCGGCGGGCAGGAACTCGTGCAGCGGAGCGTCCAGCAGGCGTACGGTCACCGGCCGGTCCCCCACCGCGGCCAGCAGGGCCTTGAAGTCCTCGTGCTGGGCCTGTTCCAGTGCCGACAGCGCCTCGTCGCGGGCCTCGGCGTCGGCGGCCAGGATCACCCGGCGGATCAGCGGCAGCCGGTCGCCGAGGAACTGGTGCTCCGTACGGCACAGCCCCACACCCTCCGCGCCCAGGGCGACGGCGGTGCTCACCTCCGCGGCGGTGTCGGCGTTGGCCCGTACGCCCAGCCGACGCATGCCGTCCGCCCACTCCAGCAGGGTGGACAGTTCGGGCGGCGGTCCGGCGACACTGACGCTCAGCGTCCCCTCGTAGACGGCTCCGGTACGGCCGTCCAGCGAGACGGCGTCGCCCTCGCGCAGTACCCGGTCGCCGATCCGTACGGTGCCGGCGGCCCGGTCGGCGCGCAGTCCCTCGGCGCCGCACACGGCGGGTTTGCCCGCACCTCGCGCCACCACGGCGGCGTGCGAGGCGATGCCGCCGCTGCCGGTGAGTACGGCGACGGCGGCCAGCATGCCGGGGACGTCGGCCGGAGTCGTCTCATGCGCCACGAGCACGACCTGCGTGCCGTCCGCGGCCAGTTCGAGGGCACGTTCGCTGGACAGGACGATCGCGCCGGTCGCCGCCCCCGGGGAGGCGGGCAGTCCCTTCACCAGGAGCTGCTCGCCGCCGGTCAGCCGGAGCTGGGGATGCAGCAGTTCCTGCACCTGCGCGGGGCTGATCCGGCGTACGGCTTCTTCCCGGTCGAGTGCTCCGTCCCCGGCCAGGTCCGCGGCGAGGCACACCGCCGCACGTAGCGGCGGGCGGCTCTGCGCCGAGGCGGCCAGCAGCGAGATCTCGCCGTCACGCACCTCGAAGTCGACCGTGACCGGGGCGTGCAGATGACGTTCGAGGGTGAGCAGCGAGTGCTCAAGCAGCGCGGAACTCCCGCCCAGCTTCTCCAGCGGCTCGCCCGTGCGCGGGGGCGGCGCGCTGCGGCGTACGCCCCGGAAGAAGGAGCCCTGCGGCGAGAAGCGGCCGCTGTCGGGGTGCCGGCTGACCGCCGTGCCGAAGCCGGAGTGGTCCCATGGCCCGATGCGCACGGCCTGGACATGCAGTGCGATGCCCAGCTCCGCGGGGAGCCGCTGGGCTTTGCGGGATCGCCTGGCCCGGGGTGAGGCCCACCGCCCCAGCACCGCCCGAGCGGCCAGCGCGAGCTGCTCGGCCGGGTCGTCGGGGTACTGCCGCTCGGCATGCCGGGCGACCGTCGAGAGCAGTGCGTCGACGCGGGCCCTGGGATCAGGTGCGTCGAGCGATGCGTCGTCGAGCTCCGGTGCGGGCACGTCAAGGGCGTACTCTGCGATCATCCGGACGGTGGCCGCCCATACCTCGTACAGCACATCGTCGCGGCCGATGACGGCACGGATGCCATCGGCGTCGGCCGGGGTGATACCGATGCAGGCGAGTTCCGGCGGCAGCCCGGCGACCTCGGTCGACGCGCTCGCCGACAGACGTAGCAGCAGCGGCCTGCTCCTGTCGCCGATCCGCCGTCCCGACAGTTGCTCCACAAGGTCCAGGGCGGCGCGGGCGGTACCCGGCTCGCACAGCGACGCGGCCGAGCCCGCCGGCACCGTCAGTCCGGGCACCACTGGGAGCCCGAGAGCCACCAGCCGGTCCATGGCGATGCCGTGCGTGCCCAGTTCACCGGCGTCCAGCCCTCGGATCCGTCCCTGGCCGTAGGGCACCAGGGCGTGGCTGGGGGTGTGCGTCTGTGCCAGTGTGTCGGAGTGGCGGTCGGTGATGCTCAACCCCGGCTCCTGGTGACCAGTTCCTCTTCGAGCGCCTCGTCCTGCGCCCGGCTGATCCCCAGGACCAGCAGCAGCTCCTGGTGCAGCCGCATCCACACGGTGTGGTACGAGTCGCACAGGGGCGAGGCCAGCCACTCCACCGCGCCGTCGTCGAAACGGTCGAGGGCTTCCTCCAGGGCCGTGACATACCGCCCGCTGCCCGACGGCAACCCGTCCAGCCTGCGCAGTACGGGCTGGATGGCCTCGTGCACGTCTTCCAGTGACTCGCGCACCCCGGCGTCGTAGACACTGTCGCTGTGGTCGTTGACCGTGCCGTCGGGCCGGCACTGCCAGGCCGTGCACACCTCGCGCAGTTTCCTGTTGACAGGCAGGAAGGCCTCGTAGGCGGTGGTGATCTGCTGTTCCAGTTCGGAACCGGCGGAAACCCGCAGGATCCCCGCCGCGGCTGCCCTGGCGGGCTCGGTCGGCAGCACCATCGGGCCCTTCACCATGGCCAGCCCGGCGTCGACCAGAGGGCGATGGTCCGACTCGGGCCTGCCGCGCCACATCCCACGCAGAACGAGATCGACAACGGCTTCGGTGAGGTTCTCGTCGAGAGCGTCCGTCCGGCCCACGGCAGCAGATTGCATCGCCACACCATTTCCCCGGTGCTGTCGCCCGGTTCCTCAGTTCTGTGTTGCCCGGAGGTTACGCTCCGGCGGAGGTGTTAGTGAAGAGGTAATCAAGAAACACTTTCCGGACTGCTTGGCGCGGACTGGCCACTGCCCACCCGTGCACGAACCCGCAGGGCCAGGAACGACGTCATCCGCGCCTGCGCCTCGTCGCTCCCGGCCAGGCCGGCGATCAGCCGCGCCTCCTCGTCGAGGTGACGGCTCAGCCCGCCCTCGGCACCGTCACGCAGCAGCCGCTTCGCGGCACGCAGCGCCTCACCCGCCCCACCTGCCAGTTCGGCGGCGGTCCGGTACGCGACCTCGTCCACTTCGTCGTCCTCGACGACCCGGGAGACCAGACCGAGCCGCTCGGCCTCGTCGCCTGCGAGAACCCGGTTGGTGAGGACCAGATCAGTCGCCAGACGGGGGCCCACCAGGCGCGGCAGGAGCCAGGTGGCCCCGCAGTCCGGGGTGAGCCCCATCGCCGTGTACGCCAGCCGGAAACGTGCCGACCGTGCGACCAGGACGATGTCGCCGACCAGGGCGAGGCCGATCCCGCCACCCGCGGCGGCGCCGCGCACGGCGGTCACCACGGGCACGGGCAGCTCGTACAGAGTCCGCACCGCCGCGTGTGCGGCGGTCGCCACGGCGTGCACATAGGCGCCCGTGTCTTCGCCCCGGCCGGCGAAGGCTCGCAGGTCACCGCCCACGCAGAAGGCGGCGCCGGCCGCCCGCAGCAGAACCGCGCCGCCCGGATCGGCGGCCACTTCGGCGGTCGCGTCCCGCAGCGCCTCGGCCGTCGGGAGGTCCAGGGCGTTGCCTCTTCCGGGATCCTCCAGCCTCAGCTCGACGACTCCGTCGGGCTGACGGACGACACGGACCGGCTGGGTGCTCATAGGGGGTCTTCTTCCGTCGTCGAGGACCGCCGGGCCGAGTGCTCCCCAGATCAAGCGCTCCTCAGATCCAACGCTCCTCACGTCGAGCGCCACGCAGCAAGATACTGAAGACGCTGTACAGTTTCTAGGACGCGACGGGCACAGATGCCCGTGGCCCGCCGGCGGGAGGAACCGTGCCCATCCAGTTCGATGTCGATCCACCTGTCGCCCGACTCGCCGCGGCCACCGCGGAGTTCGTACGCGAGGTGGTGATCCCGGCGGAACGCGAGTGCGGCGGGTCGGTGCACGACGCTCCGGAGGCCCTGCGCGACACCCTGCAGAAAGGTGCCCGCGAGGCAGGCGTGTTCGCGCCGCATGTGCCGACGCGGTGGGGCGGGCACGGGCTCGACCTGCGCGGACAGGCGGTGGTGTTCGAAGCCGCCGGGTACTCGCTGCTGGGCCCCCTGGCGCTGAACTGCGCGGCTCCGGACGAGGGCAATATGCATCTGCTGGAGAAGGTGGCCACGGAGGAGCAGAAGGCCCGCTTCCTGCGGCCACTCGCCTCGGGCGAGGTGCGGTCCTGCTTCGCGATGACCGAACCGGCTCCGGGGGCGGGCGCCGACCCCCGTTCCCTGCGGACCACCGCGACCCGGGTCGCGGGCGGGTGGCGCATCGACGGCCGCAAGTGGTTCATCAGCGGGGCCCATGGCGCCGGCTTCGCGATCGTCATGGCCCGCACCTCCGGCAGTCCCGGCGACCCGGGCGGCGCCACCATGTTCCTGGTCGACGCCGACACCCCGGGCATGCGCGTCGTCCGGAACATCGAGACCCTGGACGAGAGCATCTTCGCGGGGCACAGCGAACTCGTCTTCGAGGAGTGCGTGGTGGGCGAGGACCGGGTGCTCGGAGCCGTGGACCGCGGCTTCGAGAACGCCCAGGTCCGGCTCGGCCCCGCCCGTATGACCCACTGCATGCGCTGGCTGGGAGCCGCCCGTCGCGCCCAGGACGTCGCACTGGAGCGGGCGGGCAGCCGGACGGCGTTCGGCTCCGTACTGGGCGACCTCGGCATGGTGCAGCAGATGCTGGCCGACTCCGAGATCGACATCGAGGCGAGCCGCGCCCTGATCCTGCGCACCGCCTGGGAGTTGGACACTGGGTCGGCCGCCGCCTCGCAACTCACGTCGGTGTCGAAGACCTTCGTGGCGGAGGCGGTGAACCGGGTCGTCGACCGGGCGGTGCAGATCTGCGGAGCACTCGGCATCTCGGCCGCCGACGCCCCACTGGCGCGCCTGCTCAGGGAGGTTCGGCCGTTCCGGATCTACGACGGCCCGTCGGAGACGCACCGCTTCGCCATCGCACGCCGCGCGGTGAAGCCCTACCGGCAACCACGCCCAGAGGCCGCTGCCGGCTCGTAACCGGGTCCGCCTCGGCGCCTGCCAGGTTCGACGTGCCGGCACCACCGAGGCCACGTGCACGGCATGAACTACACGCCACGAGGCCCGCCGAATTGCTCGGCAGCAGCGGGCCTCGTCGCACTGCCGAGGAGGGCGTCGAGGACCGTCTGGAGTTGCGGGGCGATCGCCGCGGGCGGGGTACGGCGGGAGCGGGACGGGGCGGGCTGCTGGCCGGCGCGGGCGAGGTCGAATGGCAGCGCGAGTTGCTGCGCGACTGAACCTCCAAGGGTTCGCTCTGCACCGAGGGGCTCCACGTCGCCGACGTGGAGCCCCTCAACGCTGTCGGCGGTGATCGCTTAAAGTGCGGCGCCCGTCTCCTCGGCCAACGCCTCCAGGAGGCGGTCCTGGAACGTCTCGTCGTTTACTGCGCGGTGCGGCTGCTGCCGCTGGCGGTGGTACCAGTACCCGCCGGTCGTCAGGGCCTCGGGTTCGTCGCTGGCGGCGAGCCACTCCTGCGTGCGATGGCCAAGTTCCAGATCGTCCGGTGCGCCCGGTCCGCCCATCTTCGTCGGCACCCAGCCCGGATCCACGGCGTTGCTCAGCACCCCGGGGCGCAGACGAGCCACCGCAGCGGCGAGCGTCGTGACGAACAGCTTGCTGTCGGAGTACGAGCCCGCGCTCTCGCCCCGCCAGTCCACGCCGTCGAGCGAGGGACGCCCACCGAAATGCGAGCCGCTGCTCAGGTACACCAGCCGGCGCGGGGCGCGGAGCAGGGCCGTGAGCAGGTACGGTGCGACGATGTTGACCGGCATGACCGCCGGCCCGCTCCACACACCGGCGTTGTGGATGACCGCGTCGAGCGGCCCGGCGTCGTTCAGCTCGGCGGCGACTCCCCGCACGGCGTCACGCTCTATGAAGTCGCCCACCACGATGTGCGCCCCACGGTCGACCAGCGCGTCGAGGCCCGCCGCGCGCTCCCGGTTCCGGGCGTGCACCACCACGTCGTGTCCCGCGGACAGCAGCGAATCCGCCGCGGCACGTCCCAGGCCGTCAGCGGAACCGGTCACCAGGATCCGACTCACGATCGCACCGCCCCTCGCACCCGAGAGGTCCGGCCTGGCTCCGCCACTGGGATCCCGAGAGCCTCACCGGCAACGTGCATGCCTGCTCCTCGCATGGGAGCGCCTCCTTCCGTTCCAAGCCGCTGTACGGGCTCGCCTCCGGGGAGGCGCCCTGGCAGCTCCTACCCTGGCGTTCAGGCTGAGAAGACCTGCTTCGCGGTCGTGATCGCCGTCATGGCCTTGGGCCAGCCGGCGTAGAAGGCGAGGTGGATGATGGCCTCGATGAGTTCGGTCTCGGTGACGCCGTTCTCCTTGGCTCGTCCGAGGTGGAAGCGGAGCTGGTCGGCGTCGCCGCCCGCGACGAGGACGGCCACGGTGATCAGGCTGCGGTCGCGGGCGGCCAGCTCGGTGCGATTCCACACGTCCTCGAACAGGACGTCGTCGGTGAGCTCGGCGAGCTTCGGAGCGAAATCACCGATCGTGCGGCGTCCGCCGCCGATCTGCTTCTGTTGGTCGGTCATCGAAGTTCCTCTCGTCTGATCCGCAGGTCACAGGCCCAGGGAGCCCGTGCTCACGTACGGACCGTTGCTTTCCTCGTCGGTGGCGTGGCGCCGCCCCGGCTGCCGCAGATGCTCGGGCCGCCGGCTCGTACGTCGGCCGGGTGACAGAGCGGGAGCCGGTCCGCCGCCTCCCGGCGCGGGCCGGTCAGCGGCTGCGGGGGCGGTTGTACTGCTCGTCGGTGACCGGCTCGTTCCAGGTGGTTTCCTCGCTGCCGTCGCCCTTGCCCTCCCACATGGCGATGTGCTCCATGAAGCGGTCGGGGGTGGCGCCGTGCCAGTGCTCCTCGTTCGGGGGGCAGGTGACGGTCTGGCCGGGATGGGCTTCGAAGACGGTGCCGTCACGGGTGCCGATCAGGGCGATGCCGGAGACGACGTGCAGGGTCTGGCCCAGCACGTGCGAGTGCCAGTTGGTACGGGCGCCCGGGGAGAAGCGGACCATGTTGGCGCGCATCCGGGACGGCTCCTGGCCCGCGTAGATCACGTCGAACCAGACGTCGCCGGTGAACCAGTCCGCGGGAGCCTTGACAGTGGCCTGCTGCTCGACGAATTCCATGATGTCTCTCTCAGATGGGCGGGGTTGGGGGATGGATCAGGCGGCGTCGGTGTGGGCGAGGCCCGAGCCCAGCGCGCGGGAGGCGTCGACCTGGGCGAGGAGGTCCTCGGCCTCGGCCTCGACCGCTTCGTTATCGAGGAAAACGCAGGCCAACGAGCTGGAGAAGGGTCTGCCGTTACCGGTACTGACAGAACCCCCCACGCGTACGCCGCCCGATCTAGCCTTGAATGCGTGAGTACCGAGGGCGACATCCGCGAGTTCCTGGCCTCCCGCCGCGCCAAGATCACACCCCAGCAGGCCGGCCTGCCCGCCTACGGCGGCAACCGGCGCGTGCCAGGCCTGCGCCGCGAAGAAGTCGCCCTCCTCGCCGGCGTCAGCATCGACTACTACGTCCGCCTGGAGCGCGGACACCTCGCCGGAGCCTCAGAGGAAGTCCTCGACGCGGTGGCGAACGCCCTCCAGCTCGACGACGCCGAACGCGCCCACCTCTACGACCTGGCGCGCGCCGCCGCCAAACGTCCCGCCCGCCGGGCCAAACGCCGCGGCCCTCTGCCCGACAGCGTCCTGCGCGTCCTGGAGTCCATGACCGACTCCCCCGCCTTCATACGCAACGGCCGCCTGGACATCCTGGCCGCCAACCGCCTCGGCCGCGCCCTGTACTCGCCCCTTTTCCCCGACCACGCCACGAAGACGGTCAACATCGCCCGCTTCCAGTTCCTCAACCCGCGCGGCCGCGACTTCTTCCCCAACTGGGAGGAGTCCGTGAACACCACCGTCTCGCTGCTGCGCACCGAGGCAGGACGCGCCCCGCACGACAGCGGGCTGACCGGACTCATCGGTGAACTCGTCACCCGCAGCGAGGAGTTCCGTACCGCCTGGGCCAGGCACAACGTGCGCCTGCACCACACCGGCCGTAAATCCTTCCACCACCCCGCCGTCGGCGTCCTCACCCTCGACTTCGACGCCATGGAACTGCCCGCCCAGCCCGGCCTGACCCTCACCGCCTACAGCGCCGCTCCCGGCACACCCGAGCACGACGCCCTGCAACTCCTCGCCTCCTGGGCCGCCACCCTCGACCAGCCCCTGCCCGCCGACCACAGCACCCGCGAGACCACGCCGGACAGCTAACCCGTGCCTGCCTCCACCACGAACCGGCCCGGTCGTCCTACGACAGGACCATCCGTCCCGGACAACGGACATCAACTCTGCCCATAACCGGGGCTGAAGGTCGTCCCTTGGACCTGCGACGACCCGGCCACGGTGGATGCCCTCATGGACATGGGGCGGCGACATCATCAACTACCCCACCCGCGTCCGGCAGATCATGGCCGACCAAGGCAAGCGCCTGCCCAAGGCCTACCAGCCGCTGATTTTCCCAAGGCGCGAGGCCTGCGGGGCAGGCGCTCGACCCATGGATCTTCGCGAGCAGGCCGACGCCGAGAGGCGTGAGTCCGCGCAGGCAGTACGAGGTTGCTCAGCCGTATCGAGGCAGTGAGCCCGCCTCACTCAGCACGGCCGTCTCCCGGCACGTGACTCCGGCGCACCCCGGAACGGCCGCGCGCCGTCCCGGGGCACCCGGTGTACGACGCCGCACGAGCGGCGCCGTACACCCGACTCGGTCGACGGCCTCTCAGCCGAAGGCCCTGACGCCAAAGGCCTTGACGGCCTGGTAGTAGGTCCACGCCGTGCTGTTGCAGGCGGTCTTCGTCCCGCCGCTGTAGTTGGCGCAGACGCGCTTGAGGTCTTCGTAGAAGGCGCTGTCGAGGCGCGACTTGTTGGCGTTGAAGGTGCCCGCGGCCTTGTAGTTGCGGTAGCCGAAGTCGTGTCGGGCGCAGGAGACGGCGAAGGGGAAGCCGAACGGGTTGTCCGGCGAGGAGGAGCAGTAGTCGGTGGACCAGTTGAACCCGTACGCGGCCCAGGCCGTCTGGTTCGCGCGGGCGGCGGCCCAGAGGCGGTAGCTCGACGCGCTGGTCTGGGTCCAGCTCGCGAGGACCTGGGGCTTGTCGGCGGGAGCGGCGTCGGCGGCTGTGGCGGTGCCGACGACGGTGATGAGGGCCAGGGTTGAAGCGGCAAGACCGGTAGCGAGTCTGCGGTGCATCCCACACCTCCATGAGGCTGCGATCCGCCCATCGGATCGCAGGTTCATGACAAGATGCTCGGCACCAAAAGAGTGCTTCACGCCTCATGTGCCCTAATGGCCTGTTAACTCTCGGACATAAAAGGCGAGCGGAGCATGAACCGGACGGGAGATCCGGACATGGAAACGTCTCGTCGCGCTCAACCCAGCTATGGCCCAGAGCAACCGCGTGAAGAGGGTGGCGAAAAACACGTCGGGGTGAGAGGCGCGGCCGACTTGCCGGTGTGCCGCTCCAATGCAGCGTGCGGGACGCTCCCTCAAGGCCCCGCCAAACCCCTTGCGGTACAACGCTGTTGAGCCTGCGTGGACGAGAGCGCGAAGCACGGAGAAAGATCGAAAAGTCGGCAACAGGGCGGAGATGTCGCATCCCGTACCCGGCACCGCCGCCGACACCATCGCCGGCGTTCACTGCACGCGGGCACATACTCAGGCATGCGCTGCTGCTTCTCCGCCCCCCTCGCGGCCCTGTCGGCCCTGCCCTCGCCCTGCGAGGTCGTACGGTCCGGCGCCCTCCTCGCCCCCACTCTGCTGCGGGCCGCTGCCGCCGCCCTGCACAGCCCCGCACGCAAAAGCCACCACCGTCATCCCGACACCCTGGCCGCCGTCCACCTGGAACTGGTCACCCTGACCGAGGACAGAGCCGTCATCACCTGGTACACGGGGGTACCCGGCACCGACGACGGGCTGGGCCACATGCTCCCCGCCGTCACGGAGGGCGAGGTCGTCTACGGCACTCACCCCGCCCGGCTGGACCGCAGCGCGGCCGAAGACCGGCCCACCGCGCACCACCAGGTGGAGCTCACGGGCCTGGAGCCGGGGCAGACGTACTACTACCAGGCCCGCTCACGGGGCAGGGCCGCCACGCCCACACCGCTGCACCTCATCCGCGGCAACGCCGTCGGCACCAACCTCTACGGGCTCGGCTCGAGCGGGGGTCCGTACTCCTTCACCACACCGCAGCCCCCGCCGGGACGGCATCTGCTGTCGATCGCGCTCTGCAACGACCTCCACGTCGGGGAGACCACCGCCGGTCTCATGGCCGGCGTACCCCTGCTGCGCGGGGTGACGCAGGAGCCGGGGCTCGCGCCGTATCCGGAGCTCATGAGCCGGGCCCTGGTGGAGGAGGCCCGGCGGCGCGGAGCGGACCTGCTGCTGGCGGCGGGGGACATCTCGGCCGGTGGTGCGCCGCGGGACCTGGCCGAGGCCAAGCGCATCCTGGACGGCTTCGGCCCCCACGGGCAGGACTACTTCGTCGTACGCGGGAACCACGACCGGCCCCGTCGCCGCGGCGATGATGACGCCTTCCGTGACGGGTTCCTCGGCGGCGAGGGGCCCGCTTACTTCGCCCGTGACCTCGGCGGGCTGCGGATCATCGGGCTCGACACATACGAGAAGGACGGCAACGGCGCAGACGCGGGTGGGCTCGGTGCCGAGCAACTTTCCTGGTTCCGGGCCCGGTTGAAGGAGCACAGGGAGCAGCCCACCATCGTGTTCGGCCACCATCCGCTGACCGTACGGGACTCCCTCTTCCCCGTGTCCCGGGGGCAGCGCCTGGGCCGCCGCCAGGCCCGCTCCATCCTCGAGGCCTATGCCGCCGCGCCCGGCGTCTTCCTCCACCACGCGGGCCACACCCACCGCAACAAGCGCACCGTCCTGCCACAGGCCCCGCACGTCACCCTGCAGGAGGTCAGCGCCGTCAAGGACTATCCCGGCGGCTTCTGTCTGCTCCGGATCCACTCCGGCGGCTACGCCCTCAACCATTACAAGACCAGCAGCGCCGCGGCCCGCGAATGGGGCGAGCGCAGCCGCCGGGTGGCCGGAGGTCTGTGGCCGCACCACGCCCTCGGCCGCTCGGTCACCGACCGCAACAGCATGACGGCCCACGACCTGTCCGGCATCAGCCCTGTTCGGCTTGCGGCCACAAGGCCGGCGGGCCTCTGACATGCCCTTGCCCCGCCTATGTCACCCACTGTCCCAGTCGGCCGAAATGGCTGAACTTCGATTGTCGTCGCGTGAATTCGGCACCCTCGGGAGGCATTCTTCCGCCGGGAATTCCGCGTAATGGTCGCGTGTATCGATGAATGCCGAAAACGTCTGCTCCGCCCCTGGCTGGGGGGTGTTCGGCGTGATTCGAAGGCGATGCGGCATCGGTTGGGGCGTATCACAGGTACGGCCGCCGTGGCTGAGTATGCGTCGACCTGTTTTTGGCATGTGTGGGCGATGTGGAGTTCCGGGTTCCGGCCAGGAATGCGTGGTTAGCATGGTTCACACATCAACCGCCGTTGCACATAGGCGACTTGGCGTCCCACACGTGCGCGGCAAGCACACCACCCCCGACAAGCATCGAGGATCGCGGCATGGCACATCCCGACGCGTCCAGCCCACGCCAGAGGTCGGCATGGCGGCTTCTGCCGGTCGCCTCACTGGTGGTGACCGCGGCTGTCGGCACTCCCCTCGTGCTCGCCGCACCGGACGCCGCACGCGACTGGGTCGCGGGCACGGTCGCGGGGGCGGGGAGCTGCCTCGTCCTGCTCGCCTCGGCGACCGTACGGCTGCACCGCAGGCTCACCACTCAGGTGGACAGGTCCGTGGCGGAGTCGGCACGGCATCGCTCGGAGGCGTCGTATCTCGCCGGCACGGTGCTCCCGGAGCTGACCGCGGCGATGAAGGACGCCCCCGTGAGAGATCCCGTATCCGCCGCGACGGGACCGGCCGGTGCCTGGCATCCGACGGAGCCTCAACTCAGGGCTGTGCAGCGCGCGGTGGAGGAGACACTGAGCACGGCGCAGCGGCGCGTGGCCACCGCGGACGGCGAACGCGAGCAGGCGGTGCGGGCCCTGGAGGGCATCACCGACGATCTGCTGAAGGCGAGGGCGCAGATCCTGCCCACGGCGGTACGGAGACTGGGCGAGGGGGCCTCGCTGGACACGGTCCGAGCGGAGTTACGGCTGTCCGAGTTCTCCAACGCCGTTGTGCGCGACCTGGTGGAGGCCGGCATACGCGAACTCGCGGTCAGCGAGCGGCGTTCCGCGGCTGCCCGGGCCGCCAGCGCGAAGGCGCTGAGCCGGGTGCAGGCCCAGGCCGTGGGCATCCTGGCGGATCTGCGGGAGATGCAGGACCGGCACGGCGAGGCGGTCCTCGGCGATCTGCTCGAGCTGGACCACAGCACCTCCCAACTCGGCCTTCTCACCGACCGGTTGGCGCTGCTCATGGGCGGGCGCGCGAGCCGGTCCTGGAACAAGCCGATCCCGATGGAGAGCATCCTGCGCGGCGCCGTGGGGCGGATCGCCGCGTACCGCAGGGTCAGCCTCAACTGTGCCAGCAAGACGGCGGTGGCCGGGTTCGCGGCGGAGGGCGTGATGCACCTCCTGGCCGAACTGATGGACAACGCGACCAGCTTCTCCGCGCCGATCGACCAGGTCCACGTCTATGTGGAGGAACGCTCCGCCGGCATCGTCGTCACCATCGAGGACAGCGGTCTGAAGATGGCCGACGCCGCCCTGCGACGCGCCGAGGAGGCGGTGTCGGGCGCGATGAGCGACCTCGCCTCCCTCCAGGGGACCCGGCTGGGTCTCGCGGTCGTCGGACGGCTCGCCGTCAAGTACGGCATCTCCGTCAGCTACCGCCCCTCCTCCCGGGGCGGCACCGGCGTCGTCGTACACCTGCCGGCCCAACTCCTCGCCCAGCAGCGCACGGCACTTGCTCAGCCCTCGCTGCACGACCCGTCGGCGCGACCGCGCGAGCGTGCGGTGGCCGCCGCCGAGCGCACCGAGGCGCAGGTGGCTGACAGGAGGCAGGCGGCACCGGCCGCCCGTTCGCGAACGCCGGACGGTTCGCGGATGCCCGACGCCCCGACCGCCGGTTCGCGGATGCCGGACACACCGGCCCCCGCACCCGCCGTCTCCTCGCGGGCCGCTTCCGCCCCGACCGGCGACAGCGGTTCGGTGACCGCCAACGGCCTGCCGGTACGTCCCCCGGGCCGCACCATGGCCGCCGCCGACCGCGTACGTACCCCTGCCGAGCGACCCACGGACGACAGGCCCCCCGCCCGTGACGCCGGGAAGAGCTTCGGCGCCTTCCACCGCGCGCGCCTCGCCGCGGCGGCCGGCGAGGCCGCAGCAGCCGCGGAGGCCGCCGAACCGGCCGACCCGCACGACGCCGACTGAGCCCGGCCCTTCTTCTCGCGGGACGCCTCGACCGGGCGCCCCGACCCGCCACAGACCGGAGATTGGAGGAAAGGGCCGGTGGCCGGGCTTGAACGGATCACCAGCTCTTCACCCACCCATGCAGACCACTGACACCACACTGACCTGGCTCCTGGAAGGTCTTCTCGAGCGCGCCCCCGGTACCCGGCACGCCCTCGTGCTCTCCCGCGACGGGCTGAAACTGTGCTGGACCGAGCGGTTGGGCGTCGACCAGGCGGACCAGCTCTCGGCCATCGCCTCCGGGATGCAGGCCCTGGCACAGGGCGCCTCGGTCGAGTTCGGCGACGGCAGCGGCGGCGTACGGCACTCGATGACGGAGTTCTACGGCGGCCTCCTGTTCATCGTCGAGGCCGGTCAGGGCACGCACCTCGCGGTCGTCGCGGACGACGGCGCCGACCCGGGTGTGGTGGGGCACCACATGACCGACCTGGTGGAGCGGATCGGCGAGCACCTGCGTGCCGAGGCCCGCGCCCCGATAGAGGAGAGCTGATCCCATGAGCCGACGTCCGGTCGACACCGGGGACCCGGACCGGCTGTACACCATCACCGGGGGCCGTAGCGAGGCCCCCGACGATCTCGACCTCGTCTCACTGATCGTCAGCGAGTGCGAGCCCGCTCGTGGCATGCAGTCCGAGCACGTCCGGATCCTGGAGCTGTGCCGTCGCCCGGCCGCCGTGGTCGAGATCGCCGCCGAACTGCGGCTCCCGGTGACGGTCGTCCGGATCCTGGTGGGCGACCTGCTGGCGATGGCGAAGGTCACCGCTCGCCATCCCCGGTCCGCCCCGGCGGTGGCCGCCCTGCCCGAATCCGCTCTCCTGCTGGAGGTTCTCGATGGACTCCGTAAGCTTTGAGCCCTCCACAAGCTCTGAGCACTCCGCCCGTACGCCGCTCAGCGCCACGGCCGAGACCGGACTCAAGATCGTCGTGGTGGGCGGCTTCGGTGTCGGCAAGACCACTCTGGTCCGCTCGGTCAGCGAGATCCGGCCCCTGAACACCGAGGAGGTCATGACCGAGGCCGGTGTAGGCATCGACCGGACGGCGGGTCTGGCCGACAAGTCCACGACGACCGTCGCCTTCGACTTCGGCCGGATCAGCCTGACGGAGCGCACGGTCCTGTATCTGTTCGGAGCTCCGGGCCAGGAGCGCTTCTGGTTCCTGTGGGACCGGCTCTTCGCGGGGACCCTGGGCGCCGTCGTGCTGGTGGACACCCGGCGGATGAGCGACTGCTGGTACGCCATCGACCGCCTGGAGCACCACAAGACGCCCTTTGTCGTCGCGGTCAACCGGTTCGAGCACGACACCAACGCCTTCTCCCTGAGCGAGATCCGCCAGGCGCTCGCGCTGCCCGAGCACGTACCGCTGATCGACTGCGACGCGCGGGTCCGCTCGTCCGGCAAGAACGTCCTGATCACTCTTGTCGACCACCTCTACGAACTGGCCATGGCCCGGGAGATGACCCCATGAACGACGACGCGACCGGCCCCGACCCGCGCCCCGCCGACCCGAAGCAGAGCACCTCGGGCTGCCCGGTGCACGCGGACGCGGTTCCGCTGAGCGGCCTGGAGTACCAGCAGACTCCCGCCGCGCTGTACCAGGAACTGCGCCGCTCCCACGGCTCCGTGGCGCCCGTACTGCTGGACGGGGACGTACCTGCCTGGCTGGTCCTCGGCTACCCGGAGGTCTCGTTCGTCACCGCCCACGACGAACTCTTCGCGCGCGACTCGCGGCGCTGGAACCAGTGGGAGAACATCCCCGCGGACTGGCCGCTGCTCCCCTTCGTCGGCTATCAGCCCTCGGTGCTGTTCACCGAGGGCGCCGAGCACCAGCGGCGGGCCGGGGTCATCACCGAGGCCCTGGAGGGCGTCGACCAGTTCGAGCTCGGCGTCAACTGCGCGCGGATCGCCGACCAGCTCATCGACGCCTTCGCGGGCAGCGGCGAGACCGAACTGATGAGCACGTACGCACACCCCCTGGCCATGCGGGCCGCGGTGGAGATGTGCGGCATGGCGGCCCACAGCACCGACACCGACGACCTTGTACGGGACCTGCGGATCTCCCTGGACACGGGCGAGGGCGAGGATCCGGTCGCCGCCTACGTCCGCGTACAGGAACGCATTCAGCAACTGGTGAAGGACAAGCGCGCGGAGCCCGGCGCGGACGTGGTCTCCCGCATGCTGGCCCACCCCGAAGGGCTGAGCGACGACGCGATCGTCCAGGACCTGATCTCGGTCGTCGCGGCGGCCCAGCAGCCCACCGCCAACTGGATCTGCAACACGCTGCGGCTGCTGCTCACCGACGACCGCTTCGCGCTCAACGTCTCCGGCGGCCGGGTCAGCGTCGGCGAGGCCCTCACCGAGGTGCTGTGGCTGGACACGCCCACCCAGAACTTCATCGGCCGCTGGGCGGTGCGCGACACCCTGCTCGGCGGACGCCGGATCAAGGCGGGCGACTGCCTGGTCCTCGGGCTCGCGGCGGCCAACACCGACCCGCAGATCTGGCCCGAGGGCCATGTCGGCGCCGAGGGCAACGGCGCCCACCTGTCCTTCAGCAACGGCGAGCACCGCTGCCCCTATCCGGCTCCGCTGCTCGCCGACGTCATCGCGCGTACGGCTGTCGAGACGCTGCTGGAGCGTCTGCCCGACGTCGTCCTGTCGGTCGATCCGGAGGAGCTCGTGTGGCGGCCGTCCATCTGGATGCGGGGGCTGACCTCACTGCCGGTGGAGTTCACGCCCACACTGCGGTGAGGCCCGCCCCGGGCAACGCCGTCAGAGACCGGCCGGTGTGAAGCGCACCGGCAGCGCCTGCGGTCCCCGCGTGAACACGCCCTGCTCGGCTGGCCGGAAACCATCGGCGAGCCGTATGTCGGGCATGGCGTCGAGGAGTTGGCCGACGCCGATCTCGACCTCGGCGCGGGCCAGCAGGGCGCCCACGCAGAAGTGGCGGCCCAGGGCGAACGCCAGATGGTCGGCCGCGGCGGAGAAGGCGGTCGTGGTCGTCAGATCGTCGCGGAAGATGTCGAAGCGGTCCGGCTCCCGGTAGCGGGCGGGGTCCCGGTTCGCCGCCCCGATCAGGCAGGTCACCGTGGCCCCCGCCGGAACGGTGCCGCCGCTCAGCTCCACCTCCACAGCCGACTGACGCATGATCATGTGGACCGGCGGGGTGTACCGCAGGGTCTCCGCGAAGGCCCGGTCGATCAGTGAGCGGTCCTCCCGTACGGCCTGGAGCTGTTCGGGATGCGCCAGCAGGTTGGCGAAGATGCTCGCGAGTGCCTTGTCCGTGGTCTCCCCGCCCGCCGCGAGCAGCAGACTGCAGAACGCCTTGATGTCCTCGTCGCTCATGCGCACACCTTCCACTTCGGCGGCGCACAGCGTGGACAGCAGGTCGTCGCCCAGGTGGTCGCGGCGGTGCCGGATGATCGGGATCATGTACTCGGCGAACTCCACGCGGGTGCGCTCACCGGCCGCGGCGACCTCCGGATCGCCCGCGAGATTGCCGAGGAAGGCGATCACCGATGTGTACCAGCGGTGGAAGCGGTCATGGTCGGCCTTGTCCAGGCCCAGCATGTCGGCGATGACGTTGACGGGAAAACGCGTCGCGAAATCCGCGACGAGGTCGGCGCTTCCCGAGTGACGGAAACGGTCGATGAGCGCCCGGGCGTTGGCCTCGATGACCGGCAGGAACTTCTCCTGCAGGTCACGGCCGCGGAAGGCCGGGGCCACGAGGGCCCGGCGCACCGCGTGCTCGCGCCCGCTGAGCGTCAGGATCGTCCGGCCGTGCACCGGCTCGATCTGCCATACGTAGTTGTCGGTGGTGAACTGTCCGTCGCGGTCCTTGAAGATCCGTTCGACGTCTTCGTAGCGCGACACGATGTAGCTCTGGGTGGCCTCGTGCCAGATCAGCGGGGCGCGCTCGCGCATGACCCGGTAGGCGGGATAGGGATCCTCGGCGAACTCGGTCGACAGGATGTCGGGCAGGTCCGGTGCGGTGGTCACGTGGGGGGACTCCTTGAAGCGTCAACCGGCAGACCGTTCAAGGCTATTGATCATGTGAGGCCGGGCACAGCCGATTACTGGCCGACCCCGCCTGCCACTTGGGCCACTCCGGCCGCCGGGGCGAGGCGCAGATGCGGGGCCACGCTGCGGAGCTTCTCGCAGGTCTCCTCCCATTCGCGTTCCGGTGTCGACTGCCCCATGATTCCGGCGCCCGCGCGCAGCCAACTGCGCCCGTCCCGCTGGAAGACCGTGCGCAGCACGAGCGCCGCGTCGAGCCCGCCGTCGGCGTCGGCGGTGAACACGGCGCCCGCGTACAGGCCTCGCGGCTCGCTCTCGTACTGGCTGATGGCGCGCAATGCCCCCGGTTTCGGGCAGCCGGTGGCGGTGATCGCGGGGAAGAGGGCCGCGAAGGCGTCCCAGGGACCGTGGCCCTCGGCCAGACGTCCCGCGACGCGCGAGGCGAGGTGCTGCACGGAACCGCGTTCCCGGACCGCCATGAACTCCGCGACCGCGACCGTGCCGGGGTGGCAGACTTCGGTCAGTTCGTCGACGGCGAGGCGTACGGAGATGGCGTGCTCGTGGATCTCCTTGGAGTCGCTGAGCAGGTCGGCACGCAGTTGCTCGGTCTCCCCCGGCCCCGTACCGAGGGCGCGGGTGCCGGCGAGCGGCTGGGTGGAGACGCGTCGGGTGCCCGCCTCGACCTCGACGACGGTTTCGGGGCTGAAGCCCGCCGCCCGCCAGCCGCCCAGGTCCAACAGAAAGGACCGGGCAGGGGTGTTGGCCCGTCGGCCCGCCAGGAAGGTGGCGGCCAGGTCGGGAGCCAGGTGCGCGGGCAGCGGCAACGGGCGGGAGAGCACGGCCTTTTGCAGGCGTCCCGCCCGGATGTCGGCCACGGTGTGGGCGACGGCGTGTTGGTACGGGCCGGATCCGGACCGCAGCAGCTCCTCCGCGTCGGCGGGGCCGTCGCCCACCTGTTCCGCGGGACAGGACAGGGCCTTGGCGACGAGGGGCACGTGTGCGGCGTCGGCCGTCCGTATGCGTGCCTTGCCCGGGGTGAGTTCGATCTCGGTGGTCGGCAGCATGAGGTGGAGCACCGGCTCGGGTCCCATGTCCGCCGGGTCCGCGTGCAGCAGGTGGGCCAGCTCGAAGGCGGCCCAGCCGTACACCCGCCAGTGGCGGTGCGGCAGGTGCGCGAGAGCCGCGGCGACCTGCTCCAAAGGCGCCTTGGTATCCAGGGGTTGGGTCACCGACCGGCTCCCGCAGCGCGCGGTGATCCCGTCGGCGTCCAGGGTGACGGTCGCGGCGAGCCCGGCGGCGTACACCCAGGTCCCGGCGCGCTCGTAGACGACGTACTCCCCGCCGAGACCCGCGCGGGCGAGCCGGACCGCCGCCTCAGCCGGATCCTCGGACGACTCGACGAGCTGCGCGGTGCCTGGGACAGGCAGAGCATCAGCCCAAGAGGTCCAGGTGGCCCGGGTGGTCCCGGTGGTCGGGATGGCCTGTCGAGTGGTGGTCATGAACGAGGGTTCCCTTCCCGGCCGTCAGCCGGATGTCCGGTGTGGTCAGGGCCCGCGAGTCCGTCGGCCCCCGTACCGCCCGCCCGCTTCGAACCCCCGACCACCAGCCGCCCGGCCAACGCCGTCAGCGCCTTCTTGTCGGTCTTGCCGACGGCCGTCACCGGGAGGGTGTCGAGGGTCTCGACGCGGTCGGGGATCTTGTACGGGGCAAGCCCGCGTTCCCGGAGGAAGGCGGCCACCTCGTTCCGGCTGGGGGCGCGGGCGCCGGGCGTGGGGACGACGAAGGCGCAGGTGCGCTCGCCGAGCAGGTCGTCCGGGACGGGTACGACGGCCGTGTCCAGGACCCCGGGATGGTGGACGAGCTGCTCCTCGACCTCGGCGGCGGCCACCTTGTCCCCGCCCCGGTTGATCTGCTCCTTCACCCGGCCCTCCACGACCAGATGGCCGGTCGGGGTACGCCGGACGAGGTCGCCGGTGCGGTAGTAGCCGTCGGCGGTGAAGGCGGTGGCGTTGTGGTCGGCGGCCCGGTAGTAGCCGCGCAGGGTGTACGGGCCGCGGGTGAGCAGGCGCCCGGTGGCGCCGGGCGGGACGTCGCGGTCGTCCTCGTCGACGATGCGGATCTCGTCGTCGGGTGACAGCGGCCGTCCCTGCGTGTGCAGGACGACGTCCTCGGGGGCGTCCGGCTCGGTGTAGTTGAGCAGGCCCTCCGCCATCCCGAAGACCTGTTGCAGTACAGGCCCGAAGGCGTCCCGTACGTCGGCGGCGTGCTCGGGCAGCAGCCGGGCTCCGCCGACCTGGAGCAGCCGCAGCGACGTCAGGTCGGCCCCGTTCCAGGCGGTCGCCGCCGTCCACATACGGGCGGTGGGCGGCACCAGCGCGGTCGCGGTGACGCGCTCACGCTCGATGAGGGCGAAGGCGGCGTCCGGGTCGGGTTCGTCGGTGAGCACCGCCGTGCCGCCCGCGTGCAGGGCGCCGAGCACGCCCGGGCAGCCGAGGGCGAAGTTGTGGGCGACGGGCAGGGCAGCGAGATAGACGGTGTCGGGTCCGAAGCCGCACAGATCGGCACTGGCCCGCACGTTGTACGCGTAGTCGTCGTGGGTGCGCGGGATCAGCTTGGGCAGCCCGGTGGTGCCCCCGGAAACCAGGAGCAGCGCCACCTCGGAGGCGTCGTCGGGGGCAGGGGGCAGGTCGTCGGTGCCGGGGCCTTCGAGCGGGGTGTGCGCGCCTGGGTCACCGACCACCAGGACGTGCCGGAGCGCGGGGCTCTCTTTGAGGACCTCGGCTGCCAGGTCGCGGTGGTCGAAGCCCTGGTGGGCGTCCGGGACGACGTACGCCACCGCTTGGGAGAGCCGGCACAGGTGGACGATCTCGCTGCGGCGGTGCAGCGGCAGGGCGAGGACAGGGATCGCGCCGAGCCGCTGGAGTCCGAAGAAGACGGTGAAGAACTCGGGGATGTTCGGGAGCTGGAGCACCACCCGGTCCCCCGCCCGGACGCCGAGCCCGGCCAGTCGGCGCGCGACACGCTCGGCCCCTCTCTCCAACTCCGCCCGGTCCAGGCGTCGTTCGCCGTGCACGAGGGCGGTGCGGTGCGGGTGGACGCGGGTCCAGGTCCGCAGCAGTCGGTCGAACGTTTCACCTCGCCAGTAGCCGGACTCCCCGTAGTGCGTGGCGAGTTCCTCGGGCCAGGGCGTGCAGCCGTCGAGCATGTGGCTCCCCCTCTGTTCGTGTCCTGCTCGGCAGGGGCTTGTCCAGCCCGCCGGTAATACTGTAGGAAATGAATACCATTTTCAATAACTCGATGCCATCACGTCGCATCCGGCTCCCCCCGCATCCCTGCCAGCGCTTCCGAAGACCCCACAGAGCAAGGTTGGTGACGTAGTGTCAGAACCCGATTTCCTGCGGACGATCCGTCCCCTGCTGGCGGACTGGCTCGGCCCCGACACGGACCGGGTCGGTCCCCACGACAACCTCATCGAGCAGGGCCTGGACTCCATCCGCCTGATGGCCGTGTCCGCGGCGCTGCGCCGTGACGGCATACGTCTGACCTTCGCTGATCTCGCCCGCACGCCAACCCTGCACGCCTGGGCCGCTCTGGCGGCCGAGCGATGTCCTGAGGCCGCCCCGCCCGTCACCGGCTCCCCCGGAGAACCCGGCGAGACCGGCGACGAGGCCTCCCCTTTCGACCTCGCCCTGATGCAGCACGCCTACTGGATCGGCCGCGGCAAGGAACACGAACTCGGCGGTGTGGCCGCGCACTTCTACAACGAGTTCGACGGCGAGGACGTCGACCCGCAGCGCCTGGAGCGTGCCGTACGCACCCTGCTCGCCCGGCACGCGCAGCTGCGCGCCGTGTTCGGCGACGACGGCCGCCAGCACACTCCTGCCACCTCCGCCTGGCCGGGACTGCGCGTGCACGATCTGCGCGCCCTGCCCGAGGACGAGGCGGAGCACCGTCTGGAGGAGCTGCGGGACGAGCTGTCGCACCGCATGCTGCGGGTGGGTGCGGGCGAGGTCTTCGACGTACAGCTGTCGCTGCTGCCGGGCGGCCGTACCCGTACGCACCTCAACCTCGACATGCTGGCCGCCGACGCGCTCAGTCTGCGCGTCCTCCTCGCCGACCTGGCGGCTCTCTACCGAGGTGCGGAGCAACTGCCTTCCATCGGCTACAGCTACCGCCGCTATCTCGCCGACCGTGCCGCCTCGGCCGAGCGGGAGCGCGACCGCGCGAGGGACGCGGCCTGGTGGGCTGGGCGGCTGCCGGAATTGCCCGGCGCACCCGCGCTGCCCGTGGCCCAGGGAGCGGTACGGCCGCGGGTGACGCGACGTCACCACTGGCTGCCGCCCGAGGCGCGCGACGCCCTGTTCGCCCGCGCGCACCGGCATGGCGTCACCCCGGCGATGGCCCTGGCGACCGCGTACTGCGAGGTGCTCGCCGCCTGGAGTGCCGAGCATCGTTTTCTGCTGAACGTGCCGCTGTTCGACCGGGAGCCGCTGCATCCCGATGTGCCCCTGCTTGTGGGTGACTTCACCGGGTCCGTGCTGCTCACCGCCGACATGTCCGGCGCGGATGCCTTCCAGGAGCGGGCGCAGGCCGTGCAGGAGCGCTTTCTCGAAGACGCCGCGCATGCCTCGTACTCCGGTGTCGAGGTGCTGCGCGATCTCAACCGTGCCCAGCGGGGCGGCGGGCGGGTGCTCGCGCCGGTGGTGTTCACCAGCGCGCTCAATCTGGGCGAGCTGTTCTCCGAGGACGTACGCACCTGCTTCGGGCAGCCCGTGTGGATCATTTCGCAGGGGCCGCAGGTGTGGCTGGACGCCCAGGTCACCGAGCTCGACGGCGGGCTGCTGGTCAACTGGGACGCGCTGGAGCAGGCGTTCCCCGACGGGATGCTGGACGCCATGTTCGCCGCGTACCGCACGCTGGTGGACCAACTCGCCGGATCCGACGCCCCTTGGCGTGCACCTGTACCGGACCTGCTGCCCGAGGCGCAGCGGGAGGCACGTGCGCGTGCCAACTCCACCGACGGGCCGCCCAGTGGGCTGCTGCTGCACGAGGACTTCCTGCGCCGCGCGGAGCGCGCACCGGACCGGCCCGCCCTGCTGTGGGGCACCGACGACGAGACGGGCGGAGTCCTCACGTACGGCGAACTCGCCGACCGGGCGCGGCGGATAGCCGCCGCGCTCGCCGCGCACGCCGTCGGTCCCGGTGACCGGGTCGCCGTCTGTCTGCCCAAGGGGCCCGACCAGATCGCGGCCGTGCTCGGCATCCTGACCGCGGGTGCGGCCTATGTGCCCGTCGGGCGTGATCATCCGCCGGCCCGCCGCGATCGCATCCTGGCCCGTGCGGGCGCGCGGGCGACCTTCGTCACCGAGGTGCCGGGCGTGCCGCTGCCCGAGGGCGTGGTGGCGTTGACCGTGCCGGACGCGGTGGCGCACGCACCGGTCAAGGAGCCGGTGGCGGTGCCGGACGGGGATCCGGCGTACATCCTGTTCACCTCCGGCTCCACCGGTGAGCCCAAGGGTGTCGTCGTGCCGCACCGCGCGGCACGGAACACGGTCGACGACCTGGACGAGCGGTTCGGCGTGGGCGGCGAGGACCGGACGCTGGCGTTGTCCGCCCTCGACTTCGACCTGTCGGTGTACGACCTGTTCGGGCCGCTCACGGTGGGCGGCGCGGTGGTGCTCGTCCGGGAGGAGGACCGGCGGGACGCGGCGGGCTGGCACACGTTGATGGCCCGGCACGGTGTCACCGTCCTCAACTGTGTGCCCTCTGTGCTGGACATGCTGCTGAGCACCGCCGGGGACGGTCCCGCCGGGCTGCGGCTGGTGCTGCTCGGCGGCGACTGGGTGGGCGTCGACCTGCCCGGACGGCTGACGGAACGCTCGCCCGACTGCCGGTTCGTGGCCCTCGGCGGCACCACGGAGACCGCGATCCATTCCACGGTGTGCGAGGTCGGCGGGCCGGTGCCGGAGGACTGGGCGGCGATTCCGTACGGCACTCCGCTGCGCAATGTGCGGTGCCGGGTCGTCGATCCTCGCGGCCGGGACTGCCCGGACTGGGTGCCGGGCGAGCTGTGGATCGGCGGGGCCGGGGTCGCCGACGGCTACCTCGGCGATCCGGAACGCACCGCCGACCGGTTCGTGCGGCACGACGGCGTGCGCTGGTACCGCACGGGCGACCTCGCACGCTACCGGCCGGGCGGCACCGTCGAGTTCCTCGGCCGCGCCGACTCCCAGGTCAAGCTGCGCGGACACCGGGTCGAGCTGGGCGAGGTGGAGGCGGCCCTGGAGCGGGCGCCGGGGGTCGGGCGCGCGGTCGCGGCGGTCACCGGGGGCGCGGACGGCGCGTCCCGCTCGCTCGTCGCGGCGTACACGCCCACGCCTCATCCTGGAGCGGACCGGAACGACGGGGTCAGTCCGCGGGTCATGGCCGCACGGCCCGATCCGCTGGAGACCGAGGTCGTCGCGTACGTCCTCGGCCGCATCCTGGACGGCGGGCAGCGCCCGGCCGAGGACATGCGCGGACTCGTGCACCTGTGGCGGGACTGGTTGCACCGCCAGGCAATGCCGGTCGCCGGCGAGCGTCTGGCTCGGCGCGTCGCCGGAACCCGTCTCGAACCCGTACACGCCCGCCTCACCGAGCGACTGCCGGAACTGCGTGCCATGGTCACGGGCGAACGCGATCCCCTGGAGCTTCTCGACGATCCCGTCCTCGCTCCCGAGGCGGCGCTCGACGCGCTGCCCGCCAGCGGGGCTGCCGCCGCGGACTGCGCCGACGCGTTGCGCGCGCTCGCCGCGGAGTCGGGCGGCCGCATGCTGCGGGTCGCGGTCGTCGGTGCGCGGGGTGGACTCGGCGTACTGCGTGTGGCGGAGCAACTGCCGCCGGATTCCGTGCAGTTGACGCTTCTCGATGCCTCCGCCGGGCTTCTGGGCCGGGCTCGCGAGCGGTGTGCCGCGTTGCCGCACGACGTGCGGTATCAGGCGCTGCCGGACGGTGTGCTGCTCGACGGGCTGCCGGGCACGTTCGACGCCGTGCTCGCCCTCGGTGCGCTGCACGCCTTCGACGACCCGGCGGCAGGGGTTGCTCAGGCCGCGGCTCTGCTGGCCCCCGGTGGCGTACTGCTCGCGCTGGAGCAGGGCAGTCTGCCGCCGCTCGGGCTGATCTGCGCCGCACTGCCCACCCGCGGGTTCGCGAACGCGGATCCGTCGCGTCGCGCGGCTGGCAGCCCCCTGCTGCCGCCCTCCGCGTGGGAGCAGGTGCTGCGCGCCCACGGTTTCACCCGCGTCGAGACGGCGGTGCGCGGTCAGGAACCCGCGCTGCTCATCCGCGCGGTGCGCGACCCGGAGGCCCTGCCGTACGACACGGACACCGTCCGCGCGTCCGCCACCGGCCAGTTGCCCTCGTACATGGTCCCCGACCGGCTGGTCCTGCTGCCGGTCATGCCGCTCACCGCGAACGGCAAGATCGACCGGCGCGCGGTACGCGAACTCCTCGACCGGCACAGCTCATCCGCGCAGGAGCGGTCGGGCCACGGCACGCCGCCCCGTCCCGGTGCCGAGGAGCTGGTCGCCGAGGTGTGGGGGGAACTGCTCGGGGCCCGCGCGGTCCACCGGGAGGACGACTTCTTCGCGCTCGGCGGCGACAGCCTGCTGGCCACCCGGATGCTGCACCGGCTCGGCGAGCGCGGGGTGCGCGGGGCCCGGATCGCCGGGCTGTTCACCGCTCCCGTACTCAAGGACTACGCCGCCACGCTCAGCCTCGACGCCGAGCAACTCGCCTCGCCTGAACTGGTGTTGGCCCCGGAGCACGCGCACGAGCCGTTCCCGGTGACCGATGTGCAGCGGGCCTACTGGCTGGGCCGGGCGGAGGACATGCGGCTCGGCGGGGTCGGGGCGCACTACTACTCCGAGTTCGACGGCGTCTCGGTCGACCTGCCTCGTCTGGAAGGAGCCTGGCGCCGGCTGATCGAGCGGCATCCGATGCTGCGGGCCGTCTTCGACGATGACGGACGACAGCAAGTCCTCGCCGACGTACCGGAGTTCGCCATTCCGGTCGCGAAGGGCGAGGAACACCTCGCGGCGCTGCGCGAGGAGATGTCTCATCAGGTCCTCGATCCGTCCCGCTGGCCGCTGTTCGACGTGCGCGCCGTGCGATACGGCGACGGGCGGACGCGGATCGGAGTCAGCCTCGACAATCTCGTCCTCGACGGTCTGAGCATGATGACCGTCTTCACCGAGCTGGGTGCACTGTACGCCGATCCGGACGCCCAACTCCCGCCTGTGGAGCTGACGTTCCGGGACTACCTCACCTCGGTACGACCAGCGCCCGAGACGGTGGCGGCCGACGAGACGTACTGGCGCGACCGCCTGCCGGAACTGCCCCCGGCTCCCCGGCTGCCGCTCCTGCGCGACCCCGCCACGCTGGGACACCCCCGCTTCGTGCGCACGTCCGGGGAGCTCGCCGCCGACCGGTGGCGGCGGCTCAAGGAGCGTGCACGTGAACACGGCGTCACCCCGTCCACGCTGCTGCTGGCCGCGTACGGGGAGGTGCTCGGCACGTGGAGCGAGAGTCCCGAACTGACCGTGAACCTCACCCTGTTCGACCGTCAGGAGATCCATCCGGACATCAACCGGGTCCTGGGCGACTTCACCTCCCTGCTGCTCGCCGCGCATCGTCCGCGGCCCGGGGAGGACTGGCTGACCCGGGTGCGCGGACTGCAGGAGCAACTGTGGCGCGATCTCGATCACCGTTCGGTCTCGGCGGTGTGGGTGATGCGCGAACTGGCCCGGGCCCGCGGGGAGCGGGATGCGGCTGTGCCGGTGGTGTTCACCAGCGCGCTCGGCGTCGACGACGGCGTGTCGATGGACGCGCCCGACGGGTTCCCGCCGCGGGTGTGGGGTGTCAGCCAGACCCCGCAGGTGTGGCTGGACCTCCAGGTCTACGAGGGCCGGGACGGGGCGTTGCGCCACCAGTGGGACGCGGTGCGGGAGCTGTTCCCCGACGGCCTGGTGGAGACGATGTCCGCCGCCTTCGATCGGCTGCTGCACCAACTGTGCGACGGCGACTGGAAGTTGCCCCGGCCCGCGCTGCTGCCCGAGGGACAGCGCGCGGTGCGTGAGCGGGTCAACGCGACGGGACGGCCGGGGGGTGAACTCGCCCTGCACACACCGTTCTTCGAGCGGGCCGCCGCCGATCCCGCTTCCCCGGCCCTGCTGTGGGGCGAGGACGGAGGCATGTCCCGGGGCGAGCTGCGCGAGCGTGCACTGCGTATCGCCGCCGCGCTGCGGACGCGCGGAGTCGTGCCCGGCGACACGGTCGCCGTCTCACTGCCCAAGGGGCCGGAGCAGATCGCCGCCGTGCTCGGGGTGGCCGCCACCGGGGCCGCGTACGTGCCCGTCGGCGCCGACCAGCCGCCCGTGCGGCGCGAGAGGATGCTCCGGGCCTCGCGGGCCCGCTGCGTGCTCGACGCGGAGTTCCTCGCCGGACCGCTGCCCGCCCCGCTGGAGGCGCCCGTGGCCGCCGATCCGGACTCCTGCGCGTATGTGATCTTCACGTCGGGTTCGACCGGTGAGCCCAAGGGTGTCGAGCTGACCCACCGGGCGGCGGCCAACACCGTCGAGGACATCAACGAGCGGCACGGGATCGGCCCCGACGACCGGGTGCTGGCGGTCTCCGCGCTCGACTTCGACCTGTCCGTGTACGACATCTTCGGGCTGCTCGGCGCGGGCGGCGCCCTCGTGCTGGTGCATGAGGACGAGCGCCGGGACGCCCAGCGGTGGCGCGACCTGGCCGCATGGCACGGCGTCACCGTCTGGAACTCCGTGCCGATGCTGCTGGACATGCTGGTCACCGCCTCCGCGGGGCAGGTGCCGCCGAGTCTCCGGCTCGCCCTGGTCTCCGGCGACTGGGTGCCACTCGACCTGCCCGCGCGCCTGGCCGAGGCGTCACAAGGTGGTTGCCGGCTGATCGCCATGGGCGGCGCCACCGAGGCGGCGATCTGGTCCAACGCGTACGACACGACGGGTGGCGCACCGGAGGGCTGGCCCTCGGTGCCGTACGGGACACCGCTGCGCGGCCAGCGGTTCCGGGTCGTGGGTCCGCTCGGCGCGGACTGTCCCGACTGGGTGGCCGGCGAGCTGTGGATCGGCGGAGCCGGAGTCGCCACCGGCTACCGGGGCGACCCGGAGCGCACGGCCGACCGGTTCGTGACGGCCGGTGGCGAGCGCTGGTACCGCACCGGCGACCTGGGCCGCTACCGCCCCGACGGGCTGCTGGAGTTCCTGGGGCGGCGCGACCACCAGCTGAAGATCCGCGGGCATCGCACCGAGTTGGGCGAAGTCGACGCGGCGCTGCTCGCGCAGCCGGGGATCTCCCGGGCGGTCACCGTCGCGACCGGACCGCGCGAGCAGCAACGGCTGACCGCGTTCGTGGTTCCCGAGGCCTCGCTGGATCCGGCCGAGGTGGAGCGACGGCTCGTGGACCATCTGCCCGCGCACGCCGTGCCCTCCGCGCTCGTCCCGCTGCCCGGCGGGCTGCCGCTGACCGCCAACGGCAAGGTGGACCGGGCCGCGCTCGCGCAGCGGGCGGCGGATCTCGGCGCACCGTCCGGTGGTGCTCAGGAGCCGAAGGGCCCGGTGGAAGAGCTGGTCGCAGCCGCCTGGCGGGATCTGCTGAGGTCGGAACAAATCGGCAGGGACGACGACTTCTTCGCCCTCGGCGGGGACAGCCTGCTCGCCACGCGGGTGGTGGCGCGGCTGCGCGAGGCGGGGGTGCGCGGTGCGCGTATCGCCGGACTGTTCACCCGTCCCGTCCTGAAGGACTACGCCGCCACGCTCGCCCTGGACTCCGAGCGACCCACCGCACCTGTGCTGGTCGCGGACCCGGAGCACGCGCATGAGCCGTTCCCGGCGACCGATGTGCAGCGGGCGTACTGGATCGGGCGGACCACCCAGCTCGATCTGGGCGGAGTCGGCTCGCACTACTACAGCGAGACGGACGAGGAGTACGCCGACGCCGGGGCGCTGGAGCGGGCCTGGCGGCGGCTGATCGAGCGGCATCCGATGCTGCGGGCCGTCTTCGATGAGGACGGACGACAGCAAGTCCTCGCCGACGTACCTGAGTTCACCATCCCGGTCGCGGAAGGCGAGGAACACCTGGCGGTCCTGCGTGAGGAGATGTCCCACCAGGTCCTCGATCCCTCCCGCTGGCCGCTGTTCGACGTACGCGCCGTGCACTACACGACATCGGACGGCGAGCGCCGTACCCGGATCGGGGTCAGCCTCGACAACCTGATCCTCGACGGCCTCAGCATGATGATCGTCTTCACCGAGCTGCGGCAGCTGCGGGACGCTCCGGACGTCGAACTCCCGCCCGTGGAGCCGACGTTCCGCGACTATCTCGCCTCGGTCCGGCCCGCACCCGAGACGGTGGCCGACGACCAGAAGTACTGGCGCGAGCGGCTGCCCGGGCTGCCCCCGGCACCTCGACTGCCGATTCTGCGCGAGCCGTCGACGGTCGAGCGCCCGCGCTTCGCCCGCCACGCCACCCATCTGCCGCAGGACACCTGGGAACGGCTGCGGGAACGGGCCCGGGTCTACGGCATCACCCCGTCCGTGCTGCTGCTCGGTGTCTACGCCGAGGCACTGGGCGAGCAAGCGGCCAGCCCAGAACTCACCGTCAATCTCACCCTGTTCGACCGCCAGGAGATCCATCCGCACATCAACCGGATCGCCGGCGACTTCACCTCGCTACTGCTCGCCGCCCATCATCCGCGGTCGGGCGAGTCCTGGCTCGCGCGGCTGCGCGGCTTGCAGGCACGGCTGTGGACCGACCTGGACCATCGTGGCGTGTCGGCGGTCCGGGTGATGCGGGAGCTCGCCGAGCAGCGCGGTCCCGAGCAGGCGGCCATGCCGGTGGTGTTCACCAGCGCGCTCGGCATCGACGACGACCGGGGCCGGCTGCTGACCCCGCCGTACTGGTCCGTGTCCCAGACACCGCAGGTCTGGCTGGACCACCAGGTGTTGGAGGACGCCGAAGGGCTCCGGCTCACCTGGGACGCGGTGACCGGGCTGCTACCCGATGAGTTGCCCGAAGCCCTGAGGGATCGCCAACTCGCCCTGCTGGACGAGCTGTCCACGGCTGACGACTGGGACGCGATGATCCTCGCCACGGGCTTGAAGGCCTCAGAGGACGGAGACCGGTCCGTGGTGACCACGGCCACCGCAACGACCGACGTGGGTGGCCCGCCGCGCGGCGCCACCGAGGAAATCGTCGCCGCTCTCTGGTCCGAGCTGCTGCCCGACGCGCCGCCCGCAGGCCGTGAGCAGGGCTTCTTCGCGGCAGGCGGCGACAGTCTCCTGGCCACGCGTCTCATCGCGCGGCTGCGGGAGCGCACCGGCGTCGAGGTCCCGCTGCGGGCTTTCTTCGCGTCCCCGACCGTGGCCGCGGTTGCCGCAGCCGTCGACGACATCAACGACCACACCATCAACCGCAGCACCGATGAGAACTGGGAAGAGGGGGAACTGTGAGCGCCGCCGAGCTGGTGTCCGAACTGGCAGCCGCTGGAGTCGAGTTGTGGGAGGAGGACGGCCGTATCCGCTTCCGGGCGCCGCAGGGCGCCCTCACCGAGGACCTGCGTGAGCGGCTGGGGGCCGACCGGGACGCCGTACTCGCGTATCTGCGCGACCCGTTCGCCGAGCCCCTCGTGCCCGACCCGGACGGGCGGCACCTGCCGTTCCCGCTGACCGAAGTGCAGTCCTCGTATCTGCTGGGCCGCACGGACGCCTTCTCCTACGGCGGGATCGGCTGCCACGCCTACCTGGAGTACGAACTGCCGGGCACCGTCGCTCCCGAGCGGGCCGCGGAGGCCTGGCGGGCACTCGTCGAGCGGCATGAGGCGCTGCGCACGGTGTACCACCCGGACGGGCAGCAGGTACTCAAGGACCTGCCGCCGTACGAGATTCCCGTGGCCGTAGAGGTGGCCGAGGCCGAGCAGGCGGAGCGGATCCGCGGCGAGCTGGCGCAGCGTACGTACGACCCGGCCGTGTGGCCACTGTTCGACGTACGGCTCACGCGCTCCCCCGAGCGGCTGCTCGTGCACCTCTCCGTGGACCTGCTCGTCACCGACTTCTCCGGCGTGCAGCAACTGCTGGGCGAGCTGGAGCAGTTGTGTGTCGAGCCGGACCGGCCGCTCGCACCTGTGCCCGTCTCCTTCCGCGATCACGTGCTCGCCGAGCGGCGGTTGCGCGACAGCGCCCGCTGGGCCCGCGACCGTGCCTACTGGCTGGACCGTCTCGACACGCTGCCGCCCGCGCCCGAACTCCCCGTCCTGGCCGAGGATTCGGGGCAGGATGTGCGGTTCCGGCGGCTGGCCGACCGGCTGACGGCGGACGAGTCGGCGGCCCTGCGACAGCGAGCAGCCGCACGCGATCTGACCGTGTCCACGGTGCTGCTCGGCGCCTACGCCGAGGTGATCGGCCGGTGGAGCTCCAAGCCGCGCTTCACGCTCAACCTGCCCGTATTCGCCAAACGCCCGGTGCATCCCGACATCGGCCGGGTGGTCGGCGACTTCACGTCCGTGACCCTCCTGGCGGTCGAACCCGACGCGCGGGAGGCCTTCACGGAGCGTGCCCGCGCGCTCGGCGGCCGGCTCTTCGAGGACCTCGACCACGGGCTCTACTCGGGCGTCGAGGTGCTCCGCGAGGCAGCCCGCCGCTCGCGGCCCGCGCTGATGCCGGTGGTGTTCACCAGCACGCTTCAGGGCACGGAGGCACCCCGGACCGGCGCGGGGCGGGTCGTGTACGGCGTGACGCAGACACCGCAGGTGTGGATCGACTGTCAGGTGATGGAGTCCGGTGGCGAGGTGCTGCTGGGATGGGACGTTCGAGAGGGCGTTCTGCCGGAGGGGCTGGCGGACGACGCGTTCGCCGCGTTCGCCGCTCTGGTACGGGAGTTGGCCGTCTCCGACGCTCCGTGGGACAGCGCCGATCCGGTGCGGCTGCCCGAGGCGCAGGCCACGCGGCACGAGGAAGTCAACGCCACCGAGCGGCCGTTGCCCGAAGGGCTGCTGCACGACCGGGTGTTCGCCGCTGCCGCCGCACACGCCGACCGGACGGCCGTCATCGCGCCCGATCGCACGCTCACGTACGCCGAACTCGTCGGGTATGCCCATGCGGTGGCCGTGGAGCTGCGGAAGGCGGGGGTCGCGCCGGGCGACCGGGTCGCGATCGTGATGGACAAGGGCTGGGAACAAGTCCCGGCTGTGCTCGGCGTGTTGCACGCGGGCTGCGTGTACGTGCCGGTCGACACCGTCCACCCGCCGGCGCGCCGGGCGAAGGTCCTGGCCTCCAGCGGGGCGACCGCCGTCCTCACGCAGGCGCGTCTCGACGACTCGTACTCGTACGAGCTGCCGTCGGTCGCCGTCGACACACTGGAGCCGTCGGACGCGGTCGAGCCCCGTCGCGTCGACCCCGGTGAGGCGGCGTACATCATCTACACCTCCGGGTCGACCGGTGAGCCCAAGGGTGTCGAGGTCTCCCACCGGGCCGCGCTCAACACGGTGGCCGACATCGACGACCGCTTCGGCGTGGGCCCGGACGACCGCGTCCTCGGACTCGCCCAGCTCGGCTTCGACCTGTCCGTCTACGACCTGTTCGGCCCACTGGCCCATGGCGGCGCGCTGGTGCTGCCGGACGCGGAGCGCCGCGGCGATCCCTCGCACTGGGCGCGGCTGGCGGCCCGCCACCGGGTGACGCTGTGGAACTCGGTGCCGGCGCAGTTGCAGATGCTGTACGACTACCTGGCCTCCGGCGCCGGTGCGGTGGACGTGGCGGGGCTGGCGGGACTGCGGCTCGGGCTGCTGTCCGGCGACTGGATCCCCGTACGGCTGCCGGACCGGGTACGGGCGCTGCTGCCGGGACTGCGGCTGATCAGTCTCGGTGGTGCCACGGAGGCGGCGGTCTGGTCCATCCACCACCCCATCGAGGAGCCCGTAGCCCCGGACCGGCCGAGCATCCTGTACGGCAGGCCGCTCGCCAACCAGACCTTCCACGTCCTGGACGACACGCTGCGGCCCCGCCCGGACTGGGTGCCGGGCGAGCTGTGCATCGGCGGCAGCGGTCTGGCGCTCGGCTACCACGGCGATCCGGAGACCACGGCCCGGCGTTTCGTCACCCACCCCGTCACCGAGGAGCGGCTGTATCGCACCGGCGACCTGGGACGGTGGCTGCCGAGCGGGGACATCGAGTTCCTGGGGCGCGAGGACGGGCAGGTCAAGATACGCGGGCATCGCATCGAACTCGCGGAGATCGAGGCCGTGTTGGCGGACCACCAGGCGGTGGGCGCGGCTGCCGTCCTCGCCGTCGGCGACGATCCGCTGCAGCGTCGGCTGGTCGCGTTCGCGGAATCTGCGCGGGTCGCGGACGCCCGCGCCGGCGAGTCGGACGACGCCCTGGTGCGGCGGGCCCGGGAGACGGCCGACGCGATCGAGGTCAGTGAGCCGGAGCGGATCGCCGAGTTCGCCCGGCTCCTGGACGAGGCGTCGTTGGCGTCGATGCTCGATGCGCTGCGCGCCCGCGGCCTGTTCGCCCGGCCCGATGCCGCCCACACGGCGGACGAGGTGACGGCCGCGGCAGCCGTACCGCGCCACCACCGCGTGATCCGGCGCTGGCTGTCCGTGCTGCACGACGAAGGCCTCCTGGACCGCGATCTGGTCACCGGCC
Source organism: Streptomyces pseudoechinosporeus (assembly GCF_054783935.1). Classification (NCBI taxonomy): domain Bacteria; kingdom Bacillati; phylum Actinomycetota; class Actinomycetes; order Kitasatosporales; family Streptomycetaceae; genus Streptomyces; species Streptomyces pseudoechinosporeus. Next base: position 388,942 of record NZ_BAAGPS010000012.1, read on the forward strand.
GCTATCGGCTCGCCGGCGAGTCTCCGTCGGCGGCGTCGGCGTGGGACCGGGTCGCCGCCGTATGGAGCGACGCGCTCGGCCCGACCGAGCTGCTGGCCTATCTGCGGGCCCACGCCGACCAGTTGGGCGAGCTGATGGACGACCGGGTCGCCGCCGTCGACCTGCTCTTCCCCGCGGCCCGCATGGAGACCGCCGACGCGGCCTACCGCGAGAACGTCATGTCCGCCTACCTCAACCGTGTACTCGCCGAGGCCCTGCGCACGACGGCCGAGGCACAGGCTCCCGGCCGGCCGCTGCGCGTGCTGGAGGTGGGCGCCGGGACCGGGGCGAGCACGGCGGGCGCGCTGGCCGCGCTCGAAGGCCTCCCCGTGGACTGGCTGTTCACCGATGTCAGCCCCTTCTTCCTGGACAAGGCGCGGGAGCGGTTCGGGCCCGATCCGAGGCTGCGTTTCGGGCTGTACGACGTGGACGGCGACCCGATCGAGCAGGGGCTGACCCTCAACTCCTTCGACGTGGTGGTGTGCGCGGGCGTCCTGAACAACGCCCGGGACGCCGCGGCCTCACTCACCGCCCTGCGTTCGCTGCTCGCCCCCGGCGGTCTGCTGCTGGTCACCGAACCGACCCGGGAGCACTACGAGATCCTGATCTCGCAGGCGTTCATGATGACCGAGGCGCAGGACCTGCGGCGCACGGACACCAGGGACTCCACCTTCGTCACGCGTGAACAGTGGCTGCGGCTCTTCGCGGAGGCGGGCGGGCGCAACGAGCTGTGCCTTCCGCAGCAGGGGCATCCGCTGGAGCCGTTGGGCCAGCACGTCTTCGCCGTACGTTTCAAGACCGACCGCTCTCCCGTCGATCCGGCCGATGTCGGCGATCACCTCGCGGCCCGGCTGCCGGTCTACATGCTGCCCGCCGCGCTGCACGTCGTCGACGAACTGCCGCTGACGTCCAACGGCAAGGTGGATCGCAAGGCCCTGGCCGCCTGGGCGACCGCCGTAGAGGACGAAGGGCAGGAGACAGCCCGTGCGGATCAAGTGGCCGAACCCGCCGACGAGTTGGAGCAGCGGCTCGCCGAGGTGGTCGCCCGGGCACTCGGAGCGGCGGCTGTTCCCAGGGAGCGCAGCCTGTTCGACCTGGGTGCGGACTCGCTGATCCTCGCGCAGGTGGCGGCGCGGTTGATCGAGGAGGTTCCGGAGGCGGCGGACCAGCAGTTCGACACGCTGCTGCGGGAGTTGCTGAACCGGCCGACGGTGGCCGACCTGGCACGCCATCTGCGCGGTACGGAGGAGGCCGGTGACTCCGCGACCGGGGCGGCGAGCGCACTGCTGACTCTCGGTGACGCGCCGGACGGCGGAGTGCTGCAGGTGCTGGTGCACGAGGGCATCGGCACCATGGCTCCGTACCGCGAACTCGCCACGCAGCTCTCCGCGTACGGGCCCCTCGTCGGGCTGGCCGTCGGCGACGTCGAGGCGTGCGCGGACATTCCGGCGGAGCGGTTCGTGGAGCTGCTGGCGGCCGAGCACGTACGGCGACTGGCGGCGACCGGAGCCGACCGGTTCCGGCTCACGGGGTACTGCCTGGGTGGGCAGCTCGCCACCGAGGTGGCCCGGCAGCTCACCGAGGGCGGTGCGCACGTCGAGCAGCTGACGGTGGTCAGCAGCAGCCCGCCGGCGTTCGCGTGCGAGGACGAGCTGCTGATCGAGCATGCCTTCGCCCGGGTGCTCGGCGCGGACCCCGCGGCGGCCGGATACCCGGACGACGAGGAGGAGTTGGGGGCCGCGCTGCGGGCCGTACTCGACGCCACGCCGGGCCTGGTCCCGGCCGGTGCCTTCGCCGCCCTGTGCGGTGAGGCGCGCCTGGAGGCGGTGGCCCGACGGATGCGGTCGCTTGCCGAACTCCCGCAGCGGGAACGGCTGGCGGCGATCGCCCGCACCCTCGGTTCAGAGGGCGAGGCGGCCCATGTGCCGGGCCTGTACCAGGTGTTCCGGCACGCGTTCGCCGCCGCCTCCCTGCACACGACCCAGCCGTACGCGGGGGACATCACGCTCGTACAGCCGCGGGGGCGGCTGCGGTTCCTGGCCGGGTTCGGGCAGGAGGCGGACGAGCTGTGGCGCGAGGTGTGCCTCGGCGACCTGACGGTGGTCGACGTCGACGGCGACCACTTCAGCTGCCTGCGCGCGCCGCACGTGCAGCAGGTGGCTGCCGCCGCGACCGGAGGCACGCCGTGACCCGCGGGCGTACGGCCCCGGTCGCGGTGGGCGTGGTCGGCGCGGGCGGGGAGGTGGGCCGGGCCGTGCTCGACGAGTTGCTGCGACTCGGGGTCGGCCCGCTGCGGGCGGCGGTCCGCCACCCGCCCGACCGGCCCTTGCCGGCGGCTGTACGGCTGTGGCCCGACCCGGTCGACGTGACCGACGCGCGCGCCCTGGCCGCCTTCTGCGCCGAGTGCCGTGTCGTCGTCAACACCACCGGGCCCGTCCGGGCCGTCGGCCACCGGGTGGCAGCCGCCGCCCTCGCGGCGGGCGCGGACTGCATCGACGTCAACGACACGACCGAGCTGCCCGAACCGCCGCCGTACGCCCGGCTGTTGCGGTGGCGGACGATGGTGATCGGGGCGGGGCTGATGCCAGGGCTTGCGGGGCTGCTGCCGGGATTGCTGGTGCGGGCACGGAGCGCCGCGGATTCCGTGACCGGCGGCGGGCGTCCCGCGCCTGGCGTCTCCGAGGGCCGCAGCGAAGTTGTTCGCGGGGCGCTGACCGTACGTGTCGGCGGTCTCCCCCACTTCCCGCCCGCCGCCGCCCGAGACTTCATGGACCGGCTTGCGCGGCCGGGCGGTGAGGTGACGGCCGTCTGGCGTGGTGGGCGCCGGGTGCCGGGGGCGCTGGCGGTGGAGCGTGGCGTCAGGCTTCCGTACTTTCCCGGAACCGTGACGGCGATTCCGTATCTGACCGAGGAGGCCGTGGCCGTCGCCCGACGGTACGAGCTCGTGGAAGTGCGCTGGTACACGGTGTTCGGCGGTGAGCGCACCCGCGCGGTTCTCGACCGGTACCGGGCGGGGATCGCGCCGGGCCGGGCCGTGGCGGACGCGGCGGCCGAGTTGTCGCGGGCCACGCTCACCGACCTCGCCGGGCGCGCGGCACACCAGATCATGACGTGCGAGCTGGACGGGCACAGCCTCGTGCTCACCGGCACCGACTCCTCGGCCCTGACCGGAACCGCCGCCGCCCACGCGGCGCTCGCCGTGCTGAACCGTGAACTCCCGCCCGGTCAGCTCCACTTCGCCGAACTCCCCGACCCCGGCCGCCTGGCCGACCGTATCGCCGAAGCCCCGGCCGTGGGCGAACTGCGTCTGCTGGACGGTCCATTGGCCGATCTCCCCGTGGAAGAAGGAATCCTGTGACCCGAGTCGTCGTCTGCGGTACCGGTTTCGGCCGCGTGTACCTCAGTGCCTTCCGGGAGCGCTCATCTCTGGATCCGGGCACCGGACCCGAGACGCCGCTCCGGCTGACCGGAGTCCTCGGCCGGGGCAGCCCGCGTTCCAAGGCGTGTGCCGAGCGCTACGGCGTCCCGCTGCTCACCGATCCCGACGACGTGCCCGAACTCGCCGATCTGGCCTGCGTGGTGGTGCCCAACGGCGTCGGCGGCGGGGACGGCGCCGCCCTCGCCCGGCGCCTGATGGAACACGGAGTGCATGTGCTGCACGAGCATCCGATCCACCAGGTGGAGCTGGCCGCCTGCCTGCGCACCGCACGCCGGCACGGCGTCCAGTACCGGCTCAACACCTTCTATCCTCAACTGACCCCGGTGCGCCGTTTCCTCGCCGCGGCCCGTCACCTGGCCGAGCAGCAGGAACTGCTGTACGCGGAGGGCGCGTGCGCCATCCATGTCTCGTACGACCTCATCGACATCCTCGGCCAGGCGCTCGGCGGGCTGCGCCCCTGGCAGCTGGCCGACCCCGCGCCCGGCGGCGGACCGTTCCGCACGCTGGAGGGGCGCCTCGCCGGAGTCCCCGTGACCCTGCGCGTCCTGAACCAGCTCGACCCGGAGGACCCGGACAACCACACACACCTGCTGCACCGTGCGGCGCTCGGCTTCACCGGCGGCACACTGATCCTGGCCGGCACACACGGCCCGGTGCTGTGGAGCCCAGCACTGCCCGCACCCCGCGGCGACGACGGCGAACTGGACTTCGACGCCGAGGCCCACCGCCTGGTGCACCTGCCGAGCGTCCAGCCGGTAGGGCCTGCCGAAGCCCCGACCCACCGGGAGGTGTACTCCGAGGTGTGGCCGGACGGCGTACGGCGCGCGCTGTGGGCGATGGTGAACGCGGCCGAGACGGGCGAGGACCCGATGCGCGCGGGCCAGTACCACCTCACGCTCAGCCAGATCTGGCAGGACCTGACGACCCGGCTCGGCTACCCGGAGCTCGTACGCCGTCCCGCGCCCCACCCGGTCACCGCGCCCGACCTCGTCGCCGCCGTGCGGCAGCAGGAGGGCCTGTGACCAGCGCGGTGGCGTCCTTCAACCCGCTCGACCTGAGCCATACCGACGACCCGTATCCGCGGCTGGCCGCGCTGCGCCGCGACCGGCCGGTGTCCACTCCGCTGCCCGGCTGGCACGTGGTCGTCCGCGACACCGACGTACGGACGGTGCTGGCGGATCCGGTGGCGTGGTCGAGCCGCCGCAACAACACCTCCGTACCCGAATCTCCGGAGGCGGAGCGGGAGTTGGCCCTGTCCCAGCTCGACCCGCCTGCCCACACACGGCTGCGCCGCCTCCTCTCCCCCGCCTTCGCGCGGACCGTGGTGGCTGCACTCGAGCCCGTCGTACGGGAGCGGGCCGAGGCGCTGGCAGAGCACGTGCGGAAGGGCGAGGAGACAGATCTCGTCGCCGCGTTCACCGCGCCGCTGCCGCGCACCGTCCTGGCGGCCTTCTGCGGGGTGGCCGACGCCGACGCGGCGGAGTACGACCGGTGGGCCGCCGGGTTCACGGATCTGCTGGGGCATCGGGCCCGTCCCGAATGGCCCGCCTTCGAACGATGGGCGCTACGGGCCGCCGAGGGCCCCGCCCTGGGAGGCGTGCTGGGACGCCTGGACCCCGCCGAGGCCGTGACCTTCCTGCACTTCCTGATCGTGGCCGGGGTGCCCAACCTCCGCCATGCGCTGGGGAATCTGGTGCTGCGGCTGCTGCGCGAGGACCACTGGCGGACCGAGGGCCTGCCGGAGGCGGTCGAGGAGTCGCTGCGCCTCGACCCGCCCGCGCTGTGGCAGATGCGCACCGCCACCCGCGACGACACCCTCGCAGACACCCCGGTCCGGGCCGGGGAACGAGTGATCGCCGTCGTCGCCTCCGCCAACCGTGACCCGGCGCGCTGGGGCGAGGACGCCGACACCTTCCGGCCCGGCAGGCCGGGCCTGCGCGCCCATCTGGCCTTCGGCAAGGGCCCGCACGCCTGCCTCGGCGCCTCGCTCACCCGGCTTCAACTGCGCGTCGCCGCCGAGGTGTTGATCGAGCGGCGGCCGGGGCTGCGGCTCGCCCCCGGCTTCCGTTTCCGCCGAGCCGGCGACTTCATGAGCCGCGGTCCTGCCGCGCTTCCCGTCCAAGTGGAGTGATCCCCCTGTGACCAGTACCGCTTCTCTCTGGCTGCGTCGCCCGCTGCCCCGCCCGGCGGCACGGTTGTCGCTGGTGTGCTTTCCGCACGCAGGCGGCAGCGCCGCGTTCTACAGCGCGTGGGCCCGGTTGCTGCCGCCCCACGTGGAACTCGTCGCCGTGCAGTACCCGGGCCGACAAGACCGGCTCGCCGAGCCCGCCGCCGAGGACATGGACGAGCTCGCGGGGGCGGTCGCCGAGGCGCTGCGAGCCGACCGTACGGACCGTGAGCTGGTGCTGTTCGGGCACAGCATGGGCGCTTCGGTCGCCTGGGAAGTCGCGCTCCGGCTGGAGGCCGGCCCCGGCCGTGCACCCCGGCACCTCTTCGTCTCCGGGCGCCCGGGGCCGCGCCGCCAGCGCCCCGGCGAGGTCCACCTGCGCGACGACGACGGACTCGCGGCCGAGCTGCGCCGCCTCGGCGGCACCCACGCCGACCTTCTCGACGACCCCGAGATACGCGCGCTGCTGCTGCCCGCGGTACGGGCCGACTACCGGCTCATCGAGACCTACCGCCCGGACACCGCGGCCCGGGTGCGCTGCCCGCTGAGCGCCCTGACCGGCGACCGTGACGAGGAGGCCTCGGAGGTGGACGCGGCGGTGTGGAGTGCGGCCACCGAGGCCGGTTTCAGCAGCCGGGTGCTGCCCGGCGGCCACTTCTACCTCGTCGCGCAGGCGCAGCAGGTCGTCACCGCCGTCCTCGAAACCTGCGGTCCCACACAGTCCGTGGCTCACCACCCCGTCCTCCCCTGAACCCCAGGAGCACCATGACCACCGTCCCGGACACCGCCCCCGCTCGCGTCGACCTGAACGCCCTCGCCGACCTCATCACGCCCTGGGCGATCAGGGTCGCGGCGACCCTGCGTCTTGCCGACCACATCGCCGCGGGCCACACGGAACTGACCGACCTCGCCCGGGCCGCGGGCGCCGACGCGGACGCGCTGCGCCGCATGCTGCGCGTGCTCACCGGCCGCGGCGTCTTCGCCGAACCGCGGGAGGACACGTACGCCCTGACGCCCGCGGCGGAACTCCTCAAGGGAGACGGGGCGTTCGGGCTGCGCGCCTGGTTCGATCTGGAGGGCATGGGTGGGCGTATGGACCAGGCCTTCGGGGGCCTGCTGGACACTGTGCGCACCGGACAGCCCGCGTATCCCCTCGTGCACGGGCGGTCGCTGTGGCAGGACACCATTGAGGACCCTGAACTCGCCCGTTCCTACGCCGAGTTGATGGCCGCGCACACCACGTTCGCGGCTCCGGAGGTCGTCACGGCCCATCCGTGGCCGGAGCACGGGCATGTGGTCGACGTCGGCGGTGGCTCGGGGTCCCTCCTCATGCGGCTGCTGAAAGCCCGCCCGGGGCTGCGCGGCACGCTGCTCGACCTGCCGGAGGCGGCGGAGGAAGCCCGGAGCGCGCTGGCGGCGGCCGGGCTCGGGGAGCGCGCGTCCGTGCACCCCGGCAGCTTCTTCGACCCGCTGCCGACGGGCGCCGACCTCTATCTGCTCACCTGGGTGCTGCACGACTGGAACGACGACGACGCGGTACGCATCCTGCGCCGCTGCGCCGAAGCGACGGCCGACGGAAGCGGCGAGATCCTGATCGTCGAGAACCTGGTCACCGACGGGCGCCGCGCCGACGTGGCCGCCGCCATGGACCTGAGGCTTCTGGTGCTGTTCGGCGGCCGTGAACGTACGCCCCGGCAGCTGGACGACCTGATGTCCCGCGCCGGACTGCGCGCGACCGGCCGCCGCGTCACCGGCACCGGCATCCATCTGGTGACCTGCGCGCCCGCCAGTTGACACGCGGACGGGCGGCACGGGTCATCACCGTGCCGCCCGTCTGTGTGTTCCGTGCGCTCCGTCCCGGTGTTCAGGAACGCGCCGCCAGGCGCCACCCCCGCGCCCGTTCCCGCTCGCCCCAGAAGTCCGCGTAGCGACCGCCGAGCGCCAGCAACTCCTCGTGCGTGCCTTGCTCCACGATCCGTCCGCCGTCCAGGAACGCGATCAGGTCGGCGCCGCGGATGGTGTCGAGGCGGTGGGCCACGACCAGCACTGTACGGTCCGCGGTGAGCGCGGCCAGGGCCTGCTGGACCGCGGCCTCGTTCTCGGCGTCGAGCGCCGAGGTCGCCTCGTCGAGCAGGACGACCGGGGCCTGCTTGAGCAGGGCGCGGGCGAGGGAGATCCGCTGGCGCTCGCCGCCGGACAGGGCCGTGCCGCCCTCGCCGACGCGGGCGGCCCAGCCGTCCGGCAGCCGCTCGGTGATCTCGTCGACGCGGGCTTGCCGCCCGGCGGCCCGCACCTCCTCGTCCGTGGCGTCCTCCCGTCCCGCACGGATGTTGTCCTCGATGGAGCCGGCGAAGAGGTACACGTCCTGGAAGACCATGGCGAGCCTGGACATCAGCTGCTCGGTCGTCAGGTCGCGGACGTCCGTGCCGCCGACGCGGACCGTGCCCGCGGTCACGTCCCAGAAGCGGGCGATGAGCCGCGTCACGGTGGTCTTGCCGGAGCCGGAGGGCCCGACCAGCGCCATGGTCTGCCCGGACGGGACGCGCAGGTCGAGTCCGTCGAGGACGGTCCGGTCGTCGCCGTAGCCGAAGGAGACGCCGTCGAGTTCGATGCCGTACGTGTCCGGGAGCGGCGCCGGAGTCTCAGGCTGCGTCAGCGGGGTGGCGGCGAGCACCTCGTCCAGGCGCTCCAACGTGCCGCGAGTGAGCCGCAGGGATCCGCCCAACTCGGCGGCGGCGCCCATGGGTTCGACGAACCGCACGGCGAGCACGAGCACCGCGATCAGCTCGCCCGCGGGGACCGAACCGTCGACCGCCAGGACCGTACCGAGCAGCAGGACGCAGGTGAAGCAGAGCTGCACGGCGAGCGCGAATCCCGCGATACCAGGCACCCCGATGCGTACGGCGGCACGGGACTTCGCGTGCTGCTCCCGCAGGGCGGCGTCGAGGAGTTCGTGATCCTCGGCCGTCCGTCCGAAGGCACGGAGCGCGGGCTGGTGGCGGGCGAACTCCACCAGCCGGTCCGCGGTTTCGACGGACGCGGCATGGGTCTGCCGGTCGACGTGGGCCATCAGCCGCCCGGACCAGCGGTACGCGGCAGCCGCGACCGGCGCTCCCACCAGCATGGCCAGGGCGAGCCGCCAGTCGAAGGCGAAGGTGGCCAGGACGACGACAGCGGGGGCGACGAAGGCGGTGCACAGCGGGCGCACCAGGTTGGCGGCAGCGTTCATCACCCCCACCACGCCCTGGCCCGCCAACTGGCCCAGCGCGCCGGTGCGTTCGCCGCCGAACCAGCCGAGGGGCAGCGCGACGACATGGTCACCGATGCGGCGGTGCAGCGCGCGCCCGAGTTCCGCGCAGAAGCGGTTGCCGCGTACGGCGGCGGTGAACGCGACGGCCCCGTAGGCGACTGTGGCCGCGGCAAGGGCGGCGACCCACGGCCAGGCCTCCTTCGGATCGTCACCGAGGAGCCGGGTTAGCAGCGGCACCAGGAGCGCGTACGCCACACCCTGGAGCGCCGCCGCGAGCGCCGCCCAGAGGACCACGCGGCGCAGTCCCCCCGTCTGCTCTCGGCCCAGGATCCGTATCAGCAGCGCCGTCATCGCGCCTCTCCCCTCTCGTGCTGGGCCGACGTCTGAAGGGCCCACATGCGTGCGTACGGGCCGTCCAGCGCCAGCAGTTGGTCGTGCGTGCCCTGTTCGGCGATGCGTCCGCCGTCCAGGACGACGATGTGGTCGGCGTCCCGGACGGTCGCGAGCCGGTGGGCGATGACCAGCAGGGTGCGGCCGGCGGCGAGCGCGGACAGGGCTCGCTGGACGGCGTCCTCGGACTCGGGGTCGGCGAAGGAGGTCGCCTCGTCGAGGACGAGGACGGGTGCGTCGGCGAGCAACGCCCGTGCCACGGAGAGGCGTTGGGCCTCGCCGCCGGAGAGCATGGCGTCCTCGCCGATCACCGCGTCGTAGCCGCGTGGCAGTGCGGTGATCCGCTCGTGGATGTGCGCGGCACGGGCGGCGCGCTCGACGGCCGTGTCGTCGGCGTCCGGCCGGCCGAGCCGGATGTTGTCGCGGACGCTGGTGCGCAGCAGATGGGGTTCCTGGAAGACGAAGGACACCTGGCGGTACAGATCGGCCGGTGCGAGCTCCCGGACGTCCGTGCCGCCGATACTCACCGTGCCGGCCGTGATGTCCCAGAAGCGGGGCACGAGGCGGGCGAGGGTCGACTTGCCCGAGCCGGAGGCGCCAACCAGCGCGGTGACGGTGCCGGGTCGCAGGGTGAGGTCGATGCCGCTGAGGACGTCCGTGTCACCGTCGTAGCTGAAGCTCACGCCGGTCAGCTCGACCCGGCCGTCCGGTCCCGGCGGGTTCGGCGCGGACGCCTCGGGCAGGGTGGGCGTGGCCAGCAGCGCGTGGATCTGACGGGCGCTCTGCAGGCCGCCCTGTACGGCGTGCCCGGACTGGGCGAGCCCCATCACGGACCCGGTGAGGGCCGGGCCCAGCAGGACGAACGGCACGAGGTCGACCGCGTCGGTCCACCCCTGGGTGACGAAGAGGGTTCCGGCAGCGGTCGCGACGAGCAGGGCGGCCGGGCCGGAGAGGGCGAGCGCGGCAGAGGTGCTGGCGCGTGTGGTGCTCATGATCCAGTCGCGGAAGAACACGGCGAAGTCGTCGGCAGCGTCGTCGTAGGCGCGGTGGGCGCGGGAGGTACGGCCGTACGCCTTGATCACCGTGATGCCGTGCACGAGCTCGACGACAGCGGCGTTGACGCGGCCCATCGAGCCGAAGAACCGTGCCGTCACCTCGTCCCCGCCGGACATGGCCTGCTTGAAGAAGTAGCCGCCGAGCAGCAGCGGCAGCAGGGCGACGAGGGCGAGCCGCCAGTCCACCGCGAACAGATACACCAGTGCGGTCAGCGGGGCCACGATCGCCGCGGTGACCTCCAGCGCGGTGTGCGCCACGAGGTGGTGCAGCGTGGAGATGTCGTCGCCCGCCGCCTTCTTCACCTCGCCCGAGCTGTTCTCGGTGAACCAGCCGAGCGGCAGCCGTCCCAGGTGCCGGGCCAGTCGGCGCCGGAGCCCGAGCTGGAGGTCGGCGTCGGCGTGGTGGGTGAGGACGCCGGCGGTCGCGTACAGCACGAGTCGCGCGACCAGGGCGGCCACGGCGATCCAGGCCGCGGTCCAGGCGCGGCCCTCGTCCGGGCCGCCGGATGCCAGCAGGGCACCGGCCAGTTCGGCGACGGCGATGAACGGGATCATCGAGCAGACCGCGGCGGCGGCCTGGGCCACGATGGCGGCGATCAGGCGCCCGCGTACGGGTGCGAGCAGGTCGCCGAGGCCCGGCGGCTTCCCGGGATCCTCGGGTGCCGGGACGGTGTCGGGGGTGCCCTCTCGCGTGTCCGCGAGGGCCGCGCCGGTCATCGGGGTACCTCCCAAGTGGTAGCTTGTGCGTCGTCCGGTCGGCGGCAACCAAGCAGGCCGGACCTACCGCCGGGCTGGCGGGATGTCAGGTCTGTGGAGCTGGCGTAAGACTGCTGGGCGTACCAACGTCCCTTGCCGTTCGTTCGGGGCAGCTGCTGTCTGAGAAGCAGAAATTTCGACCCGCGAGGGTCGAAACCCCCTGCTTCGACGGGGGGAGAAGTCAAGAGTGTTCCTCTCGGGTGGGACGGAATACGGCGATGTCGGGGGCGAGCGGCGTGCAGACGAAACCCGCCGCCCCCGCCTCCTCGGCAAGGACCTCGATGCCGATGCCGGACCAGGGCAGCGGCACGGTGTGTTCCCGTACGACCGTCTCGCCGTCGCGTACGCGGTAGGTGAGGGTCCAGCCGTCGTCGGCGCCCTCGCTCCACGAGTCGGCGTCCAGGGCGCCGACGCGACGGGTCGACAGCCGCAGCGGGGCCCGGGTCGGGGGCGCGGTGCGGTCGAGGACGTCGACGACGGCGGGGGCGCCGGGTGCCAGCCGCTCGCTCAACAGCCGCCAGAGCGCGGCGCGTTCGCCGGGTTCGAGGTGGCCGACGACTCCGAGTGCGACGGCCGCGCACAGGCGTGGCGGGAGTGGTACGTCAGCCAGGGTGCCCGCGATGACCGTGACGTGTTCGGCGAGTCCTGGACGGCAGGCGAGCCGGGTGGCCAGTGCGATACGCATCCCGGCGGACGGCTCCACCGCCAGTACCTGCGCGCCGGGTACGGCCACTGCCGCGGCCTCGCTGGACAGGCCCGTACCGGCGCCGAGGTCGAGCAGCGGTCCGTCGGCCGGGTCGACGCCGGCGAGGGCGCGGCGCAGGAGCGGGCCGAGCCGTGCCCAGGCGGGTCCGGCGAAGAGGTCGTAGAACTCGGCGGCGGCACCATAGACGTCGTGCGTGCCGTAGACATCGTGGGTGGTGTCAGGCAGGGACATCGGCCGGCTCCTTCGCGGTCAGCTGGTCCCTGTCACGTATGAGCGTCCACGAGGCGAGGGCGGCGAGCAGGCTGGCGACGGCCGCCGCCGCGCAGATCGTCGCGAGGCCGCCGGTGAGCGCGGAACGGGCGGCGTCCATGACCGGTTCGCGTGCGGCGGCGGGCAGGGCGCGTTCGAGCTGGCCGAACTGCCCGGCGGCGACGGCGTCCCGCACCTGCTGCCGCATCCCCTCGGGAACCTGGAGCGCGGCGAGCCGTGCGTCGTCCAGGTCGCTGTCGATCCGGGTGCTGAACACCGCGCCGAAGGCGGCGACTCCGGCCGCCGTACCGAGCGGGAAGAAGGTGTTGGTCATCCCGGACGCCATCCCGGCCCGCTCAGGAGGCACGACCCCGACAGCGATGCCCATCAGGGGCGGGAAGGCGATCGCCCCGCCGATGCCGAGGAGTACCAGGCCTGGCAGCATCACCAGCCAGGAGTCGTCGGGGCCGACCCGCACCATGGTGAGCAGTCCCACCGCGATGACCGCGGTGCCGAGCGCCATGACACCGCGCGTCGGCAGCACCTTGAGCAGCAGCCCGCTGAACGGCGCGACCAGCATGATGAAGGCCGTCATCGCCAGCAGCCGCAGCCCCGTGCCGAGTGGGCTGTAGCCGAGCATTCCCGACAACCACAGGATCAGATACGGCAGTATGCCGAAACTGACGACCCGGCAGACGAAGCTGAGCACGATCGCACCGCTGAACGACGGCACCCGCAACAGCCGTACGTCGAACATCGCCGCGTCCCTGCGCCGCGTCTCCCACGCCACGAACCCGGCGACGAGCACGACCCCACCGACGAGCGGCACCAGGGCGGACGCCGACGTCCAGCCGTCCTCCGGCCCGGTCACCAGGCCGTAGTTGAGGCCGAGCAGCGCCCCGGCGGCGAGCAGCAGCCCGGCGAAGTCGAACCGGCCCTCGGGACGCGGCAGTTCGCTCGCAGAGTCCCGAGGCACGCGCAGCGCGGTGCCGATCAGGATCAGCGCGCCGACGGGCAGGTTGATGTAGAAGATCCAGCGCCAGTCGAGGCCTTCCACGACCGCGCCGCCGACCAGGGGACCGAGGGCCGCCGCGGCGCCGCCCGCGGCCGAGAACATCCCGATGGCCGACTGGCGGCGCCGGCCCTCGTAGGCCCCGGCGATCAGGGCCAGGGCCGTGGACATCACCATGGCGCCGCCGAGGCCCTGCAAGGCGCGGCAGGCGATCAGCGTGCCGACGCCGGGTGCGGCGCCGCAGCCCGCCGACGCGGCGGTGAAGACGGCGACGCCGGTGAGGAACATGGTGCGGCGGCCTATGCGGTCGGACAGCGAACCGGCGGGCAGCAGGAGCGCGGCGAAGACCAGGGTGTAGGCGTTCACCACCCACTGGAGTCCGGTCAGTCCGGCGTCGAGATCCGCGGCTAGTTCGGGCAGGGCGACATTGACGACGGTGATGTCGAGTGTCATCAGCACGGCGGCCAGTGACGTCGTGGCGAGCAGCCAGCCGTTGCCGGGCGCCGGCTCCGGACCGGACTCGTCCTGCCGCTCTTGGCCTACATCCTGGGTCATGAGCAAAACCCCTTGCACATCTGGGAGTTGGCACTGGTGGGTAGTGGGTATACAACGTATACGCATGGTCGGACGACAGCTACGTGCCGCGTGCGATCCGGAAGACTCCGCCCCTGAGCCGGTCTCGGGGTCAGTCCGTCAGAAGGCCCCGCAGGAGGGCCTCGAGGCCGTGGCCGAACGCGTCCCCCTCAGCGTCCGCGCGCGGTGGCCGAGCCACCATGCGGGCCAGCCGGGGAAGCTCGTCCATCCGGACCCGGGACATCAGCTCATGACGGGCGGGGCGGCCCTCGGGCCGCAGCGCGGGCAGATACGACAGGTGCCCGAAGGTGTACCACCACAGCGCCCAGTAGGCGTCGGTCGCCTGCTCGTCGCTGAGCCCGGCCTCCTCCAGCAGGGTGAGCACATGCTCGACGAACCGCGAGGCGCGCGGGCCGAACAGCTCGCCGGCCTTGAGTACTTCGGCCACCCACGGCTCGGCCGTCAGATGGTCGTGCAGTGCCTTGAAAGCGAGGACCAGGCGGCGCGAGGGCGAACCGCCGCCGTCCGGGAGCACCAGTTGCTCGGCCACGTCGTCCAGCATCGCGACCAGCAGTTCGCGTTTGTCGCCCACGTGCCGGTACAACGCCATGGCCGTCACGCCGAGTTCGGCCGCCACGCGGCGCAGTGTGACCGCGGGCAGCCCCTCTTCGCGGGCCACCCGCCGCCCGATGGCCACGACGGCCGCCTTGCTCAGCGGGGTGCGCCGCTTCCCAGGTCCGGGCCGTCCCGCGTTGCTGTCGGTCGTCGTGCTCGGCATACCGCCACCCTAAAGTCACCGTGTCACGTCCTCTCCATGGGCCCGCGCCGGGCGGGGCATGGCCGCCACCAAGGCGCGTGTCACGTCGTGTTCGGGCCGGGTCAGCACCCGGGACGCCGGGCCCGCCTCACGGATCCGGCCGTCGTGGAGCACCGCCACCCGGCCGCCGAGACGAGCGGCGACCGACAGATCGTGGGTGACCATGACGACGGCGAGCCCCAACTCCGCCCGCAGGCGGGCGATCAGATCGGTGACTGAGGCCGCCACCGACGGATCCAGCGCGCTGGTCACCTCGTCGCAGAGCAGGACCTCGGGGCCCGCGGCCAGCGCACGCGCCAGCGCGACTCGCTGCCGCTGGCCGCCCGACAGCGCGCCCGGGTGCCGTTCGGCGAGCCCCGGGTCCAGGCCGACGTGCGCCAACAGCCGCTCCACCTCGGCCGGTTGACGTCCCGCCGGGATGTCCTGCCGGAACGTGAGCGGACGGCCGACGATCGCGGCCACCGTGTGCCGCGGGTTGAGCGACGCGTAGGGATCCTGGGGTACGAGCTGCATCCTGCGGAGCTGCCGGGGGTCGCGGTCGCGCACTGCGGGGGCCAGTTCCGCCCCGTGCAGGCGGATCTCGCCGCTCGTCGGAGTGTCCAGACCTGCGAGGCAGCGCAGTAGGGTCGTCTTGCCGCTGCCCGAGGGGCCGACGACGGACAGGCAGTCGCCGGGTTCGAGATCCAGGGACACCCCGTCAAGTACCGGTTGCCCGTGTACTCCCCGTACTCCGCGTACGAGGGAGATGTCCGACGCGCGGAGCAGCGCCCCTGGGCCTGCCCCTTGCACCGAGTCCGCTGCCGCGAGGGCCGCGGGCCGGGCGGCAGCCACCAGCGCCCGACCCCGCACACTGGCCGGCTCGGTCAACACGGCTTCGGCAGGCCCTTGTTCGACGATGCGCCCGGCGTCCATGACCGCCACCCGGTCAGCTACGGAGGCGACCGAGGCGAGGTCGTGCGAGACGAGCAGGACGGCCGTGCCCGTCTCACGCCGCAGCCGGGTCAGATCGGCGAGGAAGGCGGCGGCGGTGACGGTGTCGAGCGCGCTGGTCGGCTCGTCCAGAACCAGCAGCCGCGGTTCGGCGGACAGGGCGACCGCCAGCGCGACCCGCTGACGCTGCCCGCCCGACAACTGGTGCGGCCGACGGTCCACGACCTCGTCCGGCCGATCCAGTCCCGCGAGCAGCAGCGCCCGCTCGATCCGCTCCGGCCACTCGTCCTTCGGTGTCTGCCGTGCCCGCAGTACTTCGGAGATCTGGGCGCCGACGCGAAGATGTGACGCCAGCGCGGTACGCGGATCCTGGGCGACGTATCCGCACACGGACGCGCGCAGCCGCCTCAGCCGCCGCTCGTCCAGCCCCAGCGGACTGTGACCGTCGAGCCGCACCTCGCCGCCCGCATGCCGCAGCCCCGGCGCCACATATCCCAGGCCTGCGAGCACGAGGGTGGTCTTGCCGCTCCCCGACTCTCCCACCACGGCGAGGAGTTCACCGGGAGCGAGGTCGAGGTCCACGCCCTCCAGCACCGCATGCCCGTCGTCGGTCTCGACGCTCAGCCCACGCACGGAAAGCAGAGCACCGGGCGTCCCCGCCGACACATCGACGCTCTTCGCAGGATTGCGCCGACGGCCGACGGCCCTTGCATCAGAGCCAGGAAAGGCCACGTCGAGCAACAGGTTCGTAGAGAGCAGGAGTACGAGCAGCAGAGCCGCCGGAGCAAGAACAGCGAGCGGTTGCAAGGTCAGACCGTCGCGGTTCTCCAGGACCATCAACCCCCAGTCGGCGGTGGGGGGTTGGGCGCCGTATCCGAGGAAGGCGGCGGTGGCGACGACAGTGACCGCACCGAGGAACCGGACCCCCGCGTCGGCGGCCAGCACCGGCGCGAGATTGGGCAGCACCTCGCGCCCCAGCACGCTCGCCGTGCGCTCTCCCCGCGCGACGGCGACCTCCACATAGTCCTGGGCGAGGATGCGCAGCGTCGCCGCCCTGACCACGCGGATGCTCTCGGGCAGAAGTACGAGCCCCGCCGCGAGCGCGACGCCCGCCGTGCCGCGCCCGGTGGCCACGACCACCACGCTCAGCAGCAGGAAGGCGGGCAGCCCCAGCAAGACGTCGGCGAGGCGGAGGACCAGCGTGTCGGTCCACCCCTTGCGGTAGGCGGCGACCATGCCCGCCACCGCGCCCAGGACGCAGACCGCGGCCGTGACCGCGAGCCCGGTCAGCAGCAGCGAACGGCCGCCGGACAGCACCCGGCTGAGTACGTCGGAGCCCAACCGGTCGGTCCCCAGCGGGGCTTGGCCGCTGCCCGGCGCGTACGGGATGTCCACGGGCTCCGTCACGGCGTGCGGCGCGAACAGCGGCCCGAGCAGCGCGACCGCACCTACCAGCAGCAACACGGCGAGGGCGACGCGCCCGCGCCACCGTCGCCAGGCCGGGTTGGCCGCGGGGCGTCCGGCGTCCGGGGCGGCGGTGCCGGACGGCAGACGTACGGGAGTGACGGTCATCGCTGGTGCCTCTGCACGGGTTCGAGGAGCGGTACGGCCAGGTCGGCGGCGAGGTTCGCGGCCACCGCGACGGCCGCGCCGAGCAGCGCCACCGCCTGCACCACCGGGGCGTCCCGGGCGGCCGTGGCGTCCACCAAGAGCGCGGCGAGCCCGGGGTAGCCGAACAGGGATTCCGCGACCAGTGCCCCGCCCAGCAGGTAGGTGATGGACCGGGCGAACATCGGAATGGCGGGGCCGACCCCGGCGGGCAGGACGTATCGCAGGGCGACCCGGCGCTCGGGCACCCCGTTCAGCCGCGCGGCCTCCACCGCCGGTGACCGGGCGGCCTCGGCGACCCCGGTGCGTACCAGCCGCAGGTTCTGCGCCAGACACACCGAGACCAGGGTGAGCACCGGCAGGACGAGAACGGCCGGCTCGTCGAGCGGGCTCTGCCCGGCCCCGAGCAGCGACACCGCCGGCAGCCAGCCGAGTCCGGCCGCGAATACCGCCATCAGCACAGCGCCGGTGACGAACTCCGGGACCGCGGCCAGCCCCAGCGCCCCACCGGAGACGATCCGGTCGCCGCGCCGCCCGGCCCGCAGCCCCGCCCACAGGCCGAGACCGATGGCGAGCGGCACCAGCACGGCCGTCGCGGCGAGCCCCAGCACGAGGGAGTTGCCGAACCGGTCGGCGACCAGCTCGGCCACCGGCCGCCCATTGGCGTAACTGGCGCCGAAGTCACCGCGCACGACGTGCCCCAGCCAGTCGAGGTAACGCACCGGCGCGGGCCGGTCCAGGCCCAGCTCCGCGCGCAGGGCGTCAACGGCACCGGCCGACGCCTGCGGGCCCAGCCGGGCCGTGGCCGCGTCGCCGGGGGCAGCCTCGGTGGCGGCGAACACGAGCACCGACACGGCCAGGAGCACGAGCACAGCCCCCGCCACCCGTGCCGGCCACCAGCGCGAGAGCCGCGACCGCGACGACCTCAGGCGCCTCATGCGACGAACGCGTCCCGCAGACTCGGATAGTCGGCGTAGCCGAGCGACTTGACTCCGTGCGCCTTCGCCGCCGCCCCGGCCACCGTGGGCACCCGTGCGAACAACGCGTCACCGCCGTGCTCGTGCAGATGCCGCTGTACGTCCGCCACGCGCGAGCGGCGTTGCTCCTCCCGCGTGGCGCGGTTCATGGCGGCGATCAGCGGATCGAGCTCGGCCGCGCCCTTGGTTCCGGTGAGCGGAAAGGACGCCGTCGAACCGTAGTACGTCCGGATCATCAGAGGCAGCGGATTGGGGTGGTAGGCGGCGGTCTGGAGCGGCGTACTGAGGATCGTCTTGAAGTCGCTGTAGTAGTCCGCGGCGGGGACCTTGTCGAGGCTCGCCCTGATCCCGGCCTTCGCGAGCATCGGCACCATCGCGGTGGCACTCTCCTCGGTGCCGTAGTCGTAGTCGGAGGTGCGGATCCGCACCGCGAGCCCCTCCTGCCCGGCCTCCTTGAGGAGCTTGCGGGCCTGCTCGGGGTCGTGCTCGGTCTGTGCGATGCCGGTGTCGTAGTACGGCTGGTGCGCACCCACGAGGTCGTTGCCGGTCTCGCCCTGGCCGAGGGTCACGGTGCGTACCAGGGACTCGCGGTCGAGCGCGAGCTTCACGGCGCGGATCACGCGGGCGTCCGTGAACGGCTTCAGGCCGAGGTTCATGGGGAGGTTGAGGTCGACCCACAGGTCCTTGGGCGGTGTCTCGATGCGCAGCGCGCTGTTGCCGCGTTCGGTGCGCACGGCGGTGAGGGAGAGGCCGCCGGCGTAGTCGAACTGGCCGGACTTGAGCCCGCTGAGCCGGGCCGCCGCGTCGGTGACGGAGAGCAGCTCCAGCTCGTCGAGGTAGGGGCCGCCGTTGTCGGCGTCCCAGTAGTCCTCGCGCGGTGCGAGCACACTGCTGCGCCCCGCCTGCCACTTCTTCAGCACATACGGGCCGCTGCCCAGGGCCTTGGCGAGGTTCTTGGTGCCGTCGGGAAAGACGAACATGGAGTGCGCGAGGGCCAGATCGAAGAATCCGTCGGCCATGGTCAGCGGCAACTCGACGGTCCGCGCATCGCGAGCGCGGGCCTTCTTGAGGTCGAGGTGGGCGACGAACCCGCCCTGCGGGCTCCGCTTCTCCACCAGCGTGCGCAGGCTGAACAGCACGTCGTCCGCGGTGAGTTGACGCCCGTCGCTGAAGGTGACGCCCTTCCTGACGCGTACGGTCCACTGCGTCGCGTCGGCGTTGGGTTCGACGGTTTCCGCGAGCCGCCACACGGGCTTGCCGCCGTCCAGTTCACCGAGGGTGTCCCAGACGACCCGGGCCCGTACGTAATCGATGCCGACGCCCGCGGCGAGTGTGGGGTCGGTGGACTCCGCACTCGCGCCGATGAACGCCGCCCGCAGCTTCCCGCCCTTGCGCGGCGCGACGGACGCCTCCGCACCGGCGGGCTCCTCGCTCCCGTCCCCGCAGGCCGCGAGCGCCCCGCCGACGACAACTGTCGCCGCCCCTCCCGAAACACCGCGCAGCACGGCACGCCGAGTTATCACTCCGTGGCCCTCATCTTCCTGTGGTCACGCCAGAGTTCCCCGGACCAGGACGACCCGAGGTATACGCGGTATACGACAGTACTCGTATCGACAATCGTTTTCAATAGCCAGCGGCAGTCCGGACACCGCCTCGACCAGGGAACATTCCTTCCCCTCGACCGCACTCCATCCGGCAGACTCACCGCATGGAGACTGCGCAGTTCATCGAAACCCTGGATACCGAGGGCCAGTTGCTGGCGACGGCCGCCGAAGAGGCCGGGACCGACGCCAAGGTGCCCACCTGCCCCGGCTGGCAGGTGCGGGACCTGGTGCGGCACACGGGCATGGTGCACCGCTGGGCCACGGCGTTCGTCGCCGAGAGACACACCTCGTACCACCCCGATGAGGGCCTGCCGGATCTGGACGGTACGGAATTGCTGGCCTGGTTCCGCGAGGGCCACCGCCGGCTGGTCGACACGCTCGCGGGTGCCCCTGCCGACGTGGACTGTTGGAGCTTCCTGCCCGCACCCTCGCCGCTCGCCTTCTGGGCACGGAGACAGGCGCACGAGACGACGGTGCACCGGTACGATGCGGAGTCCGCGCTCGGCGGAACCCCGAGCCCGATCGCCGTCGACTTCGCGGTCGACGGCGTCGACGAGCTGCTCCTCGGCTTCCACGCACGCAAGAAGAGCAGGGTGCGCACGGAGGTGCCGCGCGTGCTGAGGGTGCGGGCCGAGGACACCGACGCGGTGTGGACCGTACGGCTGTCAGCCGAGCCGCTGGTCAGCGAGCGGGGCGAACTGGCCGACGCCGACTGCGAGTTGACGGGCCCGGCGACCGAGCTCTACCTGTCGCTGTGGAACCGTCGGCCGTTCCCGAGGGTGACCGGAGACTCCTCCATCGCGACGCTGTGGCGCGAGACGTCGGCGGTCACCTGAAACTGAGTCCTGACTGCTCGGCGGGACCAGGCGGCAAGCCCCGTCAGTCGGCCGAACCGTCCGCCAGCATCCGCCCCAGCACCGCGCGCTGCACCGGCAGTACGTCGCCGTGCAGCGCGCGCCCCTTCGACGTGAGGGAGACACGTACGCCCCGCCGGTCCTGCGGGCACATGCAGCGCTCCACGAGGCCGTCCTTCTCGAGCCGGCTGATCAGCCGGGACAGTGCGCTCTGACTGAGATGGACCCGATCGGCGATCTCCTGGACGCGATACGCACCGGCGCCGTCGGACGCGGCGCATCCTGCCAGCACGTCGAGCACCTCGAAATCGCTGGCGCACAAGCCGTGTTGATGCAGTGCGCGGTCGAGCTCGGACACGGTGCGCGCATGCACCGCGAGGATGTCGCGCCACTGGTCGACGAGCCCCTGCTCGGCGTTCTCCACAGCCGCCATGAGGCCGCACCGTAGCAAAGAACCGGCTTTGTTGCATCCGAATTAAATGCGCTTGCATCCAATGCATGCGCATGTACTGTGAGGCGCATGACCTCTCCGCTCACCAACTCCGCGGCTCAGGAACGCTGGACACCTCGCCTGTGGGGCACCCTCCTGGTGCTCTGCGCCGCGATGTTCCTGGACGCGTTGGACGTGTCGATGGTCGGCGTCGCCCTGCCGTCCATCGGATCCGAACTCGACCTCTCCACCTCGGCCCTGCAATGGGTCGTCAGCGGCTACATCCTGGGCTACGGCGGCCTGTTGCTCCTCGGCGGACGGACCGCCGACCTGCTGGGCCGCCGCCAGGTCTTCCTGGTCGCCCTGGCCGTCTTCGCGCTCGCCTCGCTGCTCGGCGGACTCGTCGACTCCGGCCCGCTGCTGATCGCCAGCCGCTTCATCAAAGGCCTGAGTGCGGCCTTCACCGCGCCCGCGGGCCTGTCGATCATCACCACGACCTTCGCCGAGGGCCCGCTGCGCAACCGCGCCCTCTCGATCTACACCACCTGCGCCGCCACCGGCTTCTCCATGGGCCTCGTCCTGTCCGGGCTGCTCACCGAGGCAAGCTGGCGCCTGACCATGCTGCTGCCCGCGCCCATCGCGATCATCGCCCTGATCGCCGGCCTCAAGCTGCTCCCGCGCAGCGAGCGGGAGAAGGACCACAACGGCTACGACATCCCCGGTGCCATCATCGGCACGGCCTCGATGCTGCTGCTCGTCTACACCGTCGTCCAGGCCCCGGAGGTCGGCTGGGCCTCGGCCCGTACGCTGCTCTCGTTCCTCGCGGTCGCCGTCCTGCTCACGGTCTTCGTCCGGATCGAGCAGCGCTCGGCGGGTCCGCTGATCCGGCTCGGGGTGCTGCGCTCCGGCAACCAGATCCGGGCCCAGCTCGGCGCGATGACGTTCTTCGGCTCGTACATCGGCTACCAGTTCCTGGCCACCCTCTACCTGCAGACGCTGCTCGGCTGGTCTGCCCTGGAGACGGCGCTGGCCTTCCTGCCCGCGGGCGCGCTGGTGGCGCTGTCCGCCACGAAGATGGGAGCCGTCGTCGACCGGTTCGGCACCCGGCGGCTGATCCCGGTCGGCTTCGCCCTGATGGCCCTCGGATACGTGCTGTTCCTGCGCATCGACCTCGAGCCCGTGTACGCGGCGGTGATCCTGCCGACGATGCTGTTCATCGGTGCCGCCTGCGCGCTGGTCTTCCCCTCGCTCAACATCCAGGCCACCAACGGCGTGGACGACCACGAGCAGGGCATGGTCTCGGGCCTGCTCAACACCTCGGTGCAGGTGGGCGGCGCGATCTTCCTGGCGGTCGTGACGGCCGTCGTGACCGCGAACGCCTCCGACGACGCCTCTCCGCAGGCCGTTCTCGACAGCTACCGCACGGGGCTGATCGTGGTGACGGCGATCGCGGTGGCGGGGCTGCTCATCACGGCCACGGGTCTGCGCAAGCAGCGTACGCAGGGGCCTGGGCGGACAGTCCTGGTCGCCAAGTCCGAGCCCGTACAGGACGAGCGGGTACCGGTCCGCGACTGATCCCTCTACGCAACTACGTGCGCCCGGCGGGCTGTTCTTGCCCGCCGGGCGCCCTGCTGTGAGACTTCGGCGTATGGGGAACAGTGGGGGACGGCGGACTCAGGCCGAGCGGGACGCGATGACCGTCGAGATCGGCTACGCGCTGGCCAGTGCGGCGGCCTTGGCCGCCCTCGTGTTCGGGGCCGTGTCCGGTCCGGCGCTGCTCTTCGATCTGGCGCCCGGCGCCGAGGACCTGCTGCTCATGGCCGGGAGCGGGCTCGCGGTCATCCTCTTCTTCGTACGTGTCGTCAGTGTGCTGGTCCGTTTCCAGCGCGGGCCTCAGCCCAGCCAGCCCGGCCGTACCAACCCCGACTCATAGGCCAGTACGACCAGTTGGGCCCGGTCACGCGCGCCCAGCTTCACCATCGTGCGGCTCACATGCGTCTTCGCCGTGAGCGGGCTGACGACCAGACGGCGGGCGATCTCGTCGTTGGACAGCCCGATGCCGACCAGGGCCATCACCTCCCGCTCCCGCTCCGTGAGCTCGACGAGCGACTGAGCGACGGCCGGCTCCTTGGACCGGGCAGCGAACTCGGCGATCAGCCGCCGCGTCACGCCGGGCGAAAGCAGCGCGTCGCCTTCGACCACGGCCCTGACCGCGCGCAGCAGTTCGTCCGGTTCGGTGTCCTTGACGAGGAAGCCGGAGGCCCCGGAACGGATGGCCTCGAAGACGTACTCGTCGAGCTCGAAGGTGGTGAGCATGACCACCTTGACGTCCTGCAGGCCGGCGTCCTCCGTGATGCGGCGGGTCGCTTCGAGACCGTCGAGCCGGGGCATACGGATGTCCATCAGGACGACGTCGGGGCGCAGTTCGCGCACCTTGCGCAGCGCCTCCTCGCCGTCGGCGGCCTCTCCGACCACCTCGATGTCCTTCTGTGCGTCGAGGAGCGCCTTGAAGCCTGCGCGGACCAGTGACTGGTCGTCGGCGAGCAGTACGCGGATCACCGGTCCTCCTTGAGCTCGGCGGGCTTGGCCTTGTGCTCGAGCGGCAGTACGGCCAGTACCCGGAAACCGCCGTCCTCGCGCGGCCCGGCCTCGATCGTGCCACCCAGGGCCGCAGCGCGCTCCCGCATTCCGGCCAGTCCGTTGCCGCTGCCGCCCGCGTCCGCGCCGGTCGCCGGGCCGTCGTCGTCGATACGGAGCTTCAGGGCGTCGTCCTCGTAATCGACCAGCACGCGCGCGTGCCGCGAACCGGAGTGCCGTACGACGTTGGTCAGGGCCTCCTGGACGATGCGGAAGGCGGCGAGATCGGCGCCCGGCGGCAGGGCTCTGCGCTTCCCCTGGGTCTCGACGCCGACGGTCAGTCCGGCGCTCGCCGCCTGCTCGACGAGCTCGGGCAGCCGGTCGAGGCCGGGCGCTGGCGCGCGCGGCGCGTCGCCAGGCGTACGCAACGTGTCGAGCACCTGGCGGACCTCCCCGAGGGCCTCCTTGCTCGCCGCCTTGATGGTGGTGAGCGCGGTACGTGCTTGATCCGGGTCGGAGTCGAGCAGCGCGAGGCCCACGCCCGCCTGGACGTTGATGACCGAGATGCTGTGCGCCAGGACGTCGTGCAGCTCGCGGGCGATCCGCAGCCGCTCCTCGTCGGCCCGCCGCTGGGCCGCCTGCCGGCGCTCCGCCCGGTCCCGGTCCCACTGCTCACGGCGTACGCGGACGAGTTCGGAGACCGCGGCGATGGCCACCATCCAGGTGGCCACTGAGATGTCCTCGCCCCAGTCGCCCACCGTGTCGTCGTTCGGCGGCAGCCACTGGTAGAGCCAGTGCCCCTCCAGCAGATGGGCCACCCACAGCATGCCGAGCGCCGCCCAGGCCGCCCGCCTGTGCCCGGCGACGACGGCGCTGAAGCAGGCGAGGGCGATGGTCAGGAAGATCGGGCCGTACGGATATCCGGCACCGAAGTAGACCAGCGCCGACGCCACGACGCCGAACACCACGAACACCGGATACCGATGCCGCCACAGAAGCAGGAGGGTGCCCACGAGCAGCAGGGCCCGGGCGAAAAGGCCCAGGGACTCGCGGGCACCCTCCTGGGCCTGTGCGGCGAAGTTACTGCCGACCTGCACGAACACGGTGAGCAGCAGCGTCGAACGCCAGGGCAGGCGCGGCCGGCTCTCCTCTGCCTCGTCGTCGCCCTGGTTCCACCACGGCGGCCCGTGCCGCCATCGCCACGGTGGTCCGCCCCGCGCCCAGGGCGGACCACCGCTCAGGCGTGTGCGCTGCTCTTCCATGCCAACCACGCTAGACGCCACGGCCGCACCGGGCGTCCGCCGAGCGTGGTGATCACACGTACTCCCGGGGAAGTACCGCCTCTGTTCGCGGCTGCTCCCCCTCCCTGATGCGGAAGCGGCGCAGGAGTTTCGGCGCCCACCAGTTCGCGCGCCCCGCGAGCCGCATCGTCACGGGCAGCAGCACCACCCGGATCAGGGTCGCGTCGACGAGGATCGTCAGGGCCGTGCCGAGACCGAGCTCCTTGAGGAAGACGACGCCGCCCGTGACGTACGACAGGAAGGACAGCGCGAGGATCCCGGCCGCCGCGGTGATCAGCGGCGCGCTCCGCCGAATCCCCTCGCCGACCGCGCGCTCGGTGTCGCCGGTCCGGTCGTGCTCCTCCTTGATGCGCGACAGCAGGAACACCTCGTAGTCCATCGACAGGCCGTACGCCACACAGAACATCAGCACCGGAATGCTCGGCTCGATCGAGCCGGTCGGCGTGAACCCGAGCAGCCCGGACAGATGCCCGTCCTGGAACACCCACACGAGGCAGCCGAACATCACCGAGAGGCTGAGCAGGTTCAGCACGGTCGCCTTGGCGGGCAGCAGCACACTGCCGGTCATGAGGAAGAGGATCAGGTACGTCGCCACAAGCACGATCCCGGCGGCGAGCGGGAGCCGGTCGAGGAGCGTGGACCGGAAGTCGGTGGTCTCTCCGGGGTAACCGCCGACGAGCACCGGGGCAGGCGCGGGAGTCTCCCTGACGCGCTCGACCAGCGCGGGTACGTCACCGTACATCGCCTGCTGCGTCGGGACGAGAGCCAGTCGTACGCGGCCGTCGGGCGCCGTGAGCCGGTCCTGCCCCGCCGCTCCCGCCCGCTCGCCCTCACGGTAGGCACCGGAGGGTGCGTCGACCTGGAACACGCCCGGGATACGGGAGAGTTGGGCGGCGTACGCGCGCGTGTCGGCCCTTTCCGCGAGGACGACCTGGATGGTGTCCGTGGGCTCGGCGGGAAACTCCCTGTGCACGATCTCGGACGTGGTGCGCGAGGAGGTGCCTTCGGGGAGCGTCCGCTCGTCGGGCAGGCCGAAGCGCAGCCCCAGAAGGGGTGAGGCGGCGAGCAGCAGGACCGTGAGGACTCCGGCGCCTGCGATCAGAGGGCGACGCATCGCCGTGAGGGCCGTGCGGTGCCAGAAGCCGGACGCGGGAGCGGTGTCGCGTTCGACGCGGTGGCCCCAGCGGGCCAGGGCCGCCGGCAGGAAGAGCACCGCTCCGGTCACCGCGGTCACCACGACCAGCACACCCGCGTACGCGAACGAGCTGAGGAAGAAGAACGGGAACACCAGCAACGCGCACAGCGACACCGCCACCGTCACCGCGCTGAAGACCACCGTGCGCCCGGCGACCGCCGTCGCCCGCACCACGGCGTCGGGCTGGGCATGCCCGGCGGCGCGCTCCTCGCGATAGCGGCTGATCACGAACAGGCTGTAGTCGACGCCGAGTCCGAGGCCCAGGACGAGCGCGAGGTTGGCCGCGAACGTCGACACCTCGGTGAACTGCGCGATCGCCCGCAGCCCGGCGAGCGTCCCGAGCACGGACAGCAGACCGACCCCGACGGTCAGCAGGGCGGCCGTGGTGCGCCGGTAGACGAGGATCAGCAGGAGTACGACGGCGGGCAGCGCGAAGAGCTCCGCGCGGAGGAAGTCCGTGCGGGCCTGCTCGCCGACCTGCCGTGAGATCTCCTCCTGTCCGCCCACCTGAACGGTGAGTTCGGGGGTGGTACGCGTCAACTGTGGGGAGAGCGTGGCGAGTTCCTCGCGTGCCTCTGTGGCGCCAGCTTCGAGGCGGGCCAGCACGAGGGCGCGATCGCCATTGGTGCTGCGCAGGGCCGGGCTCTCCGCGTCCCAGTACGACGTGACGTCTGTGACCAGAGGCAGCCTCTCGACCTCTCTGGCGAACGCACGGGCCGCCCTCTCCGTACGTTCGCTGTCCACGTCGCCGTCGCGTGCAGTGACGAGGAGCGCGAGGTTGGGGTTGCCGGTGCCGAACTCCTCACGGAGCACGTCGCCCGCGCGCACCGACTCGGTGTCGGGCGCGCTCCAGCGCGAGAGGTCCAGGTCGCTCTGGGCGCCCGCGCCGTACGCGCCGAGGCCGAGAAACGCGAGGAGTACGCCGATCAGGACGGCGCGGCTGCGCCGCACCGCCAGGCGGCCGAGCCGGGTGAGCATCTTGGTGGGCCTTTCGCCGGGGATCCGTGCCCGACACGGTCGCTCCGGTCGCTGACCGTCCGCTGGAAGATCCACTGGAACGCGGGGGTCGGGCTACCCTCGACGCATGGGTGAGGGGACGCGGAAGGGCTTGGGCGAGGGGACGCCGGGCGGGTCGCGCGAGGCCGCAGACAGCGGCGGTCTGCGCTTCGAACTGCTCGGTCCGCTCAGGGCGTTGCGCGACGGCGCCGAGGTGCCGCTGGGCCCGCCGAAGCAGCGCGCCGTACTCGCCGTACTGCTCCTCCAGGAAGGCCGCTCCCTCTCGTACGAGGCTCTGGTCGAGGCGGTGTGGGGCGGCACCCCGCCTCTGCATGTACGCAACCTCGTGCAGAAGTACGTCTCCGGGCTGCGCCGGGCCCTGGGTGACGCCGCGGAGCTGTTGTGGACGGGCAGCGGATACCGGCTCACCGGCGCGGACATCGACGACCTGCGCGAGCGGCGGAAGTTGATCGACGAGGCGCTCGCCGCGCGGGACACGGGTGACCTGCGACGCGCGGGTGAACTGGCCACGCGCGCCGAGGAGTTCTGGCGCGGCGACTTCGCGGAGGGCCTGCAGGCGCCCTACTTGGCGGCGGAGCGGCTGCGCTGGGCCGAGAAACGGCTCACCGTGCTGGAGGCGCGGCTGGCCGGTGAGATCGAACTCGGCCGGTCCTTCGAGTACGTCCACGAGCTCGTCCGGCTCGTCGCCGCGTACCCCTTGCGGGAGCGGCTCGTCGAGCTGCTGATGCTCGCCCTGTACCGGACGGGCCGCTCCTCGGACGCGCTGGCCGCCTACGAAGCGGCGCGGCAGCGGCTGGCGGAGGCGATGGGCGCGGATCCGGGGCCGCCGCTGCGGTCACTGCACACGCGGATCCTGCGTCAGGACCCCGACCTGCTGCCGCTGTCTCCCGTTCCTCCCGTGCCGGTGTCCTGAGGGAACACCAGCCCCACGCCATGGCCGAGTTGGGCGGCCGCGTGCCGGAAGAACGCCTCACGGTCCTCAACCACGCGGTTGAACTGGCCGAACAGCTCGAAGCCGATCAGCCCGAACAGCTGCGCCCATGCCGCGACAAGCGCCGTCACCACCTCCGGCGGCAGATCGGGTGCGAGGTCCTGGCCCAACCGCCACGCCTCCGGCTTGAGTTCGGCGGGCAGGCGTGGCAGGGCGACGCCCACGCCCCGGTGTGCGTCGCGGACGATGCCGATGAGTAGCAGCCCGACCCGGGACGCCGCCGGCACGGTCGAGTCGGGGGCGGCGTATCCAGGCACCGGCGAACCGTAGATCAGCGCGTACTCGTGCGGATGCGCGAGCGCCCAGCCGCGCACCGCCTCGCACACCACGGCCCAGCGCCGGATCGGGCCGGCGTCGGCGACCTTCTCGTGCGCGGCCTCCGCACTCTCGCCAAGCGAGTCGTAGGCGTCGATGATGAGGGCGGTCAGCAGGTCGTCGCGGCTGGGGAAGTAGCGGTACAACGCGGAGGAGACCATGCCGAGTTCGCGGGCCACGGCCCGCAACGAGAGCTTGGCGGCGCCTTCCTTCGCGAGCTGTCTGCGCGCCTCGTCCTTGATGGCCGCGGTGACTTCGGTCCTGGCTCGGGCGCGGGCTCCTCGGGCGGTACTCATGCCAGGCAGTGTCCCATGAAATCGGAGCACTGCACACAAACGTGAGCGGTGCTCTGAAGTTGGATCGACGCTCTCGCATCATCGTAACGCTCACACTAGAGAGCGGTGCACACATTCGAGAGCACTGCTCTTGCTTTGGATCGCCGATCTCGTGCACACTGCTCTCAAGCGAGAGCAATGCTCTCGCAACCGACATCACCAGTGGGGGTCCCGCGATGGCACAGCAGCGCTACATCAAGCCCGGCGGCTTCGAGGCCGGCATGAACCGCTTCATCGGCTGGCTCGCCCGCCGCGGCCTCAGCCTCGTCGGCAACGCCGAGCTCTCCATCCGCGGCCGCAAGAGCGGCGAGTGGCGGCGCGTGCCGGTCAACCCGCTCCCCTACGAAGGCGGCCCGTACCTCGTCTCGGCGCGCGGCCACTCCGAGTGGGTGCGCAATCTGCGGGCGGCCGGCGGCGGGCGGCTCCAAGTGGGCCGTAAGACACAGGAGTTCACGGCGGTGGAGCTGCCCGACGAGGAGAAGCCCGTCGTCCTGCGCACCTACCTCAAGAAGTGGGGCTGGGAGGTCGGCCGTTTCTTCGGTGACGTCACGGCCAAATCCAGCGACGAGGAGCTGCTCGCCGCCGCGCACAACCACCCCGTCTTCCGGATCACCGTCAAGGGCTGAACCACGCCCCCCTGTGTGTCAGCGGTCGAGCGCGGTCAGGGCGCGCCCGGCCAGGGGATGCGTACGGACGATCTCGCCCAGGGAGGTCGCCCCGCGGGTGATCCCCGTGAACGCCTTCCAGGCGGGCCGGAAGCCGGTGAGCGCCGCGTGGAACATACCGGGCCGGCGTGCGAAGACCAGGAACAGGCGCTTGCCCACGCTCATCTCGACGCCCAGGCCCGCCTTGATGGCGAAGGCGTAGTTCAGGGCCTGGCGCCGGGTGTCCACGGCGTCGTGCGCCTCGGCGATCCGTACCGCCCACTCCCCCGCGAGCCGCCCCGACCGCAGCGCGAACGAGATGCCCTCGCGGGTCCACGGCTCGAGCAGCCCCGCCGCGTCCCCGCACACCAGCACCCGCCCACGCGAGAGCGGCGAGTCGTCGGCACGGCAGCGCGTCAGATGCCCCGACGAGATGCTCGGTTCGAAGCCGGCGAGCCCGAGCCGGGCGATGAAGTCCTCCAAGTACCGCTTGGTGGCGGCTCCTTCACCGCGCGCCGAGATCACACCGACGGTGAGGGTGTCGCCCTTGGGGAAGACCCACCCGTAACTGCCGGGCATGGGGCCCCAGTCGATGAGGACGCGCCCCTTCCAGTCCTCGGCGACGGTCTCCGGAACGGGGATCTCCGCCTCCAGGCCGAGGTCGACCTGGTCGAGCTTCACCCCGACGTGCGCTCCTATCCGGCTGGCGCTGCCGTCCGCGCCGACCACGGCCCGCGCCAACACGGTCTCGCCGTCCTGCAGTACGACGGCCACGGTGCGCCGGTCCGGTACGGCCGAGCCGTGCTGTTCCACGCGCACGACCGTGACGCCGGTGCGCAGTTCGGCACCCGCCTTCTGTGCGTGCTCGACGAGCCGCTGGTCGAACTCGGGCCGGTTGATGAGCCCGAAAAGCATCTGCTTGGAGCGCCGGGTACGCGTGAACCTGCCGTCGAGCGAGAACGTGACCGCGTGCACCCGGTCCCGCAGCGGGAGCTCGAAGCCGGGCGGCAGAGCGTCGCGCGAGGGGCCGATGATGCCGCCGCCGCACGTCTTGTAGCGGGGCAGCTCCGCTTTCTCCAGCACCAGGACGCGACGCCCCGCGACCGCTGCCGCATAGGCCGCCGAGGCACCCGCGGGCCCCGCACCGACCACGACGACGTCCCATACCCGCTGTGCGTCGCCCGAAGAGTTCTCGCTGCTCACGATGGTCTGCTGCTCCGATCCAGCCGCCTGCCGCTCCTGCCTCCCGCATCCTACGGTGGGCCCAGGGGGTGTCGTTTGGATCACCCCCTGGCCGAAGACCACTGTGGGAGTATCGGCAGCGTATGCACGCCGCGCACCCGTACGCGCGTGCATCCCACACGTACCCATCCGTACAACGTCGCACCTACGAGGAGCGTGCCCATGTCGTCGAACCCGGTCGCCGAGACCGTCGCCTCGTTGATGCCCAGGGCGAAGGCGGAGCTCACCGAGCTGGTGGCCTTCAAGTCGGTGGCGGACTTCGGCCAGTTCCCCCGCAGCGAGAGCGAGGGCGCCGCGAACTGGGTGGCCGAGGCGCTGCGCACCGAGGGCTTCCAGGACGTGGCGCTGCTGGACACCCCGGACGGCACGCAGTCGGTGTACGGCTTCCTGCCCGGCCCCGAGGGCGCGAAGACGGTGCTGCTGTATGCGCACTACGACGTACAGCCGCCGCTCGACGAAACGGCATGGGTGACACCGCCGTTCGCGCTGACGGAGCGCGACGGCCGCTGGTACGGGCGGGGCGCCGCCGACTGCAAGGGCGGCGTCATCATGCACCTCCTCGCGCTGCACGCGCTCAAGGCGAACGGCGGCGTCCCGGTCAACGTCAAGGTGATCGCGGAGGGTTCGGAGGAGCAGGGCACAGGCGGTCTGGAGCGGTACGCCGAGGACCACCCGGAGCTCCTCACCGCCGACACGATCGTCATCGGTGACGCCGGCAACTTCCGGGTCGGTGTACCGACGGTCACCACGGCGCTGCGCGGCATGACCCTCGTACGCGTCCGGATCGACACCCTCGGCGGCAACCTGCACTCGGGGCAGTTCGGCGGTGCGGCGCCCGACGCGCTGGCCGCGTTGATCCGGGTACTGGACTCGCTGCGCGCCGAGGACGGTTCGACGACGGTCGACGGGCTGACTGGCGAAGCGCGCTGGGACGGACTGCAGTACGAGGAGGGCCAGTTCCGCGAGGACGCCAAGGTGCTCGACGGTGTGGAGCTGATCGGCTCCGGCACGGTCGCCGACCGTATCTGGGCGCGTCCTGCCGTGACCGTGCTCGGCATCGACTGTCCGCCGGTGGTCGGCGCCACCCCGTCCGTACAGGCGGGCGCCCGCGCCCTGGTCAGCCTGCGCGTGCCGCCGGGCGTGGACGCGGCCGAGGCGACCAAGCTGCTCCAGGCCCACCTCGAGGCGCACACGCCGTGGGGCGCGCGGGTGAGCACCGAACAGATCGGCCAGGGCCAGGCGTTCCGCGCCGACACCTCCAGCCCGGCGTACGCCGCGATGGCCGAGGCGATGCGCGTCGCGTACGACGGGGAGGAGATGCAGTACGCCGGGCAGGGTGGCTCCATCCCGCTGTGCAACACCCTCGCGTCCCTCTACCCGAGCGCGGAGATCCTCCTGATCGGCCTGAGCGAGCCGGAGGCGCAGATCCACGCGGTGAACGAGAGCGTGTCTCCTGAGGAGTTGGAACGCCTGTCGGTCGCCGAGGCGCTGTTCCTGCGCAACTACGCGGTGGGCTGAGCGAGTTCGGGCAGCCCCCGACGGACGGGTGAGGCCGGGGCGCCTATCCCACGGGTACGCCGGCCTCCAGATACAGCGCCGCTCCCCGCTCCCGCGCCCGCAGTGCCCAGCGCAGCCGCTCGTAGCGGACCGGTGGCAGCAGGGTGGCGGCCTCCTCTTCGCTGGCGAAGCACCAGTCGCGCAGTTCGGGGCCCGGCAGCAGCATCCGCCGGGCCTCGGCGCCGTCGAGTTGTCCGCCGTCGAAGAGGAGGCGCAGTCCGCCGTAGCCGGGGGGCGCGGGCGGTTCCCAGTCGACGACCAACAGGCTTGGTACATCGTCGAGTTGGATGCCGGTCTCCTCGGCGACCTCGCGCATGCCCGCGCGCGCGGGTGCCTCGCCGCGTTCGACGACACCGCCGGGGAACTCCCAGCCGGCCTTGTATGTGGGGTCGACGAGGAGTACACGGTTCTGCTCGTCGAAGAGGAGCACCCCGGCGGCAACGGTCTCCGCGGTGGGCTCCGGAGTCTGCACGATGTCACAGACGGGGACGGCACCGGTGCGCACTGCGTCGGCGATGCGCTCCGCGGACTCGTACGGGGTGAGCGCGCCGGTGTCCACGAGGTGGGCGTCGGCGGTGAGCCAGCCGGCGAGGGCGGCGCGGTAGGGCTCGATGTGGTCGTACGACCACTGGCGCACCCGTATCTCCCCGTCGGGCAGGTCGGGTGGCACCTCGCGGCCGGCTATTCGTTCCCGCAGGATCGTTTCCGCCGGGGCGAGGAGCACATGCCGTACCGGAATCCTTCGGGAGGCGAGCCCGCCGAAGATCTCGTCGCGGTAGTCCTGGCGGAGCAGGGTCATGGGGATCACCAAGACGCCGCCGAGTTCGGCGAGCAGCGCGGCCGCGGTGTCGACCACGAGCCGGCGCCAGATGGGCAGGTCCTGATAGTCACCGACCTCGGCGAGGTGCTTGGGCGGCAGCAGATGCGTCAGCTCGGCTCCGATGAGCTCGGGGTCGAAGAGTGTGCTGTTCGGGATCAGGTCGATCAGTTCCCGTGCGGTGGTGGTCTTCCCCGCACCGAACGCACCGTTGATCCAGACGATCACGGTTCCCCCTCTTCTGTTGGCCCCCTGAGGCTTGCCCCCTCCACCCTGCCACGGAAACCAGGTCCTGATTAGGCCGCCTTCCGCCGCCCTGGAGACAGCGGCCGGACACAGGGCCGGGCACAAGATTGGACACAGAGTCGGACACATGCGGAAGCCCGGCCGTGGGCGGGCCGGGCTTCTTGTCGGGACGTCGAGACGTGGGTATATCGAGATGTCGAGATACAGCCCCGCGGGGCCGGAGTTCGGTCAGCCCTTCCGCTGCGTGTTCTCGACCACGGGATTGACGGCCGCCTTGCCATCGCTGACCGTCTTGTCCAGCGTGCCGAGCGTGTCCTGTACGTCGGGCTTGCCGAAGGCGTCGCCTTCGAGTGAGTGGGACGGGGTGACCGCCGCCACCACGAATCCGGCGGCGAGGGACGCGACGGCGAGCATGCTTCGCTTCTTCATGCCCGACTCAACTGCAAAACCCGGCATGAGTCACGGTCAGCCCCCCACCCCCGCCGCCGTCGCGCTCGGCTGCTGGCTGAGCGCTGCCGCCGCCGCGCCGACCAGCCCCGCGTCCGTCCCCATCTGGGCGGGCGCCACAGTGAGGCGCTGGACGAACGACAGCGTCGCGTAGTCGCGCAGGGCGGCACGCAGGGGCGTGAACAGGAGGTCGCCGGCCTTGCCCACTCCCCCGCCGATCACCGCGATGTCGATCTCCACCAGGGTCGCGGTCGCCGCGATGCCCGCGGCCAGGGCCTGGGCGGCGCGCTCGAAGGACGCCAGAGCGACGGAGTCGCCCGCGCGGGCGGCGGCGGCCACCGCGGCGGCCGAAGCGTCGCCGTCGGGGCCGGGCTGCCAGCCGCCCTCGATGGCGCGGCGCGCGATATTCGGACCGCTCGCGATGCGCTCGACGCAGCCGCGAGACCCGCACGGGCAGAGGTCGCCGTCGAGGTCCACGCTGATGTGACCGATGTGGCCGGCGTTGCCCGTGGGTCCGGGATGCAGTCGGCCGCCCAGGACCAGGCCGCCGCCGACGCCCGTGGAGACGACCATGCACAGCGCGTTGTCGTGCCCGCGGGCCGCACCCTGCCAGTGCTCGGCCGCCGTGATCGCCACGCCGTCGCCGATCAGCTCCACGGGCAGCCCTTCGGTGGCGGCGCGGACCCGCTCGACCAGCGGGTAGTCGCGCCAGCCCGGGATGTTCACGGGGCTCACCGTGCCCGTAGAGGCATCCACCGGGCCCGCGCTGCCGATACCGAGGGCCGTGGCGCGGCTCCACAGCGGCGAACCGGTCAGCTCGCCGAGCACGGCCTCGACGGCCCGCATGATGGTGTCGCCGTCCTCCTGCGCGGGCGTCGCGCGCTGCGTACGCAGGAGGATCCGGCCATGGCCGTCCACCAGCGCCCCGGCGATCTTGGTGCCGCCGATGTCGAGCGCGGCCACGAGGTCGGTGTGCATCTGTGTCTGAATCTCCCGGTGCGGTGTCTTCCCCAGGGGCGGCCCCCGAGGTCTTACCAGGGATGCCCCCGGACCCCCGGCCGGACGCACAGGCAGCACGACTTGCCTCGAAGTCAGGCAGCACGACTGGTCCCAGAGCGGGGCAGGCCGGAGAATACGAGGGATAGTGTCCCCCGCATCTGACAACGTTGTCCAGGCTCTATGCTCGACGCCACATCCCCATTGAGCACGTACTGAGCACGTCACGTACAAAGCAGGAACGACGTGTCGCCGTGGACTACAGGACAGGACAACGCATCGTGGCCGAGACCGCCCGCCGAACCGACAACCGCTACGGCAACCGTCCGACCATGAAAGACGTCGCGGCGCGTGCCGGAGTCGGTCTCAAGACGGTGTCGCGCGTAGTCAACGGTGAGCCGGGGGTCACCCCGGACACCGAGCGCCGGGTGCAGGAGGCGATCGACGCGCTGGGCTTTCGCCGCAATGACAGCGCGCGGGTGCTGCGCAAGGGGCGCACCGCGAGCATCGGCCTGGTCCTGGAGGATCTCTCCGACCCCTTCTACGGCCCGCTCAGCCGCGCGGTCGAGGAAGTGGCCCGCGCGCACGGCGCCCTGCTGATCAACGGCTCCAGCGCCGAGGACCCGGACCGCGAGCAGGAGCTGGTACTGGCGCTGTGCGCGCGCCGCGTGGACGGGCTCGTCGTCATCCCGGCCGGTGACGACCACCGCTATCTGGAACCGGAGATAAAGGCGGGCGTCGCCACGGTCTTCGTGGACCGCCCGGCCGGTCAGATCGACGCGGACGTCGTCCTGTCCGACAACTTCGGCGGTGCGCGCGACGGCGTCGCCCATCTCATCGCCCACGGGCATCGCCGTATCGGCTTCATCGGCGACATGCCCCGCATCCACACCGCCGCCGAGCGGCTGCGCGGCTATCGCACCGCCATGGAGGCCGCGGGCGTCCCGGTCGAGGAGGCCTGGACGTCCCTGGGCGTCACCGATCCGCAGCGGGTCCGCCGGGCCGCCGAGGCCATGCTGTCGGGGCCCTCGCCCGTCACCGCGATCTTCACGGGCAACAACCGCGTGACGGTCACCGTCGTACGCGTCCTCGCCGAACGCTCCCGGCCCGTCGCCCTCGTCGGTTTCGACGACATCGAACTCGCCGATCTCCTCCAGCCCGGCGTCACCGTCGTCGCCCAGGACTCCGCCCAGCTCGGCCGCACCGCGGCCGACCGTCTTTTCCGCCAGCTCGACGGCACGCTCGCCCTCCCGGAGCGCATCGAACTCCCCACCAGGCTGATCACCCGCGGCTCCGGCGAGCTGCCGCCGGTGAGCTGACTCATGACGCACCCGGATCACCGCACCCTCGCGGCACTCGGCCTCGCCGAAGCCCCGCGCGACCACCCCTTGACCTATCCGGGCGCCTGGCCCGAGGAGTCCGGACTCCTGGACGGCGACCGGCTGTTGCCGCTGACCCGCCTCACCTTCGAGGATCGCGTCCCGGTCCTGGCGATCGGCTCCAACGCCTGCCCCGCCCAACTCCGGCACAAGATGCGGGAGTACGGAGTCACCGCCCCCATCCCCCTGGTGAAGGCGAAGGTCACGGGCATCGAGATCGGCGTCTCCGCGCATATCACCGGGCTCGGTTACGTGTCCGCCTCCCCCTTCCGCGCTCCCGGACTCACCCGGAAGCTGTTCCTCACCTGGCTGAACCCGGCGCAGCTCGACGCGATCGACAGGAGCGAGGGAGTCACCGCGCCGTCCGGTGCGTACGACCGTGTCCTGCTGCCCGCTCGCGACGTTCCGGTCGAGCTGGAGTCGGGCGAGCTGCTCGACGGCGCCCATCTCTACGTCAACCGCCGCGGCGTCCTCCACAACGGTTCCGGTACCCCGCGCAGGCATCCCGGCGAGCATGCGCTGCTCACCGAACTCCTCGCCGAGTCACCGCGGTTGAGGGAGCTGTTCGGCTCCACACCCGAGGAGTTCTGCACCCGGGCGCGCGGCGACCAGGCACTGTGCATGCGCGGCACCCGGCTGTTCGCCGAGGAGGGGTGGACGACGGCCTCCGGCCTGGAGAAGTACGTACGCGCTCAGCAGACCGGCAGTCCCGGCACCGGTGCGTCGTTGTCGCCACCCTTGATGTAGACGTCGCTGATGAAGACGTTCGTGTTGCCGTTGTCGTCGTCCGTCTTCGCCCACCAGATGTTCGTCCACTCGCCGTAGGTCTCGCGGCGGCCCAGATTCTGCTGGCAGTAGAAGTAGTTGGTGCCCGCCTTGAGGGTGCCGACCTCGGCTCCGTCCGCGGTGTAGGACGCGGCGGCGCGCCAGACCTCGCAGTTGTACTTGCCGCCGCCGATGGGATTGCAGACGGGAGCGGGGCTGGAGCCGCCTCCGCCGCCGCTCGTGCCGCCTGAGTTGCCGCCGCTTGTGGCACCGCCGCCGTCGGTGGGGCCCGGCGAGGGGGCGGGGCCCTTCGTCGTCGACTCGGCGGCCTCCGGGCGCTCCGACTTCCCGGGCGCGGGCGTGGGCGAGGACTGCTTGTCGCCCTGCTGGGTGGGGTCGGACTCGGGTTCGTCCGACGTGTCCACCGTGCCACGACTGGGGCCCGCCGAGGACGGGGATTCGCCGGCTTCCCGGGAGGCCGAAGGCTGCCCGCTCGTCTTGGAGTCGTCGGAGTCGGTCAACAGGGCCACGGAGACGCCGGTCGCGGCCAGGACGACGGTGACAGCAGCGGCGGCGAGAAGGACTCGGGCCTTACGACGCCGGGGGCCGCCGTCGGAGGCGGTCGCCCGGTCCTCGGGCTGCGGCGCTCCGAGGCCCGGTCCGGCCGAGCCCGGAGCCCCGAAACCGGGCGGTACCGCCGCGACGCTCCGCTCGGTGGCCTCGCGTTGCTTCGGTGTGGATCCGCGCAGGTTGGTGGTCGCGGCGTCCTGGCCGGCCGCCTGCGCCACCTCTTCCAGCAGCTCGCGCGCCCGGTCGGCGTCCGGCCGGTCCTGCGGCTGCTTCTGCATCAGTTCCTGCAGTACGGGGCTCAGCGAACCGGAGGCCCGTGGCTCCGGCAGCGGGTCGGCCACGATCGCGGTGAGCGTGGACCATGTCGACGTACGGCGGAACGGTGAGGTGCCCTCGACGGCCGCGTACAGCGTGGCGCCCAGGGCCCATACGTCGGAGGCGGGCCCGGGGTCGTGGCCCTGGGCGCGCTCGGGCGCCAAGTAGTCCAGGGAGCCGACCAGTTCACCGCTGCGGGTGAGATGCGTGGTGGACCCGTCACCCGGATCCTCCATCGTCGCGATGCCGAAGTCGGTGAGGACCACGCGGCCGGAGCGGTCGAGCAGGATGTTGCCGGGCTTCACATCGCGGTGCAGGACTCCGGCGCGGTGGGCCGCGGCCAGCGCGTCCATGACCTTCGCGCCGATCTCGGCGGCCTCGCGCGGTTCGCGGGGGCCCTGTTCACGTAGGACGTCGTCCAGGGAGGGTCCGTCGACCAGCTCCATGACGATCAGCGGACGCCCGTCGACCTCAGCCACGTCGTGCACGGCGATGACTCCGGGGTGGCGCACGCGGGCCGCCGCGCGCGCCTCGCGCTGCATCCTGCGCCCCAGGTCGGCCAGTTCGGGCGCGGCGGCGTCGGTGTACGTCCGTAGTTCCTTGACCGCGACCTCACGGCCCAGGACCTCGTCAAGGGCCCGCCAGACGACGCCCATACCGCCGCGTCCGAGCTGGGCCACGACCCGATAGCGCCCGGCGAGCAGCCGGCCGATCCCGTCCGTGTGTTCGTTCTCCCCCGAAGACACCGCTGCCCCGTTCCTGTGACACACCCATCAACTCCCGTACAGCCTAGGGGCCAGGGGTGACAGCGCGCGCCAGTGGCAACTCCTGTGACAGGCCCGCTACTTGACGAGGACGTTCTCGGTCACTTGGCGGAAACCGTCAGATCGCCCCGCCTGGGCGCCGCGTAACTCTCCAGGTCCGCGCGGGTCAGACCCGTCACACGCGCCACCTCCGCGATGTCGAGGGCCCCGCAGTCCAGGCCCCGCAGCAGGTAGCCGCTGAGCGCCTTGGCGGTCGCGGGCTCGTCCATCACATCGCCGCCCGCGCGGTTGACGTACCGGGCGAGGCGCGCCGCGGCCTGCTCGAAGCCCTCGCGGTAGAACGCGAACACGGCCGCGTACCGGGTCGGGATGTGGCCCGGGTGCATGTCCCAGCCCTGGTAGTAGGCGCGGGCCAGAGCACGGCGGGTGAGGCCGTAGTGCAGTCGCCAGGCGTCGTGGACCTTCGAAGTCGGGCCGACGGGAAGGACGTTGGTGGAGCCGTCCGAGACCCGTACGCCGGTGCCCGCCGCCGCGACCTGCATGATCGCCTTCGCATGGTCGGCTGCCGGGTGGTCGCTGGCCTGATGGGCGGCGCTGACGCCGAGGCAGGCGCTGTAGTCGAAGGTGCCGTAGTGCAGCCCGGTGGCGCGGCCCTCGGCGGCCTGGATCATCCGCGCGACGGTTGCGGTGCCGTCGGTGGCGAGGATGGCCTGGCTGGTCTCGATCTGGATCTCGAAGCCGATGCGCCCGGGCTCCAGCCCGTGCGCCTTCTCGAAGGCCTCCAGCAGCCGCACCATCGCGGTGACCTGCTCGGCGTACGTCACTTTCGGCAGCGTCAGGACGAGCCCGTCGGGCAGTCCGCCCGCTGCCATCAGCCCGGTCAGGAAGATGTCGAGGGTCCGGATGCCCCGGTCGCGTACCGGCGCCTCCATGCACTTCATACGGATGCCCATGTACGGGGCTGCCGTGCCCTTCTCGTACGCCTCCGACACCAGCCGTGCCGCACAAGCGGCGGCCTCGTCCTCCTCGGCGTCGGGGCGCGGGCCGTAGCCGTCCTCGAAGTCGACGCGCAGGTCCTCGATGGGCTCGCGCTCCAGTTTGGCGCGTACGCGGGTGTGGACGGGCTCCGCGAGTTCGTCGGCGAGGCCGAGGACAGCGGCGAACGAGGCGGCGTCCGGGGCGTGTTCGTCGAGGGCGGCGAGGGCCTGGTCGCCCCAGGAGCGGATGGTGTCGGCGGCGAACACGTCCCCGGGTACGTAGACGGTGTGGACGGGCTGGCGGGTGCCGGGGTCTCCGGGGTAGCGGCGCTCCAGTTCGGCGTCGACCGGGACGAGGGAGGCGCTGATCTCCTCACTGACGGCGCCCGCGAGGCTCGTCGCCACCTTCTCCTGTGCGCCCTGGCCCATCCCGACACCCCTCTGATTTCCGCTGACCGGAATCAACAATCCGTAGAGCGAAGTTATCCGCGGACCTTCCCGCTGGTCAACACCCTCCTCCGCCCAGGTCCACCCGGGACTTCCTTCTGTGGTCATCGCGGGATCTCGACATGTTCACGCCCAACTCCGACACTGCGATGCGCACGACTCGCCCGGCATCCGCCACCGAAGGAGCCCTCCCGTGCCCATCAAGCACAGCCGAGTCACGCGTCGTCTGGGCCTGAAGACCGCCATCGCCGCCGCGGTCGCCCTGCCTCTGTCCAGTACAGCACCCCTCACCGCGACCGCCGCGGCGCCGGACAGATCCAGCCGCCGCCTGGAAGTCATGTCGTTCAACCTGCGGTACGCGAGCACCGCCGAACCCAACAGCTGGGCCGCCCGCCGCCCCGTGACCCGCGAACTGCTGCGCCGCGAAAGCCTCCACGTCATCGGCACCCAGGAGGGCCTCTACCAGCAGGTGCGCGACATCGAGGCCGACCTCGGCGGGCACTACGACTGGATCGGCACGGGCCGCGCAGGCGGCAGCCGCGACGAGTTCATGGCGATCTTCTACGACACCCGCCGGCTCGCCCCCGTGGAGTACGACCACTTCTGGCTCTCCGACACGCCCGACGTGATCGGCTCGAACACCTGGGGCGGCGGCTCCATCCGCATGGTGACCTGGGTGCGGTTCCGCGATCTGCGCGACGGGGAGCGGGAGTTCTACGTCCTCAACACCCACCTCGACAACGCGAGCCAGAACGCACGCGCGCGTGCCGCCCAGCTGATCGCCCAGCGCATCGCGGGCCTCGACCGGTCACTGCCGCTCGTCGTGACCGGCGACTTCAACGTCGCCGCGCACAAGAACCCCGTCTACGACACGATGCTGGGCGCCGGTCTCGTCGACACCTGGGACACGGCGGCCGAGCGGAGCAAGCTGTACGCGACCTTCCACGGTTACCGGCCGCTGATCCCGGACGGCGACCGTATCGACTGGGTCCTCACCACTCCCGGCGTGACCGCGCACCGGGCCTCGATCAACACCTTCTCCGCGAACGGCCAGTTCCCGAGCGACCATCTGCCCGTACAGGCGTCGCTGACTCTGGGATGAGTCCTGGCATGAGCCCGGGATGAGGCGAGGCCCCTGTGACCGTGCCGACGGTCACAGGGGCCTCGTAACGCTCAGAGACGCTCAGCCCTTGCGGGTGTTGATCTCCTCGGTGAGCTGCGGGACGACCTCGAAGAGGTCGCCGACCACGCCGTAGTCGACCAGGTCGAAGATCGGGGCCTCGGCGTCCTTGTTGATCGCCACGATGGTCTTCGAGGTCTGCATGCCGGCCCGGTGCTGGATCGCGCCGGAGATGCCGGAGGCGATGTACAGCTGCGGGGAGACGGACTTGCCGGTCTGGCCGACCTGGTTGGAGTGCGGGTACCAGCCCGCGTCCACCGCGGCGCGCGAGGCGCCGACGGCCGCGCCGAGGGAGTCGGCGAGCGCCTCGATGATCGCGAAGTTCTCCGCGCCGTTGACGCCACGGCCGCCGGACACCACGATCGCGGCCTCGGTCAGCTCCGGGCGGCCGGTCGACTCACGCGGCGTACGGGACGTGATCTTGGTGCCGGTCGCCTTGTCCGAGAAGGTGACGGACAGGGCCTCGACCGCGCCCGCGGCCGGAGCGGGCTCCACGGCCGCGCTGTTCGGCTTGACCGTGATGACCGGAGTGCCCTTGGAGATGCGGGACTTGGTGGAGAACGCGGCGGCGAACACCGACTGCGTGGCCACCGGGCCCTCGTCGCCGCCCTCGAGATCGACGGCGTCGGTGATGATGCCCGAGCCGATGCGGACCGCGAGACGCGCGGCGATCTCCTTGCCCTCGGCCGAGGAGGGAACGAGGACGGCGGCCGGGGAGACCTGCTCGTACGCGGCCTGGAGGGCGTCCACCTTCGGTACGACCAGGTAGTCGGCGAACTCGGGGGCGTCGGCGGTCAGGACGCGGGTCGCGCCGTGCTCGGCGAGTGCGGCGGCGGTGTCGGCGGCGCCCGCGCCGAGGGCGACGGCGACCGGCTCGCCGATGCGGCGGGCCAGCGTCAGCAGCTCCAGGGTGGGCTTGCGGACGGCGCCGTCCACGTGGTCGACGTAGACGAGGACTTCAGCCATGGGACTTCTTCTCTCCTGCTTGCGAAAGATGAGGGGCGGTAAGCGGGTTGGGCTCAGATGCTGTGTCTGCCCGGGGGTAACCCCCAGCCGCTAAATGAACTTCTGGCCCGCGAGGAACTCAGCGAGCTGCTTGCCGCCCTCGCCCTCGTCCTTGACGATCGTGCCGGCCGTGCGCGCCGGGCGCTCCGTGGCGGAGTCGACGACCGTGTAGGCGCCCTCCAGACCGACCTCCTCGGCCTCGATGTCGAGGTCGGACAGGTCCCAGGAGGTCACCGGCTTCTTCTTGGCGGCCATGATGCCCTTGAAGGACGGGTAGCGCGCCTCGCCCGACTGGTCGGTGACCGACACGACCGCCGGAAGGGAGGCCTCCAGCTGCTCGGAGGCGGAGTCGCCGTCACGGCGGCCGGTGACCGTGCCGTCCTCGACGGAGACCTCGGAGAGCAGGGTGACCTGCGGGACGCCCAGGCGCTCGGCCAGCAGCGCGGGGACGACGCCCATGGTG
Source organism: Streptomyces pseudoechinosporeus (assembly GCF_054783935.1). Lineage (NCBI taxonomy): Bacteria > Bacillati > Actinomycetota > Actinomycetes > Kitasatosporales > Streptomycetaceae > Streptomyces > Streptomyces pseudoechinosporeus. Next base: position 431,343 of record NZ_BAAGPS010000012.1, read on the forward strand.
CCGTCGGTGGACGCCATGCCGGAGATCACCAGGTCGTAGCCGGCCTTCTCGATCGCCTTGGCCAGCACCAGCGAGGTGCCGATGGCGTCGGTGCCGTGCAGGTCGTCGTCCTCGACGTGGATGGCCTTGTCGGCGCCCATGGACAGGGCCTTGCGGAGCGCGTCCTTGGCGTCCTCCGGGCCGACGGTCAGCACCGTGATCTCGGCGTCGTCGGCGTCCTCGGCGATCTGCAGTGCCTGCTCGACCGCGTACTCGTCGAGCTCCGAGAGCAGGCCGTCCACGTCGTCCCGGTCGACGGTCAGGTCATCGGCGAAGTGCCGGTCGCCAGTGGCGTCGGGCACGTACTTCACAGTGACAACGATCCTCAAGCTCACGCCGGCTCTCCTACTGCAATCGTCATTTCCGAGCTGCCTTGTTTCAGGCAGCATAGGCGCCTCAAGCGGCCCGTCCCGGTTGGGGCGGCCTGCGCTCCGAACCAAATATTACTCGCCAGTACACCCAGTTCTTGCCCGCTAAGCAAGCGCTTTGAACTGTGACCTTTGCAACGCAGCGTAATCGGAACCCGACGCTCATGCACAGGCCGGGGCCTCTCAGTCGCGCAGACCATGGAAGCGCCCCTGGTGGTAGAGCAGCGGGCGCCCGGCGCCGGCTGGATCCCCGAGGACGACCTCGGCGAGCACGACGCGATGGTCCCCCGCGGGTACGCGCGCGACGATCCGGCACACGAGCCAGGCCAGGACGTCGTCGAGTACGGGCACACCCTCCGGACCCTCGCGCCAGCCGGTGGGCGCGCCGAAGCGGTCGGCGCCGCTGCGGGCGAAGGTGGCGGCCAGCTCCCGCTGGTGCTCGCCGAGTATGTGGACGCCGACGTGCTCCGTCTCGGAGATCACCGGCCAGCTCGAGGCGCGCGTGCCGATGCCGAAGGAGATCATCGGCGGCTCGGTGGAGACGGAGGTGAGCGAGGTGGCGGTGAAGCCGACCGGGCTGCCGCCGCGCTGGGCGGTGATCACGGCGACTCCGGCCGCGTGCCGCCGGAAGACGGAGCGGAGCAGGTCGGGAGAGGCGAGTTGGGGGGTGCTGAGGCCGGGCAGGGCCGTCATGGAGTTGTCCTTCTGCGGGAGGCGACGAGGTCCTGGACTGCTCAACAGACCGGACAGCGCGCGCTCGCATTGCGGGCGAGGTCCACGTAGACGCGCTCGTAGAGAAGGAGTTCCGGGGGCACACGGCCAGGCTGACGATAGGTGGTGCGCACAGTCAAGCGCGTTCCGACATCTGGGAGATGCGTCACCGGCAGCGGCACGGGGCACATGCCCCTGCCGTCAGGACCTTCCAACAGCGTCGCCGAGCGCGGCAATCACGTCCGCCTTGCGCGGCTGCCCGGTTGCGCGGCGCACAACGGATCCGTTCGCGTCGAGCACAAGTACGGTGGGGGTCTTGAGGATGTCGAGTTCGCGTACGAGATTCAGGTGGTCCTCGGCGTCGATCTCGATGTGCGTCACGCCCGGGACCATTCCGGCCACTTCGGCAAGCACCCTGCGGGTCGCGCGGCAGGGCGCGCAGAAGACGCTGGAAAACTGGACCAATGTGGCCCGTTCACCGAGGTTCTCGCCCAACTCGGCCGTACCGAGCCGCCTTTCGCCGTCGCGCTCGCGCACGTTCACCTCCTGCTCCGCTGCCGATGCGGCACTTCGTAGTCGCTCGCCACCGCGAGCACCATGCTGCTTCAGCACATATGAGGATCCGAAGATTCCCGGTTCCATAGGAGCAAGGCCGTCCCCCGAAGTGACGAGAATCTCGCCGTTCGAAGGAACCAGGACTGGCTACTCGTCCGTTCTTCGGGCACGATCTGCGCAATGCCGTAAACCTACGGCTGCGTAACTTTCCCGCCGGGAGCCCCCTTCCCAGGCAGAGAGAAGGGTCCACTCCGTTCATGGCTGAGCTTGCCTACCGTCCCGCCATCGGTCTCGCCCGCACGCTGTTCAAGGCCTGGGACCTGAAGATCGACTGCAAGGGATCGGAGAACATCCCGCGCTCGGGCGGTGCGGTGCTGGTGAGCAATCACATCAGCTACCTCGACTTCATCTTCGACGGTCTCGCCGCCCTGCCGCAGAAGCGCCTGGTCCGTTTCATGGCGAAGGAGTCGGTGTTCCGGCACAAGATCTCCGGCCCGCTGATGCGCAACATGAAGCACATCCCCGTGGACCGCAAGAACGGTGAGGCTGCGTACGCGCACGCGCTGGACTCGCTGCGTTCCGGTGAAATCGTCGGGGTTTTCCCCGAGGCCACGATCTCCCAGTCGTTCACGCTGAAGAGCTTCAAGTCGGGCGCCGCGCGCATGGCCCAGGAAGCCGGCGTCCCGCTGATCCCGATGGCCCTGTGGGGTACGCAGCGACTGTGGACGAAGGGCCATCCGAAGAACTTCAAGCGCAGCCACATCCCGATCACCATCCGCGTGGGCGAGGCGATCGAGGCCTCCCGCGACAAGTACGCGGGCGCGATCACCCGCCAACTCCGCGAGCGAGTCCAGGAACTCCTGGAAGCAGCCCAGCGCGCCTACCCCGTACGCCCCAAGGACCCGAACGACACCTGGTGGATGCCGGCCCATCTCGGCGGCACGGCCCCGACACCCGAAGAAGTGAAGGCAGCCGAAGCGCGCTGACACAAGTCACCCCGGGGCGGGCACAGCTCAGAGTGCGGTGGGGAGCGCCTTCCACAGGTACTCACGGTCGGGGGCGGTTTTGAGGACGTGCAGCACGGCCGGGTGAGGTTGGGCATACAGACCCGGATAGTCCACCTCATGGGACTTCAGGTCGGCTGTCCAGGCCAGGCGTTCGCCCTCGAGCGAGAACTGCGCGTCGACACCCGGTTTGTTGCCGCGGCAGTCCTGGCGGTGCCATGCTCCGTTGAACCGCACGGCGACCAGACCGTGCACGCAGAGCGCGCTGCCGTCGTCGTGCATCAGCGACTGGTAACACAGCGCCGTGGGGATGTCCTCGGCCCGCAGCAGTGCGGCCAGCGCGTGAGCCTTGGCGTGACAGATGCCCGTGCGCTGCTCCAGGACATCCGAGGCACGCCAGGTGACGCGCATGTCGCCGCTGTCGGCCGAGTGCGGGATGGCGTCCCTGACGAATTCGTACGCCGCTCGCGCATAGGCATACGAGTCGGCGGCCGTCGAAGCGAGACGCGCCGCCGTCTCCCGTACGAGCGGATGATGATGGTCGATGACCTCGTCGGCGGCCAAGTAGGCAGACAAGTCAGGGTTTTCCTGGATCAACTCCATGCCGCAGAGCATAGGAACGCGACAGACCTAGAGTCAATGATTTTTCTTTCATTCGCATACTTATGCAGATTGCGCTAGCGCGCCATCTCCTCCTTGAGCGCCGCCACGAAGCCGTCCACGTCGTCCTCCGTCGTGTCGAAGGAGCACATCCAGCGGACGTCCCCTGCCGCCTCGTCCCAGAAGTAGAAGCGGTAGCGCTTCTGGAGGCGTTCGCTCACGTCGCGGGGCAGCCGGGCGAAGACCGCGTTGGCCTGCACCGGGTGGAGGATCTCGACGCCGTGCACCGCGCGCACGCCCTCGGCGAGGCGCTGGGCCATCTCATTGGAGTGGCGGGCGTTGCGCAGCCACAGGTCCTTGGCGAGCAGGGCCTCCAACTGCACGGAGACGAAGCGCATCTTGGAGGCGAGCTGCATCGACAGCTTGCGCAGGTGCTTCATGTGGCTGACGGCGTCCTGGTTGAGGACGACGACGGCCTCGCCGAACAGTGCGCCGTTCTTGGTGCCGCCGAAGGACAGGACGTCCACGCCGACCGCGTTGGTGAACGCCCGCATCGGCACGTTCAGCGAGGCGGCGGCGTTGGCGATCCGGGCGCCATCGAGGTGCACCTTCATGCCGCGGGCGTGGGCGTGCTCGCAGATCGCGCGGATCTCCTCGGGCGTGTAGACGGTGCCGAGTTCGGTGTTCTGGGTGATCGAGACGACCTGCGGCATCGCGCGGTGTTCGTCCTCCCAGCCGTACGCCTGCCGGTCGATCAGCTCGGGGGTGAGCTTGCCGTCGGGGGTGGGCACCGTCAGCAGCTTGAGGCCGCCCATGCGCTCGGGGGCGCCGCCCTCGTCGACGTTGATGTGCGCGCCCTCCGCGCAGATCACCGCGCCCCAGCGGTCCGTGAGCGCCTGGAGTGCCACGACGTTGGCGCCCGTCCCGTTGAAGACGGGGAACGCCTCGGCCGTCGCACCGAAGTGACTGCGCATCACCTGCTGGAGGTGGTCGGTGTACGCGTCCTCGCCGTACGAGATCTGGTGACCGCCGTTGGCCAGGGCCAGGGCGGCGAGCACCTCGGGATGGGCTCCCGCGTAGTTGTCGCTGGCGAAGCCACGGATCTCCGGGTCGTGATGACGCCGCGCGTCGGTCTTCGGAGGGTTCACGGCTTCTCGGTCAGCCACAGGCGCTTTCCGTTCACTTCGGTGGCGGGCCGCTCCCAGACATCGGCGATGACCTCGGCCAGGTCCTTGACGTCCGTGAAGCCCGCGAACTTCGCGTTGGGGCGCTCGGCGCGCATCGCGTCGTGCACCAACGCCTTCACGACCAGGATCGCAGCCGCCGACGTGGGCCCGGACTCGCCCCCGGCCTTGCGGAAGTAGTCGGCCAGGGCCAGCGTCCAGGCCTCGGCCGCGGCCTTCGCGGCGGCGTAGGCGGCGTTGCCCGCGGTGGGCTTGCTCGCCCCCGCGGCACTGATCAGGACGTAGCGGCCGCGATCGCTGCGCTGCAAAGCCTCGTGGAAGGCGAGGGAGGTGTGCGCCACGGTACGGATGAGCAGCATCTCGAGGAAGTCCCAGTCGTCGAGGCTCGTCCTGGTGAAGGTCTCGCTGCCGCGCCAGCCGCCGACGAGGTGGACCAGGCCGTCGACGCGGCCGAAGTCCTTCTCGATGCGGGTGGCCCACTCCTGGGCCGACTGCCGGTCGAGCAGGTCGACCGTGTCGCCGACGACGGTGGCGCCGCCGTGTGCGTAGCTCGCCGCGTCCACGGCCTCGGCCAGCCGCTCCGGATCGTTGTCCGAGCCGATGACGACAGCTCCCGCCTCGGCGAGCCGCAGCAACGCGGCCCGGCCGGCGGGACCACCCGCACCGGCCACCGCGATCACCGCGCCGTTGAGCGCCCCGTTCCCCATGGTCCTCGCCTCCTGAGCAGTGTTCGTAGCGAGGTCGCTCACGCGGCGACCCGCTCGGCGCTCTCCGCGACGATCCCCTTGGTGGAGGCGATCACGTTCTTGAGCTTCTTGGAGAGTGCTTCATAGAACATGCTCAGCGGAAACTCGTCCGGAAGCACGTCATCGACGAGTTTTCGCGGCGGCTGGCTCAGATCCAGGGCGTCCGGGCCCTTGGCCCACTTGGATCCCGGGTGCGGGGCGAGGTAGGTGGAGACCAGTTCGTATCCGGCGAACCAGTGGACCAGCTTCGGGCGGTCGATGCCCTCGCGGTACAGCTTCTCGATCTCGGCGCACAGCTCGTTGGTGACCTGCGGGGCGCGCCGCCAGTCGATGGACAGCTTGTTGTCAGTCCAGCGGACGACATCGTGCTTGTGCAGGTACGCAAAGAGCAGCTGGCCACCGAGGCCGTCGTAGTTGCGGACGCGCTCTCCGGTGACCGGGAAGCGGAACATCCGGTCGAACAGCACCGCGTACTGGACGTCACGGCCCTGCGGGACACCGTCGTCCGCCAGCTTCACGGCCTCCTTGAAGGCAGTGAGGTCGCAGCGCAGCTCCTCCAGGCCGTACATCCAGAAGGGCTGGCGCTGCTTGATCATGAACGGGTCGAAGGGCAGGTCGCCATGGCTGTGGGTGCGGTCGTGGACCATGTCCCACAGAACGAAGGCCTGCTGACAGCGGTCCTGGTCGGCGACCATCTCGCGGACGTCATCGGGAAGTTCGAGCCCGAGGATGTCGACGGCGGCCTCGGTGACCCGGCGGAACCGGGCGGCCTCACGGTCACAGAAGATGCCGCCCCAGCTGAACCGCTCGGGGGCCTCGCGCACGGCGATGGTCTCCGGGAAGAGGACGGCCGAGTTGGTGTCGTAGCCCGAGGTGAAGTCCTCGAAGGTGATGCCGCAGAACAGCGGGTTGTCGTAGCGGGTGCGCTCCAGCTCGGCGAGCCAGTCCGGCCAGACCATGCGCAGCACGAGAGCTTCGAGGTTGCGGTTCGGATTGCCGTTCTGCGTGTACATCGGGAAGACGACCAGGTGCTGGAGGCCGTCCCGGCGGTTGGCGGCGGGCTGGAAGGCCAGCAGCGAGTCGAGGAAGTCGGGCACCTTGAAGCCGTCGTCGGCCCACCGGCGCAGATCGTCGACCAGCGCCTTGTGGTACGCGGCGTCGTGCGGCAGCAGGGGGGCGAGCGCCTCGACGGCGTCCACGACACGGCGTACGGCGAGTTCGGCGTCGCCGGGATCGGGGGCGCCCTCGGCTTCGAAGTCGATCGAGCCGTCCTTGGACTGCCATGGCCGGATCCGCTCCACGGCATCCTTGAGCACGGGCCAAGCCGGGTGCTCCACCACCCTGCCACTGGGAGGAACCTGCTCCTCCGCACCCACCTGCACAAGAATTTCCGTCATGACCCCATCCTCCACGGGAGAACCTCGCGTACACACACCGTATGCATGCGAGGTTCTCCCCCACAAGTGGAGGTTCGGGAAATCGTCCTGCATTACCCCTACCTTCACCGCTCTTTTTCCTGCCAGATACCGTTTCGGCGATTACTTTCACCACCACCCGGGTAGCGGTACGGGCGGTCGACGTGTGGTCGGTCAACCCGCCCGGGGACTCGCCCACCCAGGGGTGAGCCGGGGCGCCGCGGCAGGCTGCGTCCGGGCGGCTGGGCGGCGACTGACAGGCAGCTGGAAGGTGTGATTCCTCGCGGTCGGACCGGGTTCATCGCCGAGCCGGGCGATTAGGCTGCGGGCTGGCCGCGTGGGCACGGGACCGTTGCGCGCGGCAGGAGCCGCCGTCGACGGAAGCGGAGTCAGCCTTGAACTTCCTCACCATCGGTCATCGCGGAATCATGGGTGTCGAACCCGAGAACACCCTCCGTTCCTTCGTCGCCGCCGAGCAGGCCGGCCTCGACGTGATCGAACTCGATCTGCATCTGAGCAAGGACGGCGCGCTCGTCGTCATGCACGACGCCGAGGTGGACCGGACGACCGACGGTTCGGGGCCGATCGCCGAGCAGACCCTCGCCGAGCTGCGCGCGCTGGACGCGGGCCGCGGTGAGCGCATCCCGGTCTTCGAAGAGGTCCTGGACGCCGTCACGGCGCCGCTCCAGGCCGAGATCAAGGACGTCGCGGCGGCTCAGGCGCTCGCCGAGGTCATTCACCGGCGGGATCTGGCCGGCCGGGTCGAGGTGCTGTCGTTCCACGACGAGGCGATCGCCGAGATCGCGCGGCTCGTCCCGGGCGTACGCACCGGGCTGGTCGCCAGTCGGTACGGCACCGATGTCGTCGAGCGCGCCACCGCGGTCGGCGCCACCAGTGTCGTACTGAACATCCGGCGGCTCACCCTCGAGATCGTCGAGTGCGCGCGCAAGGCGGACCTGCGGATCATCGGCTGGGTGGTGAACACGCAGGACCATCTGCGGCTGGTACGCGCCCTGGAGCTGGACGGCGCGACCACCGACTACCCGGAGATCAAGCGCACCGGGCGCTTCACGGCATAGGCCGGTTCACGCAGTGAGCGGCTTCACCAGCAGCTCGAACTGCAGGTCGTCGCGCTGCGGGATGCCGAACCGCTCGTCGCCGTACGGGAAGGGTGTCATCTTTCCCGTACGGCGGTAGCCGCGCCGCTCGTACCAGGCGATGAGGTCTTCTCGTACGGAGATCACGGTCATGTGCATCTCCGCGACGCCCCAGATCTCGTGTGCGTACCGCTCGGCCTCGGCGAGGATCACCTTGCCGAGGCCCCCGCCCTGGTGCGCCGGGCTGACCGCGAACATGCCGAAGTAGGCGTGGTCACCGCGGTGTTCGAGCTGGCAGCAGGCGATCAGGGTGCCGTCGCGCTCGACGGTACGCAGTCGGCTGTCGGGCGACTTGATGACCTCGAGCACGCCCTCCGGGTCCGTCCGCTGCCCCTCCAGGATGTCCGCCTCGGTGGTCCAGCCGGTCCGGCTGGAGTCCCCGCGGTAGGCCGACTCGATCAGCGCGACAAGGGCGTCGACGTCGGTTTCGGTGGCGTCTTGGAAGGTCAGGCCGGTGGCGGCGGTGTCCATGGGGAACGAGTCTCCGATCTCGGCGCGGCTCGGGCACCGACGAGCGTAACCCTCCCACTAAGGTGCGGCTCCATGGTGCATGTACTGAGCAGCCGGACCTTGCTCCGCCCGACCGACCCCGAGCGCTCCCGCGCCTTCTACGGCGAGCAACTGGGCCTCGCCGTCTACCGCGAGTTCGGCACTGGCCCCGAACGCGGCACCGTCTACTTCCTCGGCGGCGGCTTCCTGGAAGTCGCCGGACGCTCCGCCGAATCCCCCTCCCCCGCGCTCAAGCTGTGGCTCCAGGTGGCGGACGCGACAGCCGCGTACGAGGAGCTGACGGCTCGGGGCGTCGAGATCCTGCGGCCCCCGGTCAAGGAGCCGTGGGGCCTGATCGAAATGTGGCTCACCGATCCGGACGGAACCGAGATCGCGGTGGTGGAGGTACCCGCGGACCATCCGCTGCGCTATAGGCCGTGAGGCTCCCCCGTCACTCCCAGCACAGGCAGAACGGATGGCCCACCGGATCCGCGTACACGCGAAACCTGCGGCGGCCGTTCTCGTCGTCCAGGTCGAGTGGGGTGGCGCCGAGGGCCAGTACCTGGGTCTCGGCGGTGTCGATGTCCGGGACGGTGAAGTCCAGATGCATCTGCTGGGAGTTGTCGTCGGCGCGCGGCCAGTCGGGCGGGCGGTAACCGGGAGCGCGCTGGAAGGCGATGTGGTGGCCGCCGGGCACGTAGAGGTCGTACCAGTCGTCGTTGTACTGCTTGATGTCACCGCCGAGTACGCCCGCGTAGAAGGTGGCGAGCGCCGGGGGATCCGGGCAGTCCAGGGCTACCAGGCGGTACTGGGCGATGGCCATGGTGCGGAAAGTCCTTTCGCTCGGGTCTCGTTCACAGGTCCTTCAGTGCCGGTAGCAGCTTCTTCTCCGCCCAGTCCAGGAACGGGAGTTGGTGGTCGCCGCCGACCTGGACGAGGGCTATCTCGGTGAAGCCCGCGGTGACGTAGGGGCGTATGGCCTCGACGAAGGTGTCGACGTCGTCGCCGCACGGGATGGTCTGTGCGACGTCCTCGGGGCGTACGTGCTGCGTGGCCGCGTCGAAGTTCACGGGGCCCGGGAGTTCGGCGTTGACCGGCCAGCCGCCGAGTGCCCAGCGGAACTGCTCGTGGGCCCGCGCGACGGCGGCGTCCTTGTCGGGGTCGTAGCAGACGGGGAGTTGGCCCACCCTGGGCTTGCCGGTTCCGCCGTGGCGGTCGAAGGAGTCCAGCAGTTCGGAACTGGGCTCCGTGGCGATCAACAGGTCGGCCAGCCGGCCGGCGACCCTGCAGGAGTGCTCGCCCGAGACGGCGATGCCGATCGGGGGCGGCTCGTCGGGGAGGTCGTACAGCCGGGCGTTCTCCACGTCGTAATGAGCGCCGTGGTGGTTCACGTTCTTGCCGGCGAACAGCACCCGGATAATCTCCACGGCCTCTTCCAGCATGTCGAGGCGGATGTGCGCGGCGGGCCAACCGCCGCCCACCACATGTTCGTTGAGGTTCTCGCCGGAGCCGAGCCCGAGCCGGAAGCGGCCTTCGGCGAGCAGCTGCGTCGTGGCGGCCTTCTGCGCGACGACCGCCGGGTGATAGCGGGTCGTCGGGCAGGTCACGTACGTCATGAGGGGAATCGTGGAGGTGGCCTGCGCCGCGGCGCCGAGCACGCTCCACGCGTAGGGGGCGTGGCCCTGTTCCTCGAGCCACGGGAAGTAGTGGTCCGAGGTGACGGAGAAGTCGAATCCGGCCTGCTCCGCGGCCACCACGTGCCGTACGAGCTCACGTGGACCGGCCTGCTCGGTCATCATCGTGTATCCGATTCGCACCATGTGTTCCGGGTGGCCGGTCGGGGGTACCCGAAACCTGCCTTCGAGGAAGGAAGGGATCTCCATGCCCAGGCCGCAGATCAAGGACGAGAAGACGTATCAGTCGATGCGCCGTGAGGGCGCGGGCAAGGAGAAGGCGGCGCGGATCGCCAACAGCCCGACGTCCTCCTCCCGCAAGGGCGGCAAGCGCGGCAAGTACGAGGAACAGTCGAAGTCGGACGTCTACGAGGAAGCGAAGAAGGTCGGCATCAAGGGCCGTTCCTCGATGTCGAAGGAGGAGCTGATCAAGGCGCTGCGGAACCGCTGACGTCGAGCGTGTGCAACTGCCCAGGTTCAGCTGACGGGGTGCCCAGCGGTGATGTCGACGACATCGCTCAGGCACAGCGGCTCCCGCCGTGTTCGTTCCTGTGCCTCGCCCGCGACAGGGCTGAGGAGGAAGCCGATGTGATCGCCCGTGTCGACGTGCTCTTCGACCCGGCCGACGAACCAGGCGAGCGTGTCGTCCAGCACGGGAACGCCGCCGGGGCCCGGTGTCCAGGCAGTGCGGGCGAACTTGTCCGCGCGGTCGCCGGTCTCGCCGCCGAACAGTTCCGCGAGCGCGTGCTGGTCGCGGCCGAGCAGATGCACCGCGAGCTGTTCGGCGGACCGTGCCACCCGGTAGGTCCGGTTCAGCGTCGACAGCCAGACCATGAAACGGGCGGGCTTGATCGAGCACGGCGAGGCGAAGGTCACCAGGCAGCCGGCTCGTTCTCCGTCGGCGGCGACGGTCACCACGTACACGGGGTGGTCGAGCCGGTCGACGAACGGCTGCATGGCGCTCACGGCCGCTCCTCCCTGACCCCGAGCCCCGGCCGGCGCCGCAGCCCGGACCTGTCCGGTCACACGGGCAGCCCTCGACGGGACGGGGCTCCGTCACAAGCCCCGCCCCTTCGGAGACCGGCCGGCGACCCTCAGTGGTGTCCGGGCGAGCCGCTGCCGAAACCGCCGCTGCTGTTCGGACTCCAGACCGGCGGTGTCTGGTCCTTCGCGGTGTGCGAGCGGATGTTGCCGAAGCCCCGCAGCTCGTGCGGGAGGAGCACCCCTCCGTCGTGCGGCACCTCGTCGGGCTCGCGCATCTCGCGGATCTCGTGGACGGGGCCGGATTCGGGGAGATGGGGCTGGTCCTCGGGGTCCGGCGGCCCGGGTTCCCGGTCACGCACGCGCATGCCCCACCACACCGCGAGGATCAGTATCGACGCGATCACCACCCCCATCGCGAAGGGGATGGCCCCTGCCGCGATCTCGTGAGGGATGGCCAAACCTCTGGTGTCCATACCCTTCGTGTACCCCGGAGTACCAGCTGAAACGGTGCCCCGCGGGCCCTTCTGGGGGGCGCGCACGCGGGCGCGCGCCGGGCCACCGCATGGCGGACACCGCCTCGGGTACTGGGAAGGGATGCGTATGGGAGTGCTTGATGTCGGCTCGAACACGGTACGGCTGGTCATCGCCGAGACGGACGGCGCTGTTCCACTGCCCGTGCACACCGCGAAACGGCGGCTGAGACTGTCGGAGTACGTCGAGCGGGGCGGCCGCCTGCCGGATGAGCAGGTGGCCCGGCTTGTCGATGCCGTCACGGCCGCCCGGGACGAGGGCATGCGCTGGGGTGTGACGGCGCCCTTCGCCTTCGCCACGGCGATCGTGCGGGACGCCCCGAACCGCACGGAGATCCTGCGGAAGGTCGCCACGGAGACCGGGGTGCCGCTGCACATCCTGCCCGGTGAGGTCGAGGCCGAGCTGACGTTCCTGGCCGCGCGGCGGTGGATGGGGTGGCGTGCGGGGCCGCTGGCCATGCTGGACATCGGGGGCGGTTCGCTGGAAGTGGCCTTCGGCCGCAGCAAGCTGCCCGACTTCGCCATCTCGCTGCCGCTGGGCGCCAACCGTCTGACCCGCGAGCACTTCCGCGGCCAGGACCCGCCCTCGGAGCGCAGGGTCAGGGCGCTGCGCCGCCATGTCCGCCACCAGCTGCGCGATGTCGCGGCCCGCATACGCTGGGAGGCGCCACGTACGACCGTCGCCACCTCGCGTACGTTCCAGCAGCTCGGCCGGCTGTGCGGGGCGCCGCCCGGCCGGTCGGGGCCCTTCACGCCGCGCGGCATGACCCGCGCCGACCTCCGCCGGGCCACACGTCGGCTCGCCGAGCTGCCGGCCGCGGAACGCGCCGCCCTGCCGGGCATCTCCGCCGCCCGTGCCGGACAGTCCCTCGCCGGGGCGATCGTCGCGCACACCACCATGAAGCTGATGGGCATCGACGAGGTCACCATCTGCCCCTGGGCGCTGCGCGAAGGAGTCCTGCTCCGCTGCATCGAGGACGGCAACGCCGACTGGTGGGACGGCACGGCCCCCTCCCTTCGCGGACACGAGGCCGCGCAGCCACAGGTGCTGCACCCCGTGAGCGGGGACGACGCCGCGGCGACGGGCGCTCAACTGCCGGGCGGGGCCGGGTAGTTGCCCGTACAGAACGTGGGTCGGCGGACGGTGCCGCCGACCCACGCGCGTCACTGCACGGTGCAGGCCCCTTCGGGCCGGTGCACCCAGCCACGGTCCGTGCGCGTCAGCTCGTGGAAGCCCGCGGCGGTCAGGGAGCTGATCGCTTCCGTGTCCTCGGAGGTCTCGTACGCGAGGAGACGCTTCACTCCACAGAGGCGCAGCCAGTGGGCGGCCTGGGCGAGGAGCCAGTTGTCCAGGCCTTCCATCGGGCGCGCGATGTGGAAGTTGCCGATGTCGGCGAGACCACCGCTGCGGGCATGCCGCTCGGGGCGGCCCAGGGCGGTGTCGATCTCGATGAAGCCGAGGACCAGCCCGTCGGCCCGTGCCGTGAAGCGGGTGCCGCACTCGCCGAGGGTGCGGTCGACACAGACACCGGGCAGCGGCGCCGGCGACGGCAGATCGGCCACCTCGGCGATCAGAATGATCTCCGTGTGGCCCCTGTGCCGGAAGCCGGCCCGTTCGTACGCTGTCCGGATGTGCGGCCAGGGTCGGGGCAGGCCGTACACGGCGGGCGCCGGGAGCGCGCCGTCGGCGTACCGGACGCGGACGTTCCAGCGGGCGAGCTGTGCCAGGCATGCCGTCATCAGCAGATCGGCGGCGTCCCCGGAGTCCGGCCAGAATGAGGCGGTCGGATGGCAGACGAACCAGTTGATCTCGCCCGCGTCCCGGTAGTCCTCGCCGACCTCGGCGTCGCCGCGGTAGCGCAGCAGATGCGCGCCAGCCACCACGTACTGGCGCTGCTCTGCGACGAGGGTGACCCGTTCGGCCACCCAGGGGTCGGTGATGAACTCGTCGGGCTGGCGCTGGAGTTCGCTGAGCACGGTGTTCACGGAGACGGAGACACCGGGGACGACGGCGGCCACATGTGTGTTCACAAGCTCGGTGAGCTGGTCGCGGTCGTCGCGGTGGAAGGGGCGCACCTTGAGCGCGGACATGCGGGGACCTCCGGGTCGATGAGCGTGAGGAGGCCGCCATGAGGTGCGGTATGGGGCCGAGGGTACGCCGCTCGGGGTGGTCGCGCCATGGAGTTTTCGACGGATGGCCGGGACCCGGAGGCCGGGTTTAGCGTGCTGGGAGGAGCGCTTCCGGCGAAGGGACGACCATGAAGTTGGACAAGCCGGTGCCCGGCGGGCCCTGCTGGACCGAGCTGGGGACCAGTGATCTGGACGCGGCCAAGCGGTTCTACACGTACGTCTTCGGCTGGCGCCCGGAGACGGACCCGCGTCAGGAGGCCGACGGCTACACCCTCGAGCGCCTCGGCGAATCGCCGGTCGCGGCGTTGACCCCGCTGTTCCAGGAGTCGCAGCCGGTCGCCTGGAACGTGGCGTTCGCGGTGCCCGACGCGGACGCGTCCGTGGCGGCGGTACGGGCCGCGGGCGGTGAAGTCCTCCTGGAGCCGATGGACGTGTTCGAGCTGGGCCGCTTCGCCGTGGTGACCGATCCGGGCGGCGCGGCCTTCCAGCTGTGGCAGGCACGGTCCTTCCCCGGCGCGGGGGTGTTCAACGCGCCGGGTTCGCTCGGCTGGGTCGAGTTGATGACGCGCGACCCCGTGGCGGTGACCGCCTTCTACACGACGGTGTTCGGCTGGACGGTCAACGCCTCGGAGTCGTACACGCAATGGGGCATCGAGGGATCCGACTTCGGCGGCATGGTGGAGATGGGCGACAAGTTCCCGCACGAGGTGCCGTCCCACTGGCTGCCCTACTTCGCCGTCGAGAACGTCGACAGGACCGCGCAGGACTGCACCGACGCCGGCGGCACCCTCCTCATGGAACCCACCTCGATCTCGGACGGCTGGCGCATCGCCGTACCGCGGGATCCGCAAGGGGCGATGTTCGGTCTCTACACCGCGGGCGAAGAAGGCTAAGCGCTCCGCTGGAAGTGCGGTTCGAAGCTGCGGGTCCGTCGTGGTTGGTCGCTTCCCCACTCTCGGCTTCGCTCGAGCGGGGGGACCCCCATCGCGGCGGAGCCGCACATTGACACAGCCCCGCGCCCCTGGAGGGGCGCGGTACCGCATCGGACTTCAGCAAGTCCGCTTAGGCCCCTCTACCGGGGAATCACTCGCTCTCTTTGAGGGACAGATCGGCTCCCAGAGTGGTGAAGACGGGCATGCACCTCCTTGCGTACAAACGGAGTTACGCAGTTGCTGCGGAAGTCGCGTTGGGTCTCAGGACTTGACGCTTCCGGCGGTCAGCCCGCCCACGATGTAGCGCTGGAGCATCGCGAAGACGCATACCACGGGGATGCTGACGAGCGTGGCGACCGCCATGAGCGGCCCCCAGTCGGTACCTGTCTGGCCGACGAAGGTGTTGAGCAGGACGGTCACCGGCTGCACCTTCGGATCGCTGTTCAGCGTGATCCCGAAGACGAACTCGCCCCAGCCGAGCAGGAACGAGAAGCCACCGATCGCGATCAGTCCCGGCCGCATCACGGGCAGCACGACCCGCCACAGCACCCCCGGCAGACCACAGCCGTCCACCAGCGCCGCCTCCTCCACCTCCACGGGCATGGCCCGCACCAGTGGCCGCAGCACGATGACCGCGAAGGGCAACGTCAGCGTCGTATCGGCGATCACGAGGCCGATGAGGGTGTTGGTCAGCTCCACCTGCCGCAGCACGATGAACAGCGGCGCGGCCAGCACGATGCTCGGCAGCAACTGCGCCACCAGCAGCGACAGGACCATCGCGCCGGAGCCCCGCATCCGGATCCGGGCGACCGCGTACGTCAGGGGCACCGCGAGCAGCAGCGTCAGCGCCACGACGCCGAGCGAGATGACGACGCTGTTGAGCAGCGCCTGGCCGAGCATCGGCTTGTCGAGGGCCCGCGAATAGCTTTCGCCGGTGAACGGCGAGGGGATCCACTGCGGTGGCGAGACGAGCACCTGGTCGGGCTTCTTCAGCGAGGTGGCGATCATCCAGTACAACGGCAGCAGGAAGAAGGCCGTGATGACGCCCGCGACGAGCGTGAGCAGCCAGGGCCGTTTGGTACGAGTCATGAGGCGGCTCCTTCCTTGCGCAGGCGTCGTACGTAAACGATCGCGACGATCAGCGGGATGACCAGCAGGAGCGCGCCCGCCGCCGCGCCCCGGCCGAGCTGGAAGAGCTTGAACGCGACCTCGTACACGTACAGCGGCAGGACTCTCGTGCTGTCGACGGGCCCGCCGCCGGTCAGGACGAAGACCAGGTCGAAGACCTTGAAGGTGTAGATCAGGCCGAGCAGCAGCACGGCCGCCGAGACCGGCTTCATCATCGGGACGGTGATGTGCCGCAACCGCTGCCAGGGTCCGGCGCCGTCGATTTCGGCCGCCTCGTAGAGCGTCGGGTCGATGGACTGCAGGCCGACCAGGAGCAGCAGCATGTTGAAGGGCACGCCCACCCAGATGTTGGCGGCGATGACGCCGGGCAGGGCGGTGCTGGGGTCGGTCAGCCAGTTGTGGGCGAGGGAGTCGAGGCCGATGAGGCGCAGGAGTTCGTTGTACGCGCCCGCGTCGGCGTCGAGCATCCAGCGGAACAGGGTGCCGCTGACGATCGGCGGCAGCAGCCAGGCCACCAGCATCAGCGAGCGGAACAGGCCCGCGAGCGGGAACGTCTTCGCGAACAGCAGCGCCAGCGCGAAGCCGATGGTGAACTGGAAGAACAGCGAGCCGGCCGTGAACACCAGCGAGATGCGCATCGCGTGCCAGAAGGCGCCTTCGGAGACGACGCTGTCGTAGTTGTCGACGCCGCTGAACTGCCAATCCCCGGTGAGGAGATCACCGATGGCGACGTCGTGGACGGATGTCCAGAAGTTGTAGGCGAGCGGGAAGAGCATGGTCGCGCCGAGGAACAGCAGGGCCGGCGCCGACATGACGTACCCGGCCCGCGTGCGGCGCACCGCGAGGGAACGGCCACGCCGCACGGTCTGGGTCTTCTCCACCGCCTTCAGCGGCTCGCGGGCTTTCACCTGAAGGCTCATTCCCTGCCTTACTTCTGCAGCTTGGGCGTGATCGCGGACGCGGCCTTCCGTGCGGCGGCCTGCGGGCTGGAGCTGCCCGTGAGGGACGCCTGGAGGGCCTCGGCCATCGCCTGCGACAACTGCGGGTAGTTCGGGCCGTAGGAGCGGGGGCGGGCGTTGGCGAATTCCTGCACGAAGACCTTCAGGGTGGGGTCGGTGGCCCACTTGCCCGCGTCGGCCATGTCGGAGCGGGCGGGCAACAGGCCGAGCCCGTCGAGGTACTTGGCCAGGACCGTCTTCTCCTGGCTGCGCACGATGGCCTCCCAGCACTGGTCGGCCTTGCCGCTGGTCTTGAGGATCACCCAGTTCTCACCGCCAAGGCAGCTCGCCGGCTCCTTGTCGACCGGAATCGGGACGACGCCCCACTTGACCTTCGTCTGCTCCTGCAGGGCGGGCAGTTGCCAGGGCCCGTTGATCTGCATGGCCGCACGGCCCGACACGAACTGGTTGTTGGCGTCCTGCTGCGTCCAGCCGACGCACTGCTTCGACAGCGAACCCGCGTCCACCATCTCCTTGAGGAACCCGAGCGCCTTGGCGCCGTCGGTGCCGAAGGTGTCCAGGTCGCCGCCGGTGGACCACAGGAAGGGCTCGAACTGGAAGACGCCCTCCTCGGTCTTGATCGCGCTCATGGCGAAACCGAACGTGTCGCCCTTGGTGAGCTTCTTCGCCGCCTCCGCGAGCTCGTCCCAGGTCTTCGGGGGCTCGACGCCCGCGGCCTCGAGCATCTCGGTGTTGTAGTACAGGCAGAGGCAGTTGGAGTTGTTCGGCACGGAGTACGTCTTGCCGTCGATGACGCCGCTGTTCCACGGGCCCTCGTAGTACGCCTTCGACTGGCCCCACTCCTTCACGCGGTCGGTGAGATCGGTGAGGAGTCCCTGCGGGACGAAGGAGTTCATCGAGGTGTTGTCGACGATCGCGATGTCCGGCAGGTCCCCGGAGGCGGCGCCCTTGATGATCGCGGGCTCCAGCTCGGCGAAGGGGAAGGTCCGCCGGGTGATCTTCACACCGACCTGCTT
The DNA here is from genome assembly GCF_054783935.1 of Streptomyces pseudoechinosporeus. Lineage (NCBI taxonomy): Bacteria > Bacillati > Actinomycetota > Actinomycetes > Kitasatosporales > Streptomycetaceae > Streptomyces > Streptomyces pseudoechinosporeus. The sequence continues at coordinate 448,963 of NZ_BAAGPS010000012.1, forward strand.
CTCGATGTCGGCGATGAGGGCCTTCATCCCGGGCTGGCGGGCCTCCTCGACGAGGTAGTCCCACCAGACGAGCTCGTTGGAGCCGGACGAGCCGCTCTCCGAGCCGCCGCAGGCGGTGAGCGGGCCCGCCAGGCCCGCGGCGAGAACTCCGGAGCCCGATATCCGCATGAACGAGCGGCGGTCGAACCGGTTCGACATGTGCGTCTCCCAGGGGGTGCGTGGATCAACTGCGCGTCTGCGCGGGGCCAGTGCTCGCGCGGACCGTGAGTTCGGGGGTGAGCAGGTGCTGCCGGGGCCTTGCCGTCGAGGAGCCCGCCAGCCGTTCCAGCAGCAGGTCCACGGCGAGCCGGCCCATGACGTCCGACGAGTTGTCGAAGCCGGTCATCATCGGGGTGACCGTCTCGGCCCAGCGGGCGCCGACGACGCCGGTCACCGAGACATCGCCGGGCACGGAAAGGCCCGCCCGGTCGAGCCCGCGGTACAGGCCCACGAGCGCCGCCTCGTTGAGGACCACGATCCCGGTTGTCAGCGGGTCGTGGTCGAGGAGTTCTTGGACGACCGCCTCGCCGGAGGCCGCGTCGTCCCCGCAGTGGTGGATCTCGCCGGTCAGCCCCAGTTCGGCGACGGCCGTCCGGAAGCCGTCGACGGCTCGGTGCGCGGCCTCGTACCCCACGGCGAACAGCTTCCGCGGCCGGTTCACCAGGGCGAGCCGCCGGTGACCGAGCTCGGCGAGATGCCGTACGCAGCGTGCGGTGAGCTCCGTCCAGTCCATGTCGACCCAGGACAGGGCGTCGGGGTCCGCGGTCCGCCCCATGGTGACGAAGGGGAACCCGGTGCCGAGGAGCCGGTCCACCCGCGAGTCCTGGACGCGTATCTCCATCAGGATCGCGCCGTCGACGCGGCGTTGGCCCACCAGCCGGTCGAATGCCTCGTCCGAGCCCTCACCGCTGCGGGACAGCAGTACGTCGTGGTCGTGCACGGCGGCGGCGTCGATCACCGCGCTGAGGAAGTCGAGCTGCATGTCGGTGTAGCGCCTGCCGGCCGGCGGGAACACCACGCCGATGGTCTGGGTGCGGCCGTGGGCCAGGGCGCGGGCGCTGGCGTTGGGCTGGAAGCCGTGCTCGTCGATGACCTGCTGGATGCGCAGCCGGGTCCGCTCCGAGATCGGCCGCTTGCCACTCAGGGCGTACGAGACCGTGCTGCGCGAGACACCGGCGAGCCGGGCGATCTCGCCGATGTTGACGGGGGTGGGGCTGCCGCTGTTCACGGGAATGCGGCTGCCTTTGATCGCGGGGGTGCGGTCGCCTTGCACGGGGGCGCGGCTACTTTCGGCCATCTCGTCGAACCGGTTCGACATCGCGGACACACCTCCCCCACACTCACAGTCGTTCGACATTTCGCACGTCAGCCGGTTTGTCGAACCGGCGTGCCGAACCTAGGAGTGACGCAGGTCTCATGTCAACGGTCGGTAACCAAAAAGTTTCCGACGTGAGGGAAGCCGCTCAGGCCCGCTGCACGCCCAGCCGTGCTTCCAGCTGGACCAGCAACTCCCCGAGAAGAGAACTGAGTTCGCCCTGCGTCGCGGTGCCGAGCCCGGACAGGACGGCCGTCTCGTACGCGAGTTGCTCGGGGACGATTTCGTCGACGAGCTCGCGTCCGGCGTCCGTGAGACGCAGATGGGCGACGCGCCGGTCACGGCTGTCACCGCGGCGCTCGACGAGGCCGCGCGCGGTCAACTGCTTGAGCCGCTTGGTGACGGCGGCGCCGGAGGAGAAGGTCTCCCGGGCCAGCTCACCGGGGGTCAGCTCACGGCCGGTGCGGCGCAGAGCGGCCAGCAGCTCGAACTCGGGACGGGTGAGCCCGGCATGACGCAGCGGGGCGTCCTCGGCCTGCTGAAGCAGGGCGGCGCAGCGGTTGATGCGGCCGATGATCTCGATGGGTCCGGTGTCGAGGTCGGGGTGGACCGTCCGCCACTGCCGTACCACCGCCCCGACGGTGTCCCCCGCAGTCGCCCGCCCGTTCGCTGTCGTCATGCTGTGCGCCCCCGAGTGCGTGCAGTCCCTGTCGTCGTACCGTCGCCACGAGCGAGCGTACGGCGTCCGGCCTGCCCGGCGCGCAGCACCCGCTCCCGAGGCAGGTGCACCCCTGCGCGCTCCCCGCGTACACCCCTGCGCTCGTGTGTCCTCCGGCAGGCCAGGGCATCTTTTCGACCGGACTGTCCGAATCACCGTCGATCGGGGAGGTGCGCGGTGCACGGACCGGCGCCGTCGGACTGGCTGCTCGTCGCGCTGTGCACGACGACCGGGGCCTACTGCGTCGTGCGCATGCGCAGTTCCGTCGAGGAACAGCGCCGCACGGCGGGTGATGAGGCACTCATGGGATTCGGTATGGCCGCGATGGCCGTGCCCGCCGCGGTGCTGACGCCGCCGAGATGGGCCTGGCTCGTCTGCGCGGCAGTGTTCGGCGCGGCCGCGCTGCGCGCCCTGTGGGCGGCGCGGACCTGCCGCCATCATCTGCACCATCTGGTGGGCGCGGCCGCGATGTTCTACATGGCGGTGGTGATGGCAGGCGGGACACACTCAGGGCTGCCCGTGCTCACCGGGGCACTCTTCGCGTACTTCACCGGATACGTGCTGTGGACCGGGACGCGCCTGGTGCCGGCCGTCGTCGACGCACCCGAAGGGGGCACCCGCACGGTCGGCTGGGGGGACCGTCCGGAGCTGGCGCTGGCATCCCGGTTCTCGATGGGCATCGGGATGCTCGCGATGCTTCTCACACTGTGACCCGACTGTACGAAACCGTGGTCTGCGTCACTTTGCCGCGGCAGCCCGTATCCCCTGGCGCCGCCCCGCTCATAGGCTGCCCTCATGATGGTCCCCGCGGCACTGCTGCTGCTCGGCGCCCTGGCCGCCGTTCTCGCTCCGCGGCTGCTCGCCCGAACGGACTGGCCGGACCGCGAACCGGTGGTCGCCCTGTGGGTGTGGCAGTGCGTGGTGGTGGCCGTTCTGCTGTGCTGCGTGCTGTCGATGACGCTCAGCGCGGCCGCCGCCTGGCAGGCGGTGCGCGGCCATGTGTTCGCTCCCGCGCCGCACTCCGTCGTGGACGCCTACGCGCTCGCCGGAGCGGGCCCGTGGGCCGCGGCGACCGCGGTGACGCTCGCCTGCGGCGGCGTGTGGAGCGCGGCGATGCTGGTCCGCGAGATCGTACGAGCCCGTGCGCGACGCCGCCGCGAGCGGGCCGAACTCCGCGTGCGTGCCCCGCTGTTGCCCGGCGAGGAGCCGGGAAGCGACCGGCTCGTCGTCCTGGAGGGCGAGCGTCCGGACGCCTGGTGGCTGCCCGGAGCGGCGCCCCAACTGGTCATCACCACCGCCGCGTTGCGCCGCCTCAAGGGGAGCCAGCTGGACGCCGTGCTCGCCCATGAGCAGGGGCACGCGCGGGCCCGGCACGACTGGCTGCTGCACTCCTCGGCGGCGCTGGCCAACGGCTTTCCACAGGTCCCCGTGTTCGCGGCGTTCCGCGACGAGATGCACCGTCTGGTCGAGCTCGCCGCCGACGACATGGCGTCCCGCCGCTTCGGCCGACTGACGACCGCTCTCGCGTTGGTGGAACTCAACGAGGACCGGGGCGTGTTCGGCCCCTGCCCCACCCCGCAGGCCCATGTCCCGCAGCGCGTGAACCGTCTGCTCACTCCCCCGGACCGCCTGCCGCCCGCCCGTCGGCTGCGGCTCACGGCGTCCGCGGCGCTGGTGCCGGTGGTTCCGCTGCTGGTGGCGTTCGTGCCGGGGCTGCGGGCGCTGGGGTAACCAAGCGCACAAGTCGACGTACGCCCCGGAGTTGGCCTTCGGCCCCAGCGGTCCGCGAGAATCGTTTCATGCACTCCCCCACCGTCGACTCGCCGCCCCGCACACCGGCCCCCACAGCCGCCGTCCGGGCCGCGGTGGCCCTCGCCGTTCCCTCCGTGCTGCTGCTCGCGCTGGTCGCCCTGTCCTGGGACCCGCTGATGGACCTGGACGGCGATATCGCGCGTACGACGCACGAGTGGGCGGTGGACGAGCCCGATGTCACGCAGACGGCCCGCATCCTGACGGACTGGGTGTGGGACCCCTGGACCATGCGTGCCCTGGCCACCGCGACCGTGCTCTGGCTGATCATCCGCCGCTCGGCCTGGCGGCCCGCCCTCTGGTTGGGAGCCGTCACGCTCCTCGGCACTCTGCTTCAGCAGGGCATGAAGGCCGCGGTCGGCCGGGAGCGCCCCGTGTGGCCCGACCCCGTGGACTCGGCCCATTACGCGGCCTTCCCGTCCGGCCACGCCATGACGGCGGCGGTGGTCTGCGGCCTGCTGCTCTGGCTCCTGCACCTGTACGGCGCCGGACGCGTCCTGTGGCGTATCGCCGTGACCCTCGCGGCGCTCTCCGTCGTCGGCGTGGGCCTCACCCGGGTCTGGACAGGCGTGCACTGGCCGACGGACGTGCTCGGCGGCTGGCTGCTCGGCGCGCTGACCGTCGCGCTCACGGTGGTGGCGTACGAGCGGTGGCCGGCGCCTTCGGCCGATGCGCCACAGCGGCCACTCGCCGAACAGGAACACCGGTAAGGTCCAGCGCGTGGCTGCTGTCTTATTCGACTTCTCCGGAACGCTCTTCCGTATCGAATCCGCCGAGTGCTGGCTGCGCGCGGTGCTGGCCGAGGCCGAAGTCTCACTCCCCGAGCCGGAGTTGCTCCGGGCGGCCCGGGACCTGGACATGGTGGGCGCGCTGCCGGGCGGGGCCGTCCCGTCGGGGCGGGTCCCCGATGAGCTCGCCCCCGTGTGGGAGATCCGCGACAAGAGCGCCGAGCTGCACCGGGCCGCGTACACCGGCGTCTCCCGTCAGGTGCCGCTGCCTGATCCCGCCCTGCACGACGCGCTGTACGACCGCCATATGACACCGGCCGCGTGGCGCCCGTACCCCGACACGGCCGAGGTGCTGGGCGCGCTGCGTGAGCGCGGTGTGGCGGTCGGTGTGGTCAGCAACATCGGCTGGGATCTGCGGCCCGTCTTCCGCGAGCACGGCCTCGACCCGTACGTCGACGCGTACGTCCTGTCGTACGAACACGGCATCCAGAAGCCGGACCCACGCCTGTTCGCGACCGCCTGCGACGCGCTCGGTGTCGATCCGCGGGACGCGCTGATGGTGGGCGACGACCGCCGCGCGGACGGCGGCGCGGCGACCCTGGGCTGCGCGGTGCACTTCGTCGACCATCTGCCGGTGACCCAGCGTCCGGACGGGCTCCGCCCGGTCTTGGACCTGATCGGCTGAGCTTCGCGTCCGCCTGGACGATCCCCCGCGTCGCCCAGGCGGACGGCAGCCCGAAGGGGACCCCGGGGAAGGGGCCGCCATGGACCCGCTGAGTATAGTTGGCTGGCAGCCAGTCAACACAGGAGTTACAGGATGTCCCCCCGCAGCCGCTCGGTCAATGAAGAGTTGCGGCGGCGATCCCGGGAAAAGCTGCTGCAGGCGGCCCTTGAGCTGGTCAGCGAGCATGGTTACGAGGCGACAACACTTGGCGACATCGCGGACCGTGCGGGCTCCGCGCGCGGACTCGTCTCGTATTACTTCCCGGGCAAGCGGCAGCTCGTGCAGTCGGCTGTCCACCGGCTGATGCACTGCACGCTCCAGGAGGCGCTGGAGCGCGAGCCGCGCACCGAGGACGGCCGGGAGCGCATGGCGCGCGCCATCGACGCGATCCTGGGCCTGGCCCGGGACCATCCCGTGCTGATGCGCCAGCACATGGCGGGCATCCTGCAGGCCGAGGGGTTCGTGCAGTGCGCGGAGCAGCAGCGCCTGGCGGAACTGCTCAGGGACACCGTCGCCCGGTACGGAACGCGGGACGCCGCCGTCGACTATCCGATGCTGCGGGCGCTGCTGATGGGCGCGGTGTACGCGGCCCTGGTGCCGGGCGTCCCGATGCCGCTGCCGACCCTGCGGGCCGAGCTGTTCAAGCGCTACCGGCTCGACTGGGAGCTGGGTGTCCCGCCGGACGCCGAGGCGCCCGGCGGGACCAATGGCGGGGACCTGTCACGGTTCTTCTCGCCCCAGGACCCCGAAGCCGACGCGGCAGGCCGGGCCGGACGCGCCGGTCAGCCTCGCCAGTCGAAGTAGTCCGGCTGGGTCTGCACGTTCAGCTCGGACATGCGGATCCACCTCGCCGGGTCCGTGCGCCGGTCGCTGATCTTCAGGACGTCGAAGCCCTTGGCGATGTCGTTCGAGTAGATGTAGCCGTTGTAGTAGTACGCCGACCACGGGCCGGCGGTCGTGAGCCGCTCGGTGTCCACCGGGCCGCGCTCGAAGTAGGCGATCTCCTTGGGCTTCGAGGAGTTGGTGAAGTCCCAGACGGAGACGCCGCCCTGGTACCAGGCCTGGACCATGATGTCCCTGCCCTTGACCGGGATCAGCGAGCCGTTGTGGGCCACGCAGACCTCGGTGGGCGCCTGGTGGCGGTCGATCTTGAAGTAGCTGCGGAAGACGAGCTTGCGCTTGTCGCCCTTGCCGACGATGTCGTAGATGCCGTCGGCGCCCCTGTTCGGGCCGATCTCCGCGTTGCAGGTGGCCGCGCCGCCGCCGCCCAGCTCGTCGGTGAAGACGACCTTGTTGGCCTTCTGGTTAAAGGTCGCCGAGTGCCAGAACGCGAAGTTCACGTTGTCCTGGACCTGGTCGATGACCTTCGGGTTCTCCGGATCCTCGATGGAGAACAGGATGCCGTCGCCCATACAGGCGCCCGCCGCGAGGTCCTTGGAGGGCAGCACGGTGATGTCGTGGCAGCCGGTGGTCTTGGAGACGCCCGGATTGGTCGGCGCGCCGGGGTTGCCGCCGCCGTCGGGGCCCTCACCGGGGAAGATCACCGGGAAGCCGACGACCGCCGCCTTCTGGGGCGCCTTGCGGGGCACCTTGATGACCGAGATGCCGTCGTGCGGCGGCTGGCAGTCCGGGAAGGTGGCGCTGGGCGAGTACGAGGAGACGTACACGTAGACGTTCCGGCGCTCGGGCACCAGCGTGTGGGTGTGCGAGCCGCAGGCGGTCTCGACGGCGGCGACGTACTTGGGGTTCCGCTTGTCGCTGATGTCGAAGATCTTCATGCCCTCCCACGAGGACTTCTCGGTCGCGGGCTGCGTGGTGCTGTTGCAGGAGTTGTCGCTGCGCGAGGAGTCGGTGGAGAGGAAGAGCAGGTCGCCGGAGACGGAGATGTCGTTCTGCGAGCCGGGGCAGAGGACCTGGGAGACCGTCTTCGGGGCCTTCGGGTTGCTGATGTCCAAGACGCGGAAGCCGTCGTAGTTGCCGGAGTACGCGTACTTCCCCTGGAAGGCCAGGTCCGAATTGGTGCCCGGCAGCGCGTCCTTGGGGATGTTGGCGAGGTGGGTGATGTTGTCCGAGTGGACGATCTCGTCCTTGCCGGGTATGTCGCCGCTCTCGATCGCTTCCCTGACCTCGGCCGCCTTGCTCTTGGAGACCTTGTCCGGGGTGGCCGGTGTGTCCCCGGGGTCGGGGGTCGCGACCGCCGGACCGGCCGTGAGCAGCGCGGCCAGGAGTCCGACCGCGGTCGCGACAACTCCCAGTCGTCTGCGCCGTGTTCGGTGGTTGTTCAACAGGGTCACTGCGTCCTCCCTTGTAGCCGTTCGCAGTTGAACGGTTAAGGCACCACCGCAGTATCGTCTTCATCATGCTCAGAACAACAGGGCGCAATGCAGTCGTAACGAATCCTTCTGATCATTTACGAACGGCAACGTGTCATTGACGATCGGCAACGGGGTAGGACGGTTCCCAACACCCACAAGGTGTCCGCCATTTCGTGTGCCACAGGAGGCCGCTGTGCTCATTCGTCGTACGTACCGTCACGTGGTCACCGCCTCCGTGACGGTCGTCGTTCTCGCGCTCGCAGGCTGCACCGGTTCGGACGACGAGCCCAAGTCCGCGTCGGGCAAGGGCCCTTCGGTGATCGCTCCGGGGAAGCCAGGCGAGGCGGCCGAGACGCTCTCCGCCGAGGACGCCGAGAAGCGGCGGCCTGACGACTCCCCCAACTCGGCGGACTTCGACTACGCGCGGATGATGATCGAGCATCACACCCAGGCCCTGGACATGACCGAACTCGCCCCGAAACGCGCCGAGTCGACCCAGGTGAAGCGCCTCGCCGAGCGGATCGCCGCCGCGCAGGGGCCGGAAATCGACGCCATGAAGGGCTGGCAGCAGGCCCACGGCGGCGACAAGAAGGGCGGCCAGGCGCACGACCATGAGGCGATGCCGGGCATGGCGACCGAGGCCCAGCTGAAGAAGTTGCGCGCGGCGAAGGGCAAAGCCTTCGACGAACTGTTCCTCAAGCTGATGATCACCCATCATGACGGCGCCATCACCATGGCCACGGATGTGCTCGCGCAGGGCAACAACATCCAGATCGGCGAAATGGCCGACGACGTGATCGCCCAGCAGACGACAGAGATCAACAAGATGAGGGACATGCCCTGACCCGGGGCGTGCATGCCGCTTCTGGGGGGGGGCGGCCCGGCGCGGGCGGCGCGCGTCGGGTGGAGGGTGCCGGTGGCGCGCGCCTTCGGAGTGGGCCGGGCAGGGCGCGCGGTGGTGCACTCTGGCGGCGCAGTGACGCGTTCGTGGCCCTCCCGTGAGGGGCGGCTCGGTGCGATTGTGGAGGTAGCAGCGATCTCCTCGTTCTCCTACGGGAAGGAGTTCCGCCGTGCTGCACGTCGCCGTGGTCGGTTCGGGGCCGAGTGGGGTCTACGCCGCGCAGAGTCTCGTCCAGCAGAGCCAGGTGCCGGAGGTCCACGTGGACGTCCTGGACCGGCTGCCGTGCCCGTACGGACTGGTGCGGTACGGCGTGGCGCCCGACCACGAGAAGATCAAGTCGCTGCAGAACAATCTGCGTACGGTCCTGGAGCACGAGCGGGTGCGGTTCCTTGGCGGCGTCCAGGTCGGCCCGGACGGGCTGCCGGCCACCCGGCTGCGGGAGCTGTACCACGCGGTCGTGTACTGCGTGGGAGCCGCCACCGACCGGCGTCTCGGAGTGCCCGGCGAGGAGCTGCCGGGCAGCTGGTCGGCGACCGAGTTCGTGTCCTGGTACAGCGCGCACCCGGACGCCACGGCCGACGGCTTCGTCCTCGGCGCGCGGGCGGCCGTCGTCATCGGCGTCGGGAACGTGGCGGTGGACGTGACCCGGATGCTGGCCCGCGGCGCCGCGGAGCTGAGCCCCACCGACATGCCGCAGGGAGCACTCGCCGCGCTGGCCCACAGCCAGGTGCGGGACATCCAGATGGTGGGCCGGCGCGGCCCCTCCCAGGCCCGTTTCACCACCAAGGAGCTACGGGAGCTGGGCGCACTGCCCGACACCGAAGTGATCGTGGACCCCGAGGAGTTGGCGCTCGATCCGGCGTACGCCGACCCCTCCGCGCTCCCCGCCGCCCGGCGCCGCAACGTGGAGGTGCTGCGCGGCTGGGCCACGCGGCCACCGCAGGGCGCCTCCCGGCGGATCCGGCTGCGCTTCTTCCTCCGCCCGGTCGAGCTGCTCCCCGACGGAGGACGCGTGGGCGCCGTGCGCTTCGAGCGGACGGCGCCGGACGGGCACGGCGGTGTGACGGGCACCGGACGGTACGAGGACATCCAGGCGCAGCTGGTCCTGCGCTCGGTCGGCTATCGCGGGGTGCCGCTGGAGGGCCTGCCGTTCGACGCGGAGCACGGCACGGTGCCGCATCTCGCGGGACGGGTTCTGCGCGACGGCTCAGTGTCGCCGGGCGAGTACGTGGCGGGGTGGATCAAGCGGGGGCCGACGGGCGTCATCGGCACCAACCGGCCCTGCGCGAAGGAGACGGTGACCTCGCTGCTGGAGGACGCCCCCGTACTCGTACACCGTGAGGTGCCGGACGATCCCCTCGCGGTGCTGCACGCGGAGGGCCTGCGGCCGGTCGAGTGGTCCGGCTGGCTGGCGATCGAGCGGGCCGAGGCGGAGCTCGGGGCCTCGCTCGAGCGGAGCGTGGTCAAGCTGCCCGACTGGTCGTCACTGATGGAAGCGGCGCGGACGGCGGGGCCGTAGCAGGGTCGAGCGGGCCTCGGAGGGCATGACATCTGACGGCAACAACGCGGAAATCAACAAACTGTTCAAGCCCCTTACGGTCACGTGCAGTCCCCGCTCCGCTCCCCCGCCGCTCCTGGAGTGCCCATGGCAACCACCACACCCGCACGTCCTGTGCACCCCGTGGACGAGGTCCCACCCGTCCGCCAGTTGGCCGCCTTCGGGCTGCAGCACGTGCTCGCGATGTACGCGGGCGCCGTGGCGGTCCCGCTGATCGTGGGCAGTGCGATGAAGCTGTCGCCCGCGGACATGGCGTATCTGATCACGGCCGATCTGCTGCTGTGCGGTATCGCGACGCTCATCCAGTGCGTCGGTTTCTGGCGCTTCGGGGTGCGGCTGCCGATCATGCAGGGCTGCACCTTCGCGGCCGTGTCGCCGATGGTGCTGATCGGTACGGGCGGCGGCGGGCTGCCCGCGATCTACGGGTCGGTGATCGTCGCCGGGCTCGCGATCATTCTGCTGGCGCCGGTCTTCGGGAAACTGCTGCGGTTCTTCCCGCCGCTGGTCACCGGCACGGTGATCCTGATCATCGGGCTCTCGCTGCTGCCGGTGGCGGGCAACTGGGCGGCCGGCGGCGTGGGCGCGGAGGGCTTCGGCGAGCCGAAGAACGTGGCGCTGGCCGCCTTCGTGCTCGCGGTGGTACTCGGCGTGCAGCGATTCGCCCCGGTGTTCCTGAGCCGCATCGCGGTGCTGATCGGCATCGCCGTGGGCCTCGCGGTCGCGGTGCCCTTCGGCTTCACGGACTTCGGCGGGGTCGGGGACGCGGACTGGCTGGGGATCAGCACGCCGTTCCACTTCGGCGCCCCCACCTTCGAGGCGTCGGCGATCGCGTCGATGCTGGTCGTGGCGCTGGTGACGATGACCGAGACGACGGGTGACTTCATCGCGGTCGGCGAGATGACCGGACGCAAGGTCGAGCCACGCCCGCTCGCCGACGGCCTGCGCGCCGACGGCCTGTCCACGGTCCTCGGCGGCGTCTTCAACACCTTCCCGTACACGGCGTACGCGCAGAACGTCGGCCTCGTCGGCATGACGCGGGTCCGCAGCCGCTGGGTCGTGGCGGCGGCCGGTGGCATCCTCGTCCTGCTCGGCCTGCTGCCCAAGCTGGGTGCGGTGGTCGCGGCGATCCCGGCGCCGGTGCTCGGCGGCGCGGGTCTGGTGATGTTCGGGACGGTCGCCGCGAGCGGGCTGCGGACGCTGGCGCAGGTGGATTTCAAGGGCAACGACAACCTGACGGTCGTGGCCGTCTCGGTCGCCGTCGGGATGCTGCCGGTCGGGGTGCCGACGGTCTACGAGAAGTTCCCGGACTGGTTCCAGACGGTGATGAACAGCGGGATCAGCGCGGGGTGCCTGACCGCGATCGTTCTGAACCTGCTCTTCAACCACCTTCCCTCGAAGGGCAGTTCAAAGGGTGGTTCAGCTGCCCCCGAGGCGGACGGCCTGGCGAGCGGCGGCGGCGAGGACGCTGTCGAGAAGTCCCGGGAAGAGATCGTCTAGGTCGTCCCGGCGCAGTCCGTTCATCTTGGCGGTGCCCCGGTAGACCTGCCGGATCACTCCGCTCTCGCGCAGCACCCGGAAGTGGTGCGTGGTCGTGGACTTGGTGACGGGCAGATCGAAGTGCGAACAGGAGAGCTCGTCGCCGTCGGCGGCGAGCTCTCGTACGACCTGGAGCCGCATCGGGTCGGAGAGCGCGTGCAGCACGGATTCCAGCCGGATCTCCTCGCGCGTGGGGTGCGGGAGTTCACGGCTGCTGCTGGTGGGGGCGGCGGTCGTCACGGCAGCTCCAGTCCTTGTACTCGGGCCTTCTGGTCCGGAGGTTCTGGCGGACTCCGAAGTCTCCGGGGACTCCATCGCTCCGGAGGATTTCATTGTACGAGACCTCTCGTAGTTTGACATCTCCCGTACTACGATGCCTATCGTACGAGTCGAAACCCGGCCCCGTAACGAATGGAGTCCGCCGTGAGCGCGCTCTTCGAGCCCTACACCCTGCGCGATCTGACCATCCCGAACCGGGTCTGGATGCCCCCGATGTGCCAGTACTCGGCAGCGCCCGAGGGCCCGGATATGGGCGCCCCGAACGACTGGCACTTCGCCCATTACGCGGCGCGCGCCACCGGCGGCACGGGCCTGATCGTCGTCGAGGCCACGGCCGTCAGCGCCGAGGGCCGGATCTCGCCGTACGACCTCGGCATCTGGAACGGCACGCAGACCGAGGCCTTCCGCCGGATCACCCGCTTCCTCAAGGGACAGGGCACCGTTCCGGCCGTGCAGCTCGCGCACGCCGGCCGCAAGGCCTCAACCGATCGTCCCTGGAAGGGCGGCGCTCCCGTCGGTCCCGACGCCCACGGCTGGCAGCCGCTCGGACCCAGCCCGCTCGCCTTCGACGCGAACCACCCGGTGCCGGCCGAGCTCACGGTCGAGGGGATCCGGGAGGTCGTCGGCCAGTTCGCCGACGCCGCGCGTCGCGCCCTCGCCGCCGGCTTCGAGATCGTCGAAATCCACGGTGCGCACGGCTACTTGATCGGTGAGTTCCTCTCCCCGCACTCCAACCGGCGCACGGACGCGTACGGCGGCTCGTACGAGAACCGCACGCGCCTCGCCCTTGAAGTCGTCGACGCTGTACGAGCCGTATGGCCGGACGACAAGCCCCTGTTCTTCCGTATCTCGGCCACCGACTGGCTGGAGGAGAACGGCTGGACGGCCGACGACACGGTCCGCTTCGCCGACGAACTGACCACCCATGGCGTCGATCTGCTCGACGTCTCCAGCGGCGGTAACGCCTCCGGTGTCCGCATCCCCGTCGGCCCGGGCTATCAGGTCCCCTTCGCGGCCCGGGTGAAGAGCGAGACGTCCATGCCCGTCGCAGCCGTCGGCCTCATCACCGATGCCGAACAGGCCGAGAAGATCCTCGCCAACGGTGAGGCGGATGCCGTGCTGCTGGGCCGGGAGCTGCTGCGCAACCCTTCATGGGCCCGGCATGCGGCGCGCGAACTCGGGGGCGAGGTGCACGTACCGGATCAGTACCACCGGTCCGTCTGACCACCGGGCGCAGGGCTCCGGGCGGCACGACCATCGGCCGTACGGCTCCGGGCGGCACCGAGTCGGCTCGGCCCGCCCCTCAGCCCGTCTTCCACCCCCACTGAGGGCCGAACCGCTCCCACTCCGCGTCCCACTGCTCCATGCGCTGCCGCTCCAGACGCCTGCGCAACAGCCGCCCGCCGCCGAGGGGCACGGCGGCGGCGCTCGCCCCCACCAGCACCCCGGACAGACCGGCCCGCAGTCCTGCCTGGGACGCGCTGGCGGGCTTGGTGACGAGGCGGCCGTCGCGGTCCGTCCACACGACGACCGGGGTACCGGCCGTGCTGCCGGGCTCGACACGGGCCTGGCCGGTGTGCGGCGAACCGTCCGCCGCGGTCCAGCGCACCTCGGCCCACACCCGTTCGTGGCTGGCCGCGGACGTGCTCGCAACGGGCGTGTTCTTACTGGTCAGCGCGAGGACGGGATGCCACTCGGCACGCTGCTTGGCCAGGCTGCTCTCGACCGCGTGTGCCGTCGCCAGTCCGGCGAGCAGCCCGGTGACCAGCATCAGGGTCCAGGTGGCGAGCAGGAGCCAGGACTCCAGTTCGTCGCTGCGGCGCCGCAGCGGGTTCCGCCGCCATCGCCACAGCCACACCCTCGGACCACGGAATGCCGCCATCGAACGCCCCAATCTCCTCACCGACGCACCAGTCCCCGCCCTCCCATACGCGAGCGATCGCCCCGGTGCTCACAGGGAGACGGACCCCACATCGCCATCGGACGCCGAAATGGGCTCTGACCTGCTCAGATGCCGCGTCCAGGGGTGATTGTCAGTGCCCGGGTGCAGACTGACCCATGTCTGCTGACAACGACGTCCGGAGGTGGTCGGCATGGCCGACGTACTGCTCACCGTAGGCACGCGGAAAGGCCTGTTCATCGGGCGACGGCGCGGCGGCGCCTGGGAGTTCGACGACAGTCCGTACTTCAACGCGCAGGCCGTCTACTCGGTCGCCATCGACACCCGCGGTGATGTGCCACGGCTCCTCGTCGGCGGGGACAGCGCGCACTGGGGCCCGTCCGTGTTCCACTCCGACGACCTGGGCCGCACCTGGACCGAACCGGCCAAGCCCGCGGTCAAGTTCCCCCAGGACACTGGTGCTTCGCTGGAGCGGGTGTGGCAACTGCACCCGGCGGCGGCCGAGCCGGACGTGGTGTACGCGGGCACGGAACCAGCCGCGTTGTACCGCTCCGAGGACCGCGGCGAGACCTTCGAACTCGTCCGGCCCCTGTGGGAGCACCCGACGCGCTCGCAGTGGGTGCCCGGCGGCGGCGGAGAGGGCCTGCACACGGTCATCACGGACGAGCGCGATCCGAGCGCGGTGACGGTCGCCGTCTCCACGGCCGGTGTCTTCCGTACGAAGGACGGCGGCGAAAGCTGGGCGCCCTCCAACTCCGGTGTCTCCGCGGTGTTCCTGCCCGATCCGAACCCGGAGTTCGGCCAGTGCGTGCACAAGATCGCACAGGACGCGGCGACCCCGGACCGGCTGTATCTGCAGAACCACTGGGGTGTCTACAGAAGCGACGACGCGGGCGCGCACTGGACGGACATCGGCGAGGGCCTGCCGTCCACGTTCGGCTTCGCCGCGGCCGCCCACCCGCACCGCGGGGACACGGCGTACCTGTTCCCGATCAACGCCGACGCGGACCGGATCCCGGCCGAGCGCCGATGCCGGGTCTTCCGCACGGCGGACGCGGGCAAGACCTGGGAGGCGCTCTCGGCGGGACTGCCGCAGGAGGACCACTACGGCACGGTGCTGCGCGACGCGATGTGCACGGACGGCGCAGACCCGGCGGGCGTGTACTTCGGCAACCGCAATGGAGAGGTGTTCGCATCGGCCGACGACGGGGACAGCTGGCGGCAGTTGGCGTCGCATCTGCCGGATGTGCTCTGCGTACGCGCGGCGGTGATCGATTGACTCCCAGCAGTCGTCAGTTCATGAGTCGTCGGGCATTGGGCATCGGGCGGACCCTCTGCGCCCCTCGCCGTCACCGGACGTATCACGTTCAGTCGTGCCACGACCACCGGTTGATCGCCCATGCCCGCACGGCAGTAGGGTGACGCCGTGGCACCACGACCCTTGCATGAAATCGTCGAACCGGGCTGGGCCAAGGCCCTGGAACCCGTGGCCGGACGGATCGCCGAGATGGGTGACTTCCTGCGCGCGGAGATCGCCGCGGGACGTACCTATCTCCCGGCCGGACCGAATGTGCTCCGCGCCTTCCAGCAGCCCTTCGACGACGTCCGGGTCCTCATCGTCGGCCAGGATCCGTATCCGACACCGGGACATGCGGAAATCGGATGTCGGATACGGGTCGGGAGTCTTCTTCTTCGACTCGCCCGGACGCCTGGGGCCCGCAGGACCGACCATCTTCCGAGCACTCACCAGCCGTGACAGCGATTGATGATCGGGGCCTCCAGCAGCTCGGAGAACTCCCGCCAAACAACACCGCCAGCGCAAGCCTGCGGAGCCGTGTGCGCAGATTCGAATCCTGCCGGGGCACCAGTCACACTCTGTATTTTCGCAGGTCAGGGCCAGCAATGATCCTACCTGCGAGACTACCTATGGTTCATACGCAATCGGCCACGCAGGACGATCAGACGCGTCCACAGCATGCCCTCACACGTCATTGCCGCAGGTGGGAGGCGCCACCACGGTGGTCTGAGCCGCGCTGGGCGACTGTCGCAGGTTCGAACCATAGGGGGACTTCCAATAGCAAACACTTCAGTCACATTGTGTAGTACGACGTTGTCAGAGGGCGTACTACGAGCTTGCGTCAGGCTTTTGGGGAGACGAGAACTCTGATCGCGGCATAGTGAAGCCGCCGGGCTCGGGCTCGGTGAGGATGTTGCGGCTGACGGGACAAGCTGCGCAGGCTCGTCCCGGGCGACGGGGACCTGAGAGGCATGACCGAGATCCCGACGCTCGCCCGGTGGTTTCCGAGATTGCGTGCTGCCGCGTCGCACCCGGCGGGGCAGCCGTGGCGTACGCCCGGTCGTCCAGGTCTGCGGTGAGGGAGGCGGTGCGGCGCCCGCCCCGCGCACTGGCGGTCAGCCGGCGACCGCCTGGTACAGGCTGAAGGCCGCCAGCGCCGCCAGCGCCACGGCGGCCAGGCCGTGCCCGCCTGTCCGGCTACGCGAGCGCGTCCGCTCCTCCTTCCAGCCACACTTGCAGGTGGGAGGGGTGCTCGGCATCCATGTGCACGGTGTTCACGGCTATGGCGGTGCGGCGGGCGGCGGCCTCCGGTTCGCCGGTGTTGGTGTTGACGTCGAAGCGGGGGAAGTTGCTGGAGGAGATGTCAAGCCGGATGCGGTGGCCGGCGGCGAAGCGGTTTGCCGTGTCGGGGGCGGTGACCTCGATCTCGTACACCTCGCCCGGAATGAGCAACTCCGGCTTCTCGTAGGAGCGGTGGAAGCGGCAGCGGACGATGCCGTCGGTGAGGTTCATGGCGAAGCCGTGCGGATAGTTGGCGTTGGGCGGATGGACGTCGATCAGCTTGATGGTGAAGTCGGTGTCCGGGGCCGTGGTGGAGATGTGGAGCCTTGCCGACACCGGGCCGGCCAGCACCACGTCCCGCTCGAGTGGCGGTGTGGTCAGGCTGATCACGTCGGGGCGGGAGTCCAGCGGCAGGTACGGCTCGCGCGCCCCGTACACCCGGGCGTCCGGGGCGTTCTGGTCGTAGGCCCCGCCGGTCATCACTGGTTCGCCCGAGGTGACTTGGCCTCCCATGGTGGGGACCGGGTGGCGCGGATCGAAGTCGTAGGTCACCGACGCGACGGCTGCGGTGGGCGGGGCGAGGGTGAGGGCACCGTCGGTGGTGAGGTAGAGGGCGACGGCGGCCGTCGACGCCGGCGGCCACCGGGTGTCTGTGCGCCATGCGCCGCCGTGCCGCATCCGCCCTGCCGCATTCCGTCGGCCGTCGCCGCCGCCCATCAGGAAGTACTGGACGGCGGGGAGGTCTCCGTCCTCCGGATTCCCTTCGTGATTCTCCTCGTCCTCCCGGCCCAGCGCCCGGTCGAACCAGCGGCGGCGGAACTCCAGGTACGACGGGGCGAGGTTGCCGTCCAGGGTCGCCCGTGGACCGAAGTCCACGTCTCCGGCGTACGTCTCGCAGCGGTGTCCGTGCGTCCACGGGCCCATGACCAGGTAGGAGGGTGCCGACTTCAGCTCCCGCAGGGCGGTGAAGTTCTCGATGGTGGAGCGGACGTAGGGGTCGTACCAGCTGCCCATGTGCAGGCTCGGCGCGTCCGGGAAGCGTTCGTAGAAGCCTCGCCCGTAGAGCGCCGAGTTGCGGTAGTAGTCCCCGAAGGTGTCCTGTCGCCACTGCTCCAGCAGGAAGTCCTCGTACGCCGACAGGTGCCGCAGCGGCGTGCAGCCCGGTCGCCACGGCATCGCACCGAACCAGCCCGTCAGGTCCACTCGCCGCAGTTCCTCGGCCAGGACCGGATCCGCCGCCGCCTCGGGGCTCTGCACCGCATGCTGCAGTGCCCAGGTCACCTGCTTCAACTCGAAGGCCCCGCCCATCCGCATCCCCGCGTCGTACGCGGAGGAGAAACCGCCCGAGTCCTGGAACATGGCGGCCAGCCCGGTCGCCCCTTCGGCGGCTGCGGCTGCCTGGACGTGGGCGGAGTAGGACACCCCGGTCATCACGACCCTGCCGTCGCACCACGGCTGGTTCCGGAGCCAGGCGATCGTGTCCGCCCCGTCCGGGCCCTCGCCGAGGTACTTCACGAACGTCCCCTCGGAGTCGCCGCGGCCCCGGCAGTCCTGCCGTACGACGTGGTAGCGGGCTTCGGTGAAGTGCCGGGCGATGTCCTCGGGCCGCGGGAGCGGCGCGTCGCTGCGGTCCTGGTCCGAACCGCGCTGCGCGCGCCGGCCGTACGGGGTGCGCTCGAGGAGCACGGGAAGCGCGGTCGCCTCCGGTTCGGGTGAGGTGGAGTACAGGTCGGCGGCGAGGCGGATGCCGTCCCGCATGGGGATGCGAAGGGTACGGCGCCACAGGGCACCGCCCTGGAGGGGTTCGGGCCGGCAGCTGTGGGGGGTGTCGTACGAGGTCACTCCCGTGACGCTAAGCAACAGCCCGGATCATGGCGATCACTTGACGTCATCAGGTCAACTGTTCCGCCGGACGGTGACGGGACCGGATGCGGGTCTTACTGTCGGCGCAACCCGGGAACGCCCCGCTCCCCATCGCGACGGATCGTGATCGTGCGCGGCTCTGGGTCCCGTTTCGTAACTCTCGCGGCGCGGCCGCGCCATGCCCTCGTTTCCACTTTCCCCCGTCTCCCCCGTTCTCTCCCAGTCCTCACAGGAGGCCGCCATGAGCACACCCGACAGCCGCACCGAGGAGGTGCAGGCCACCGAGCCCGGCGAGGGGGGCCGTGGCTCCCGGCTCCTCGACCTGGTCGAGCGCGCGGGAAACGCGCTGCCGCATCCGTTCTGGCTGTTCTGGATCCTGTGCGGGGTCGTCGCCCTCGTCAGTTGGGCGCTGAACGCCTCCGGGCTGCGGGTGGAGGACCCCTCCTCGGGTGACCAGGTCGGCGTACGCAGCGCCGTGTCGGCGGACGCCGTACGGGACCTGGTCACCGGCGCCGAGGAGTCCTTCGTCACCTTCGGCCCGCTCGGCACCGTGCTGATGGTGATGCTCGGCGTCGCGGTCGCCGAGCGGTCGGGGCTCTTCGAAGCACTGGCCCGCCGCATGCTGTCGGGCCTGTCTCCGCGCACGGTCGTCCTGGGCGTGGCTCTGGGCGGTGTGCTGGGGAAGTTCCTGTCCGACTCCGCGTACGTGGTGCTCATCCCGCTCGGGGCGGTGGCCTTCCGCGCCGTGGGCCGCTCGCCGATGCTCGGCATGATCGTCGCGTTCGTCTCCATCAATGCCGCGGGTGACGCCAACCCGCTGATCGCCCCGGGTGACGCGCTGTTCGCCTCCGTGGCCACCGAGGCCGCGCAGCTCGTCGACAAGGACGCGGTGGTCCGCGCGACGGACAACATGTACTTCACCACGGTCTCGGCTTTCGTGCTGGCCGGCACCATCGCCCTGGTCGTGGACAAGATCCTCGCCAAGCGCGAGCACCACCTGACCCCGGACGCGGACCTGGAGGCCGCCGCGGCACAGCGGGTCGTCGCCGCGGAGGTCGACGACGCGACCGAGCTGCGTGCCCTGAAGCTGACCGGGCTGGCCGTGCTCGGCTACGCCGCGCTGATCGTGCTCGCGATGCTGCCCGCCTCGTCGCCGCTCCGCGGTGAGGGGGGCGCCATCGTGGAGTCCACCTTCATGAACGCCATCGCCGTCTTCCTCACCGTCTTCTTCCTGCTGATCGGCGCCGTGTACGGGCGGCTCACCGGGCGGATCAGGGGGAGCCGCGCGATTCCGGAGTTCATGGCGGAGGGAGTGCGCTCCATCGCGCCGCTGCTGGTGCTCTTCTTCGCCGTGTCGCAGTTCCTCGCCCTGTTCAAGTGGACCAACATCGCCACGGTCGTCGCGGTCGAAGGCGCGGACTTCCTACGGGAGTTGGGCGCGCCCACACTGGCGCTGTTCTCCCTGCTGATCGTCGCGGTCGCGCTGATGAACCTCCTCATCACCTCCGGCTCCGCCCTGTGGACGCTGGTCGCCCCGGCACTGGTGCCGATGCTGATGCTGCTCGGCACCAGCCCGGCCACCACCATGGCGCTCTACCGCATCGCCGACTCCTGTACGAACTCCATCACCCCGATGAGCACCTCGTTCATGCTCTGTGTCGGCTACCTGCAGACCCTCCGCCGCAAGGCCGGCATCGGCACCCTGGTCTCCTTCACCCTGCCTGTCGCCATGATCATGCTGGTGGTCTGGGTGCTGCTGTTCTTCGCCTGGTACCTGCTGGGCATCCCGCTCGGCCCGGGCGCGCCCGTACGGTGAACCCCCGCCGTACGCTGACGGCGTGAGCATCGTCCTCGACCTCGGAGGGCTCGGCCCCGCGGACCTCGCGGCCGGGCCCTCCGCGCTGTCGGAACTGATGGCGAGCCTGCACGTGCTCGCCGAACCCGAGCACCACCCGGAGGCCGCCGGCTGGGCGGCCCGCGCCGCCGCGGCCGGACCCGAGCTGCACGACGAGTTGACCGTGTTCGCTCCTCTGTGGGCCCGCTACCGCTGCCGCCTGTTCTTTCCCCGTGCGCTGCCGCTCGCGGCGAGCCTTCACGAGGAGCTGGCGGCGATCGCGGCGCTGTCGGCCCAGGACTTCCTCGAACTGGTGGCGCCCGGGGTCCTCGGCACCAACGCGCAGCCGGTGCCGCCGGCCCGCGAGCTGCGTGCCGGCACCGCCGCCGCGGAGGACTACGCACGCCGCTGCCTGCGCCGCTCCTACGCCCGCGGTGAGCTGGCGCGACAGCTGGTGGCAGCACCGCTGGAGCTGCGGGACCGGCTGCTGGCGGTGCTGCGGGCCGCCGACACCGCGTTCTTCGCCGAGGACTGGCGCACCCTGCGGCCGGCCCTGGAGGAGCACGCCCGGGAGGTACGTCGCCGGCTGGCGGCCCGGTCGCCCACAGAGGTGCTCACCGAGCTGCTGCCGACCGCGGACCGGGTCGGGCCGGGGGAACGGATACGGCTGGACAAGCTGCAGATCGACGAGGTGAAGGTGGCCCCGCGCCCCCTCGTCCTCGTCCCGTCCGCCCGGGTGTGGCCACATCTGACGGTCAAGAACGAGCACCCGTCGTGCGTGGTGGTGCAGTACGCGGCGCGCGGCACCGCCCCGGCCGGACAGCTGACCCTGCGGGATCTGCACCACCGGCTGATGGCGCTGACCTCGCCCGCCCGGATGGAGCTGTGCCGCCATCTGCTGGGCGAGCCCATCACCACCTCGGAACTCGCCGCCCGACTCGGCTCCAGCGAACCACAGGTCTCCCGCGCCCTGCGCACCCTGCGCGACGCGGGCCTGGTGCGCTCCGCCCGAGACGGCAAGCTGGTGCGGCACCGGCTCGCCACGGACGTCGTCCAGCGGCTGGGCCACGATGTCCTCGCCACCGTGGCACGGTGAACCGACGAGGGAAGCTCGGGGCTGCAGAAGGCCCCCCGGCCCCAAGAAATTCCACACCGTACTGGGCACCGGCCTCTTCGATCTGTACGGCCTGGAGCCCTACGTCACCGAGGCCATCCACACGGCGTATCGTGCCCGGCGGCCACCACCCCCGGACGGCTTCAGCAGACCGACCGTCGCCAGCAGCAACCCGTCAACCGACAGCGGCCACAACGACGCGCTCACCTCATCCGCACCTCCCTGCAGGGCGAAATCCCGCTGATGGACGTACGAGGCATACGCCGCGATCCCCGCGACCACCAGCGCACAGCCACATCGCAGCCAGGTGTCAAGATCAGGCGACTCGCCCCTGACCGTCCGGCGCGGACCTTCGCTCGGGACAGACCCCACGTCCGAGTCGCCCATCACACCGACCCATCCCACGCCGCAGGACGGAACCGCCCCTCCACCACCAGCCGCCCCACAAGAAACCGCTGGTCAGCCCTGCAACCATCTGCGTGTGGCCCCGCCGGGGGCACTCCGGGAAAAGCTCCTGACCTGCAGAAATACAGGTCGGGGGTTTTTGCGTGCATGCCAAAACACACACGGTCTTTTGGCACCGTTTCCGATGCCACCGCAGGCGCTCTCAGTCTCCTGCGCGGCCTCAGGTGATCCTGGTGACTGACTACGCCCCCTGCTCCTGCGGATCACGCGCGTACCCGATCACTAGGAGCTGGGACACCAGGTCGGCTCGGCTCAGCAGCAGTTCCACCACCTCGCCCACGACGCTTACACGTTCCGCAGCGGACTGCAGGCTCCCGACGGCCGCATCCCCGCGCCTCTGCGAGCACTCTGGGATGCCGTCTGACTCCTCATCACGTATAGCCATCCCACATGCCTTCTCGCAGAACAGATGCTCATAGCTACCGCCAACCGGGGTCTCGCGATGTCCAGCGCGCTCGAATGGGAGGTTGCCGTCTTTCCCTGGGACACCTGGTGTCAGCAGGGAAGACAGCTGACCCTTCGTGAGGGTTGTGCCGCCACGCGGAAAGAACACCCGCGGCAGGTGCGGTCACGGATTTGTGGTCGGCGTCTCCGTATCGGGTGGCTGGTGCCTTGACGGCGCCGTCCGCTGCCTGCCTGTCACCCGCTTGGCCATCCAGCATCGCCGGCCTGTCGGCGGCAACCCTGAGGACGACAAAAGAGGGCGCGAGAGTTTGCCGGGCACGCCCACGCACGCCAGCGGGTCACCGGCCTATGCCCCCTGCTGACGAGGAGAACCGACCAGCCCAGCAGCCCCCTACCACCGTTCTGTACAAGCGCGCCGCTCCTGTCGGCCCGGCCCGTCTCCAGAGACCGGGATTCTTGTTCTGGTTGATCGGCTGTCCGATCCCCGCGCCGACGGCCCGGTGGGAGGGAACAAACGGTTGGGCGACAAGATCAAGGCCAGGATTCTGCTTCTGATCGGCGACGAGGCGGAGTTGACGACCGAGCACCGCGGACCCGACGATCCGGAGCGCGTTCCGGTGGCCCGGCTCGTCGCAGAAACGGGCATCCCGCGCGCACGGCTGGCTGGCGCCGACCTGGCAGCAGTGATCAGTGACGTGGGCCAGCTGGAGCGCTTCGAGCGCGCAGACGATATCGACGGCGGACGCTGAGCCCCTCCCCCGGACTGCCACTTCGCACTCACGGAATGTCCGGTTTCCCGGCCCGTCGCCGCCACTGCCCCCGGCGAGCTGCGTCAGCTTGCAGAGGCTGCCTGCTGCCCCGCCCGTCGCGAAGGCCCAGGTGCTCCGACCGCCGTCATAGCAGAACAAGGGCCTCGGAACGCGTTATCCATAGAATCGCGAGATCCTGTGGATAACCAGGCTCGGTGGGAACCGACGCCGATGCGGGGCAGGTGTGCGACAGGTCGAACAGGTCCAGCTCGCCGCCTGTCACCTCGGCGACGGCGGAGGTGAGTTCGGCGCCGGGCCAGGAGCGACCGGGCACAAGGAGAAGATCAGCCATAGGGCGACGGCCTCCCTCGCTGCCTGGAACCCGGGCGCCGCCACCCGTCATGGCCAAGGTCGTGCTGCGCGACCGCGCGGTCACCGCCTGGCTCGCTCTGGCCCGCGCCGATGATTTACGGGTGATCACGTCTGCGGCCACCCTGGTGGAGGTGGTCCACCCGCGGATCAGTCGCCCGGCGCTGGAGTGGACCCTTTCCCGCCTCGTCGTTGAACCGGTTACCGAGCCGATCGCCGGGTGCGCCGCCGCAGGTGGCCGTCAGGGCCTGGCCGGACGCGGCCGGTACCGTCTGCGTCGGAGGGTCGAAGAGACAGAGCCGTGGCCTCTGGGCTCTCCATGAACAGCGCCGAATGTCTCCGGCGGCCGAGGAGGCGGACTCTGGGCGTCCCGCCCATGAACCATGGGAACGAAGATGTGGTTCGCGTGTTTGTGCAGGAGGTCGCCGATCCGCTCCACGAGATCGGCCTGCCACTGGGGTAGTGCCCAGCGGGTGTTGCCTTGGCCGTGCTCGCCAGGCCGGCTTGACACGGTTACGGTCGGGATGTGGATGAAAGACCGAATTCGAGCCCTCAGTCACCATGCGAAGATGCAGCAGACGCTCGATTCGTCGGCCTCGTGAAGGACTGGGCTGATGCGCTCGTCGCCAATGACCCCGTGCGTGTCGCCGGCTTCATGGCCGACGAGTGGGTGATCGTCTCCCCGTCGGGGATCGCCTCGAAGGAGCAGTTCCTTTCCCTCGTTGAGTCCGGGGAACTGACCCACTCGGCGATGGACCTCATGACTCAACTCAGGGTTCGCGTCTACGGCGATACGGCCGTTCTCACCGGGCGGGTGACGAACACCGCCCACTACCAGGGCAAGCGCTACGACGCGGACGAGTGGACGACTGACGTGTTCGTGAAACGAGACGGTCGCTGGCTGTGCGTTCTGAGCCACATCACAGCTGCGGTCCCGAGCTGAGCTACCGGCGGCAACGGCGCAGGGCATCCGCACGAGCAGCCCGTCCTGCAGATGGATCCGCTGATGCCGAGCAAGGCTGGTGCTGGTAACGGGATGTCGCCACAGCCGCTGGTGAGGCGGTCAGAGGCCGGAGCGCACCACAGTGACCGGGCAGTGGGCGTGATGGAGGGCGGCCTGGCTGACCGATCCGAGGAGCAGGCCGGTGAAGCCGCCGTGCCCGCGTGCCCCGACCACCATCAGTTGGGCGTGCGCGCTTGCTTCGATCAGTGCCGGGCGGGTGCGCCCGCGGACCAGACGGGGCCGTACGGTGACGCCCGGGTACCGGTCGCGGTGCCCTGACAGGGCCTGGGCCAGCACCCGCTCCTCCTCCTGCCGGAGCCGGTCCACGTCGCCCACCAGCTCCACCGGGCGGCCCAGAGCGTGCTCGCCGTGATCGGTCCAGGTGCTCCAGGCGTGAAGCGCGACCAGGTCCGCCGCCCGAAGTGCGGCCTCCGAGAAGGCGAAGGCGATGGCGGGCTGTCCTTGTGGGGAGCCGTCGACGGCCACCAGCACCGGACCGGCCGGGTCCGGACGTCCTCTGACGACCATCACCGGGCAGCGGGCGTGCGCGCTCAGATATACGGCGGTGGAACCGGCGAGCAGCTCGGCGAGACCCTCGGAGCTTCGGTGGCCGACCACGATGAGCTGCGCCGTGCGCGACTGTGCCTGCAGGACCGTCGATGCCTCACCGGCGATCACGGCATGGGCGACGTGCAGGCCCGCGGCATGGCTCCGCGCGCGTTCGACGGCGTCCGCCACGATCCGTTCGACCGATTCGTGCAGGGCGCCGGCGGGAGGTCCCAGCGGCGACGGACCGGGCGGTGCGTGCAGGGCGGGCCACAAAAAGGCATGCACCACGCGCAGTTCCACACCTCGCAGCGACGCCTCCAGGGCTGCATCGTCCACCGCTGCCAGGGCTGAGGGTGAACCGTCCACTCCCACTACCACCGGCCCGTTCATGGCCTGCTTCTCTCATCCGGGCGCCCGCTGCCCGGCGCACGCCCCCCGGGCCACCGTCGCACATAAGCCCGGTGCACGTGGGCGCTCGCTGCCGTTCCGTCTTCTTCTCAGCGTCCTCCGGGCCCTCGCCCGGAGCTATACAGCAGCCGATGACCCGCGCTACGCCCCTGTGTGCCGTGCTTGTCCTGCGGTGCACCGCTCGGGGCGCAGACCTCTCGAGAGGCAGCACGGAGAGGGGGCTGGAAACTGCCGTACCACCGTCACGCCGACGCGGCGATCGGAGGCCCTGCCCCCGGACTCCTGGGGCAGGTGTGTCCGGGGGCCCATGAGGCCGTGCCGGCGGAGGCGTCCTGTGGGGCGAGTACGAGCCGTCCGTCGCACCGGCGACGCCCACTACGGCACCCCTGTATGCCGAGGCCGAGGGCCGGCCCAGGCCCCGCGAGGGCCGGGCCACCACGGATGCGACGCCGCCAGCGGGGCCGAACGAAGATCAACGCACCCGGCTGACCGCAGAGCACGCGCCCCTGCATGACTGACTTACCCGAAATCGGCAGGTCCGTATCCGCAGAGCCGACGGCAGCCGGTCGAAGGCCAGGCATACGACACCCCGGACTCCTACCTCGCAAATCGGCCTACCGGCGGACGACGACGGCTCGTCCTGCACCGCGGGTGTCTGGCACATGGTGTCCTGGTCATCAAGTTCGCGGTGGTGGCCATGTGGACGACCAGCAGGGTCTGGGCGATGCAGTCATGGGCGAGTCGGTTCTTCGGCACGGAGGTGTCGGCGCTATGGCCCTTGAGGAGTCCGTTGATCCCTTCGTTCTCTCAGGCGGTGGCTGAGGCGGTGGCGGCTCCTGCCGTTCGACTCGCCACGCGCTGCGGCGGGTAGAGGTCACTGGCAGCCTGGACGAATTGCGCCAGGTGGCGCGACCGCGAACCTTCGGACCAGGCGAGCGCCACGGTGTAGGGGGTGGCGTCGGTGACGGGCCGGTACGCGATGTCCGGTCTCGGATTGTCGGCGGCCAGCGCCTCGGGAATCAGCGCGACGGCCTGTCGGAGGGCCACGACCTCGAGCAGCTGGCTGGGATCGCTGACGAGCGGCCCGGGCGGGAGCACCCCGGCAACGGCCTCGCCGAGGGGGGTCCGCCCGGTGGTGCGATCGCGCCCGGACCAGTAGGCGCGCTCGGCCGGTGTGGACTGGGGCCACTGCGGCACCGGGTCGCCCTCCAGGTCGCGGCACTGCAGCGCGTCTCGCTGGGCGAGCGGGTGGTCGGCTGGCAGGGCGGCCACCCTGCTCTCGGTGGTCAACGGCTCGACGTCAAGCCCGCGTTGGTCGAAGTAGGAACTGAGCAGCGCCACGTCTGCCCGCCCGTCGCGCACCATGTCCGCCTGCTCCCGGTAGCCGCTGACCACGGTCTCGATGCGGACGGCACCGGGCAGCGCCGCGTAGGCGTCCACGATGCGTTGCAGCATTCCGGTGGCGATGCCCGGTTTCGCGGTCGCCACCAGCGTGGGCGTGGTGAGCGCGGCACGGTGGGCCCGGCGGCTGACCCCGGCGAGTACATCGAGCGCGAACCGTGCCTCGTCCAGCATGGCTTTCCCGAGATCGGTCAGCGCCACCTGGCGGGTGTCCCGGTCGAACAGGTTGGCGCCGAGGCGCCGTTCCATCTGCCGGATGGCTCTCGACAGCGGGGGCTGAGCCATGCCGAGGCGCTCGGCCGCGCGGGAGAAGTTGAGCTCCTCGGCGACCGCGACGAAGTAGCGCAGCTCACGCCCGTCAAAACTGTCCATACCTTCAGGGTATGGGCACAGAGCCAATCGGTCTTTCCACCTCGACGGCCTGCGGTGCTGGAGTGGGCGTATGGACGAACAGCGGTACAAGGGCGAAGTCGCACTGGTCACCGGTGCGAACAAGGGGATCGGGTACGAGATCGTCCGGCGGCTGGCCGCCGAGGGCATGACGGTGTACCTCGGCGCGCGGGACGCGGAACGCGGTCGGCGGGCCGAGCGGGAACTGGCCGGGCCCACGGCCGACGTGCGGTTCCTGCGCCTGGACGTGACCGACCACGCACACGTCGACGCCGCCGCGAAACACGTCGGCGAGGAGTCCGGTCGGCTCGACGTGCTGGTCAACAACGCCGGCGTCGTCACCGAATGGGGCTACCAGATCGCCGAGGTCACCGTCGAGCAGATGCGGCGCACCTACGACGTCAACGTCTTCGGCGCCGTCGCGATGATCCACGCATGCCTGCCGCTGCTACGCCGGTCGGCCCGTCCCAGAATGGTCAACCTGTCCAGCCAGCTCGGCTCGCTGCGGCTGCTCGCCGATCGGGACTCCCCGATCTCGGCGCACGGCATGCTCGCATACGGGTCCTCCAAGTGCGCGCTGAACGCGGTCACCGTGCTGTACGCGAACGCGCTGCGCGAGGAGGGGATTCTCGTCAACGCCGCGAATCCCGGGTTCGTCGCCACCGACCTCAACGACCACCGTGGCGTGCTGTCCGTCGAGGAGGGAGCCGCCGTGCCGGTCGCGCTCGCACTGCTGGGAGCCGACGGCCCGAGCGGCACCTTCCGCGGCTACGAAGGCTCCGCTGAGACGAGCGTGCCGTGGTGAACGGAGCACTCGCGGACGGGCGGGCGGGGACCGTACCCCTGAGCGAGTCCGCACCGCTGAGTCGAGCCGCCGTGCGTGACGGAGCGGAACACGGCCGGGGTAGTACCCGGGCTTGTGGAGGTCGTTGGTAAGGCGGCGCTCACGAGTCCCGCGGCACGGGCGCCGGCTCGCATGCGAGCCCAGGTGGCACCACGCCCTGCGCCACACCCGGCTCCTCGGGAGCCCGAAGCCCCATTTCCCACCGATCACCCCCTAAGGATCACAACCATTAAGGACACGTCATGAATCCACTGAATCGGCGATTTCTGAGCGACAGCGCACAACGGCTGATCTCCGACACCGGCCTGCTGATGCTGCGCATCGCGGTCGGTGCCATCTTCATCGCGCACGGCTGGGGCGACGCATCCCAGGAGGGCGGAGCCGGCGCGAACACCGCGAACTACCGGGACGCGGGCATCCCCTTGCCGGAGCTGAGCGCCTGGTTCGGCGCCTACATGCAGCTTGTCGGCGGGGTACTGGTCATCCTCGGCGTGTTCACCCGGCTGGTAAGTGCGGGTCTGGCCGTGGTGATGGCCGGGGCGCTGATCTTCGTCCATCCGGGTGAGTCCCTGGTGATGGGCCAGGACGGCAGCGGTTCCGGGTTCGCGCTCATCATGCTCGCCGCCTCGCTCGCCCTGCTGGGGACCGGCGCCGGCCGATTCGGTGCCGACTGGGTGTTCACCAACAGGCGGGCCCCCTCCGGTCGTTCGACCCGCATCGGACAGCCCAGTGACGCGTAGGCCGGCCGCGGTGCTCGCGGTTGCCGTACTCCTGACGGTGGCCGCGTGCACCGGCGGCGACCCCGCCGCGGACACCAACGTCACCGAGCGAGGCGCCGGAGCGCAGAGCGGTGGCAGCCTGCTGGCCTCGCTGCGGAACGGCGGACTCACGATCGTCATCAGGCACGCCACCACCGATCAGTCGCAACCGGACGATGCCACCGTCGACCTGAACGACTGTGCCACACAACGCAACCTGTCCGCCGAGGGACGTTCCGACGCCCGAGCGATCGGCACAGCCGTCCGCCGGTTGGACATACCGGTCGGCGAGGTGTGGGCCAGCCCCTACTGCCGCAGCAGGGACACCGCCGAGTTGGCCTTCGGCCGGTTCGAGGTGGTGAACGGTCTCGAACGGCTGTACCCCGAGCGGGACGAGCAGGCCGACCGGCGCCTGAACCAGCTCATCAGGGAGCAAGCGCCCCGCCCGGACGAACCGAACCTGGTCATCGCCTCTCACGGGGTCTATCCGAGTGTGCTGGCCCCCGCGGTCCCGATCGGCGAGGGCGAGGCAGCCGTCTACGCCCGGGCGGGTAACGGGTTCGAACTGGTCGACCGGATCGAACCGGGAGAGTGGGCTGAACTCGGCTCGGGCGCGGACGAACTCGGCCCGGCCGCGGCGCGAGTGCCAGCCAGCGTGGTGTCGCTGGAGGGACCGGGCGGTACCGGATCCGCATTTCGCGTCGCCGTGCCCGGCATCCTGGTGACCAGCGCGCGACTGGTGGAGGGCGCGCGCGAGGTCACCGTGGTACAGCCGGACGGCAGGCGACTCACGGCGCGGGTACTCGGCCACGAGCCCCGTGTCGACATCGCCGCGTTGCGGGTCGATGACGACTCCGGTCTGCCGCCGCTGCACTCCGGTTCCGGGCTGTCCGAGGCGCGCAGCGGGGACCGGGCGTTCGCGATCGGCGCCTCGGGGGCGGTGGCCGCCGGCTCCCTCCGCGCGCTCGACGAGCCGGTGACGACGGACGGTGGCGGTGAGCTCGAGGTGATTCGCGTCGATGCCGACGTGCCCCGGACGGCTGTGGGCGGGCCACTGGTCAACGAAGGCGGCTACGTGCTCGGCTTGCTCACCACGGCGACCTCCGCGGACGGTGTCGTCGCAGTCCCGGTCGATGTCGCGCGGAGCGCGGCCTTGGAGATCGTGCGCGACGGCGACGCGAGGAACTGACCAGCGCGAGTTCGGCTGCTCATCCTCCGACGCCGCCCGGCCAAGTCCTGGGCGCCTGCGCGACGGCGCGCTCCCGCGCCGGTCAGACAGGGCTGGCGTACGAGGGCATCGCCCACCTGGGGGGCGACTTTCTCCTGAGCGCGGCCACCGGCGCCGCACAGTTGATCGGGACTCTCTGCCGGTGTCCCTCCTGGCCTCCTGGGCCGTCTCACGTGGGGTCTTGGACACGTGAGGATTCCGCGGGCGGGCCCTTGCGCCGGTCGGCCCGGTGGCCGGTACGTGATCGTGGCCGATCGCCCTCCTCGCGCCAGTAGGCTGGGGCCGCTGCGGCACCCCCACCATCACCCGTCCCGGGTGGCGTCTTGGCCTGCGGCGATCGAGTCGTCTCACGGCATGAGGATGAAGTACACGTGCTGATAGCGGGCCGGTATCGGCTGCGCACCGCCATCGGGCGGGGCGCGATGGGAGAGGTCTGGCAGGCGTACGACGAGACGCTGGACAGACCGGTCGCCGTCAAGCTCCTGCTCGCCCAGGACACCGACCCCACCGCCGTCTCCCGGTTCCGTCTGGAGGCCCAGACGGCGGGGCGGCTGAGCGACCCGCACGTGGTCGGCGTCCTCGACTTCGGCGAGCATGAGGGCCGCTTGTTCCTGGTGATGGAGCTGGTCGCGGGCGACAGCCTCGCCCGCGTGCTGTCCGGCACCGGAGCGCTGCCCGCCGAGCAAGTGGCGCAGATAGCGGCGCAGACGGCCGCCGGGCTCGCCGTCGCGCACCAACAGGGCATCGTGCACCGGGACATCAAGCCCGGCAACCTGCTCCTCGACGCCGACGGGACCGTCAAGATCGGCGACTTCGGCATCGCCCAGTTCATGGACGACCCGGCCGCCGCGCTCACCGCGACCGGGCAGATCGTCGGGACCAGCCTCTATCTCGCCCCCGAACGCGCCCTGGGCAAGCCCGCGGGACCGGCGTCCGACGTGTACTCCCTGGGCTGCGTGCTCTACCAACTCCTCACCGGGCGCCCGCCGTTCCAGGCCGACACTGCGATCGCGGTCCTCCACCAGCACCTCGACGCCTCCCCCGTACCGCCGCGGCAGCACGGCGCCGTGCTGCCACCCGCCTTCGAGAACTACCTGCTCGGCCTCCTCGCCAAGCAACCCGAGGACCGGCCCACCGCGCGCCAGGTGGCCGACTGGTTCGCCGACGGCGCCTGGCGAGGACACCCCGAACCGCTCCCGGCCGCGGCGCCCACCCCCCAGTCGCAGGGCTCGCGCACCCCCGCCCAGGAGACGATCGCTCGGTCCGGGACAGGCCGGCACATCCCGGAGGCCGGCCCCACAACCACGTACGCCTTCCCCTCCGCCGTCGGACCCAGCGCCCCGGCGCATCGGACGCGCCGCCGGCAGCGGGCGGGCATCCGCGCGTACGTGGCACATCGGCCAAGAGCGGTGAGCGTCATCGCCGCAGCAGTGCTCTTCGTTGCGGCGGTACTGGCCGGCATGGCGTGGTTCGCACCCGACCGCAGCTCGGCGGAGCCCCCTCGAACGGACCCGGCCCGCACCACGAGCCCTTCCCCCGCCGCCTCGGCGCCGAGCACCTCCCCTGCCGACACTGGTCCGACCGACCAGGTGGAGCCTGAGGACACCGCGGACGACGACCGCGAGGACAGCGAGGACGACGAGGAGCAGCAGGACACGAAAAAAGGGAAGGACCAGGACAAGGGGGACGCTGGGCGCGACAAGGACTGACCCTGCGTCACAGCACCGCCGTCCTCAGCAACTGATACGGAGCTCGTTCGGGACTCCTGGCGGCCATCAAGAAGCACTGAACGGCCCCTCGCCGTCACGGGGATGAGGCGGAAAGGGGCCGACGCGCGCAGCGCGTGTCCACATTGTGACAGTAAGCGAACGCCCACGGCACCACGCCTTGTCAGCACGTTCCGGCTCCGTCACGCCGGCGTCACCGCCACGCCCGGACCTCCTGAAGCGACCGGCTCCCGCGGCCGGGAGCATGGGAGCACAGCAGCCCCACAGCTACCGATCCGAACCGCCGAGCCAGGCCAAATTGCCCGCTTCATTCCCGAAGCGAGCAAACGACATCGGTCCGCACCGGAGCAGGGACCCGAGGCCCTCCTTACCTCGTCTGTGGGTCCAGGAGGCGGGCCAGCAGGTCGTCGAGGGTGACCAGGCCGGTGAGCCGTCCGCTGTCGTCGCCGACGACGGCGAGGGAGGCGCGGTGCCGACGCAGTTGCTCGATGGCGTGGCCGACGGTGTCCTGTGCGGCCAGTTCCGGCACCGGGCGGGCGAGTTCGCGAGCAGTGGCCGCCCTGCCCCGGGAGCGGGCGATCAGCGCGTCGCGGGTGTGGACGGAGCCGACGACCAGCGGGCCGTCGCGGACCAGCAGGCGGCTGCGGTCGTGCGCGGCCGCGGTGGCGAGGATGTCGTCGACGCCCGCCTCCACTGGCACCGATGTGATCCGTTCCGCGGGCACCTGGAGGTCGCCGACCGGAGACTGCGGCTCGGTGAGCGAGCTGGTGATCAGCTCGGAGTCGTCCTTGCTGATCAGGCCGAGCCGTTCGGATTCGGCGACCAGGTGGGTGAGTTGCTCACGGTTGTGGACCGAGGTGAGCTCGTCGCGCGGGGTGACCCGGCACAGCCGCACGAGGGCGTTGCTCACCTTGTTGAGCAGCGAGATGAGGGGGCGTACGAGCTTGACCAGGCCCCGGAAGGGCGGGGTGAGCAGCATCGCGGAACGCTCGGGGTGGGCGATCGCCCAGGACTTGGGGGCCATCTCGCCGACCACCATGTGCAGGAAGACCACGATGATCATCGCGGCGGCGAACGCGATGCCGTAGCTGAGCGAGGCGGGCAGGCCCAGCTTCTCCAGCAGCGGGTCGAGTTCGTGGGAGATCGCGGGCTTGGAGAGCGAGCCCAGGCCCAGCGTGCAGACGGTGATGCCGAGCTGTGCGCCGGCGAGCATGAGCGACAGCTCCCGCATTCCGGCGAGTGCCGCCCTGGCGCCGCGCTGCCCCTCGGCCGCGGCCTTCTCCATGCGGTGCCGCTTGGAGGCGACCAGGGCGAATTCGGCGGCGACGAAGAACCCGCTGCCGATCAGCAGCAGCACGGTGACGAAGAGCGCCATCGGGAAACTCATGCCTGCTCCTCCTCACGGCTCTTCGCGAGCTGCCGCAGCCGGACGCGCTCGGGGACATGGCGGTCGAGCGTGCGTACGTCGATGACCGCGCGGCGGCCGTCGGCTAGTTCGACGGTGACGCGGTCGCCGACGGCCGGGAAGCGGCCGAGCCGGTCGACGATCAGGCCAGCCACGGTGTCGTAGTCGTCTTCCTCGGGCAGTTCGATGCCGGTGGCCTCGGCGACCTCGTCCAGGCGGCGGCCCGCGTCCACGAGCCAGCCGTCCCCGTCGGGCAGGGCGATTTCCACGACCTGGTCGGATTCGTCGGCGATGTCGCCGACCAGTTCCTCGGCGATGTCCTCGTAGGTGACGATGCCGGCCACGCCGCCGTGTTCGTCCAGCACGACGGCGAACTCGTCGTCGCGCTCGCGCATCCGGTCCACGGCGTCCGGTAGTCGCAGCGTGTCCGGCAGCAGCAGCGGCATCCGGGCGAGGTCACCGGCCATCGCGGCCTGGGCGCCGTCGAAGCGGTCCGCGGGCAGGCGCGTCAGCTCGCGTACGCCGATCACGCCGGTGACGTTGTCGGGGTGGTCGTCGAGGACGGGGTAGGTGGAGTGGCCGTGCTTGGCGATCAGCTCCACCGTGGTGGCTGCGGAGGCGTCCTTGCGTACGAAGGCCACGTCCGCGCGCGGCACCATCACCTCGTCCAGCGTCCGCTCGTTGAACTCCAGTGCGTGGTCGAGGAGTTCGGCAGTGCGTGGGGGCAGCTCGCCCTGCTCGTGGGACTCGCCGATGAGATGGCTGAGCTCCTCCAGGGTGGCGCCGTGGTGCAGCTCCTCCACCGGTTCGATACTGACCTTGCGCAGCAGCTTGTTCGCCGCGCTGTCGAAGAGATGTACGACCGGGCCCACGGCCTTCAGATAGGCGAGGGTGGAGGCGGCCAGCGACTTGGCCAGCCGGTCCGGCACGGCGAGCGCGAGGTTCTTCGGCGCCAGCTCTCCGATCACCATCTGCAGCACGGTCGCCAGGACGAAGGCCAGGACGACCGAGACGCCGGAGATGGCGCCGTCGGGGATGCCGATGCCCGGCAGGACGGGCTTGAGCAGCGCGGACACCGACGGCTCCGCGAGGAAGCCGACGACCAGGCCGGTGACGGTGATGCCCAGCTGGGCGCCGGACAGCATGAACGACAGCCGCCCCAGCACCTTCACGGCACGGGCCGCGCGCCTGTCGCCCGCTTCGGCCTCGCGTGCGAGGGCGAGCCGGTCGGCAGCGACGTAGGCGAATTCCTGGGCGACGAAGTAGCCGGTGCCAACGGTCAGGACAAGGACGGCCAGCAGGCCCAGTGCGGCACTCACTGAACACCACCCCGCTGTGTGCCGCGATCACGCTTTTGGTGGCGGGGTGGTCGGGGACTGTGCCCCGAAGGGTCCGTCGGTCTGGCGGACACGTGCTTGCTCCTTGGGTTGATGTGCAGTGGGTAAACGATGGTGGCTGACTCCGCGTTCCCGGTCGCCGCCCGCCGCGTCTGCCCTTCAGCTGGAGGTGAGCCTGGCCGTCCTGGGCGGAGGCGCGCAGGACGGCCGGGCGGTCACGCGGCGGCCGGGGTCGGGCCGACCAGCTCCGTCAGCACGTCCTCCATGGTGACGAAGCCGAGCACGGTGCCCGTCTCGCCGGTGACCGCGGCCAGGTGACTGCCATCGGCCCGCAACGCGGTGAGGGTGTCGTCCAGCGGGGTGTCGATACGGACCCGGGTGACGGGGTGCAGGCCGCCGCGTGGGAAAGGCTGGTCCCGGTCGGCGATGCCGAGGGTGTCCTTGATGTGGAGGTAGCCGAGCAGGGCCTTGTCCGGGCCGGTGACCGGGAAGCGGGAGAAGCCCGCCCGGGCGGCCGTCCGCTCCAGCTCGGCCGGGGTGATCGCGTGGTCGACGGTGTGCATCCGCTGGGCCGGGACCAGGATCTCGCCGACCGGGCGGGTCCCCAGCTCCAGGGCATCGCGCAGCCGCTCGCCGTCTTCCGGTGAGAGCAGCCCGGCCTGGCTGGAGTCGAGCACCATGCGGGCGAGCTGGTCGTCGGTGAAGACGGCCTCCACCTCGTCCTTCGGTTCGACTTTCAAGAGCTTCAGCAGGGCGTTGGCGAAGGCGTTGATGCCGAAGACGAACGGCTTCAGCGCCCGGGTGAGGGCGACCAGCGGCGGGCCGAGCAGCAGCGCGGTCGGCGCGGGCGCGGCGAGCGCGATGTTCTTGGGGACCATCTCGCCGATCAGCATGTGCAGGTACGTCGCCACGGTGAGCGCGATGACGAAGGCGATCGGGTGGACGAGGGCGTGCGGGATGTGGGCCGCCTCGAAGGCGGGCTCCAGCAGGTGCGCGACGGCGGGTTCGGCGACCGCGCCGAGCACCAGCGAGGAGACGGTGATGCCGAGCTGGGCGGTGGCCATCATCGCGGAGATGTGCTCCAGGCCCCACAGAGTCATCCGGGCGCGCTTGTTGCCCTCCTGGGCGCGCGGTTCGATCTGACTGCGGCGCACGGAGATCAGGGCGAACTCCGCGCCGACGAAGAACGCGTTGGTCAGGAGCGTCAGGGCGCCGATGGCCAGTTGCAGAACGGTCATCGGGCGGCCTCCTGCCGGTCCTGACGGGGCACCTGGACCGGCGCCGTGATGCGCACGCGGTCGGCGCGGTGGTGGTCGATGTCGAGGACGTCGAGGCGCCAGCCGTCCAGGTCGAGCACGTCGCCCTTGGCCGGGATCCGGGCGAGCCGGGTGGCGACCAGGCCGGCCACCGTCTCGTACGGGCCTTCGGGCGCGGCCAGTCCTATCTCGGTCAGCTGGTCGATGCGGACGCTGCCGTCCGCCTCCCAGGCCGCGCGGCCGTCCTCGGCGGCGGGGGCGGGCAGCAGGTCGGGGATCTCGATCGGGTCGTGCTCGTCGCGGACCTCGCCGACGACCTCCTCGACGATGTCCTCCACCGTGGCCACGCCCGCCGTGCCGCCGTACTCGTCGATGACCACGGCCATGGTGCGACTCGCCCGCATCCGTTCCAGCAGCCGGTCGGCGGGCAGGCTGTCGGGCACCAGTAGCGGGGCGGTGGCCAGCTCGGTGACCGGCGTGACGGCCCGCTTGGCGGGCTCCAGGGCCAGCACGTCACGGATGTGGACGGTGCCGATGACCTCGTCCAGGCTGTCGCGGTAGACCGGGAAGCGGGACAGACCCGTCGCATGGGTCAGATTGGCGGCGTCGGCGGCCGTCGCGTGCGCTTCGAGGGCGCGGACGTCGACGCGCGGGGTCATCACGTTCTCCGCGGTCAGCTCGCCCAGGTGGAGGGTGCGCACGAACAGCTCGGCGGAGTCCGTCTCCAGCGCGCCCTCGGCGGCCGAGTGCTGGGCCAGCGCGACGAGTTCCTCGGGGCCGCGGGCGGAGGCCAGCTCCTCGGCGGGCTCCAGGCCGAAGCGGCGCACGAAGCGGTTCGCGGTGTTGTTGAGGTGGCGGATGAACGGGCCGAACGCTGCCGTGAATCCGCGCTGCGGTCCCGCGACCACCTTGGCGACGGCCAGCGGCCGGGAGATCGCCCAGTTCTTCGGCACCAGCTCGCCGACCACCATCAGCACCACGGTGGAGACGACCACGCCCAGCACGGTCGCCACGGACGAGGCGGCACCGCCCAGGCCGATCGCCTTCAGCGGGCCGCGCAGCAGCGCCGCGAGGGACGGCTCGGCGAGCATGCCGATCACCAGGGAGGTGACGGTGATGCCCAGCTGGGCGCCGGAGAGCTGGAGCGTCAGGTGGCGTACGGCCTTCAGCGCGCCGTCGGCACCGCGCTCGCCCGCCTCGGCGGCCCGCTCCAGGTCACCACGCTCGACGGTGGTCAGCGAGAACTCGGCCGCCACGAACAGCGCGCAGGCCAGCGTGAGCAACAGGGCGAGCAGGAGCAGCAGGATCTCGGTCACCGTGCCACCCCCGATCCCTCACGCACATGCGGCGGGCGGGTCATGGCACGGCTGGTACTGGGAGGCTCACCCATTGCGGGACGTCGCTCCTTCTCGGCTCGGAGGGTCGGGCAGACCCTCGGGGGTCGGGAGGGCTGACACACCCTCCGGGCCATCGTAAAAGACGGGCAAAGCTTCCTGGTCAAGTCCGTTGCCGACCTGACGGGCGACTTTTTTCGGACTTTCCCGCCGCAGGCCGCGGGAAACGGCCTGGACCGGCCCCGAGAACCCTATGCTTCTACTCGCCTGTAGAGGGAGAACGTGAGGACATTCCCGGTTGTTCCCGGGCACCCGCACGCTTCTCCTTGCCCTTCGTCAAGAGACATACACGCACATGAAGGAGTGGACGCCGCGATGGTGTTCAAACGGCTGCTCGGTTCGCTCGGTGTGGGCGGGCCCCCGGTGGACACGGTCCTCGACCCGGGCGCGGCCCTGCCCGGCGGCTCGCTCTCGGGCCAGGTCCATCTCAAGGGCGGCGACGCCGACTTCGAGATCGAGCACATCACCCTGGAACTGGTGGCGCGGGTCGAGGCCGAGCACGAGGACGGGGAGAGCGAAGGCGCGGTCACCTTCGACCGGTTCACCGTTGGCGGCGGCTTCCGGCTCGGCGCAGGCGAGGAGCGCAGCGTTCCCTTCACGGTGACGCTGCCCTGGGAGACCCCGATCACCGAGCTGTACGGGCAACCGCTGGGCATCGCGCTCGGCGTGCGCACCGAACTGGCCGTGGCCGGCGCGAAGGACAAGGGCGACCTCGACCAGCTCACCGTGCGCCCACTACCCGTACAGGAGGCGATCCTCGAAGCCCTCGGCCAGCTCGGCTTCGGCTTCCGGTCCGCCGATCTGGAGTACGGGCGCATCGGCGGTACGGGGCAGCAACTGCCCTTCTACCAGGAGATCGAGCTCACCCCGGCGCCGCAGCATGCGCACCAGGTGAACGAGATCGAGCTGACCTTCCTCGCCGCGCCGGGCGGCATGGAGGTCGTCCTGGAGGCGGACAAACGCGGCGGCCTCTTCTCCTCCGGCCACGACGCCGTCACCCGCTTCACGGTCGGACACCACGATGTCGAGCACCGGGACTGGAACACCGAAGTCGACGGCTGGATCCGGCAGTTGGTCGAGCACCGGGCCTCGTACGGCTCGCACGCCGCGTACGGCCACGGCGGCCACCACGGGCACGGCGAGCACCACCACGACGGCCACCGCTCCGGCCCCGGCATGGGCACCGCCGTCGCCGCGGGCGCGGCCGGGCTCGCGGTCGGTGTCGCCGGCGGCATGGTCGCGGCCGAAGTCGTCGACGAGGTCGGCGACTTCTTCGAGGGCGACGAGGAAGAGGAAGAGTGACCGGGAGGGGGCGAAACCCGAGGCGCTTCACCCCCTCCCTCGCCACCCCGCCCTGATAACTTCTACGTTGCTGTAGAAGAATGCGGCGGTCGGGGCCACTACCGGGCCCGGACCCACCTCTGACACATACGGAGTTCTCATGGCCCTGTGGGACCGCATCAAGGACTCTGCATCGACGATGCAGACCCAGCTGATGGCGAAGAAGAACGACCTCAAGAGCGGCGCCTTCCGTGACGCCAGCATGGCGATGTGCGCGCTGGTCGCGGCCGCCGACGGCACCATCGACCCGGCCGAGCGCCGCCGGGTGGCCCAGCTCATCGCCACCAACGAAGTACTGCAGAACTTCCCCGCCGACGACCTCCAGCGCCGCTTCGACGACAACCTCAACAAACTGGTCGCCGACTTCGACTTCGGCAAGGTCAGCGTGCTGCAGGAGATCGCCAAGGCGAAGAAGAAGCCCGCCGAAGCGCGTGCCGTGATCCAGATCGGCATCGTCATCGGCGGCGCCGACGGCGACTTCGACAAGACCGAGCAGGCCATCGTCCGCGAGGCGTGCTTCACCCTCGACCTGCCGCCGCACGAGTTCGACCTCTGACCGGAGCACCGCGATGCCGGGCCGCTGCCCTTGGGGGGCAGCGGCCCGGCATACCGCCTTCGACGGGAGTTGCTTGGCATCCCGTCAGGTCAGGCGTCGGCGGATCCACCAGGCGCAGAACCCGGTCAGGGCCAGGGCGAGACCGAGGTAGAGCCCGGTCTCGGCCCATTGCAGGGCCCAGAAGTTGCCGGCGGGCTGGTACGTCACCCGCTGCTGGTAGCCCAGGGCGCCGAGGTCGGCGAGGCAGCGGTCGAATTGCTGCAGGGTGGGCGGGCCCGATTCGGTGTGCAGGCAGTCGGCGAAGGACGACGGCACGGGGGCCGGCTGACCGGCGGCGTTCAGTGTCTGTTGGGAGGTGACCCAGGCGCCGGGCACTTCGGGGTGCGCAACGATCTGCTGGGCGCCCTCCTGGACGCTGATGGGGGCGCCGCCGGGCTCGATCGGCACGGTGGTCCGGTCCGGGGCGGCCAGGTGGGGTCGGATCCACATCGGCGTGGAGATCTGTACGGCGGCGTAGACGACGAGCGTGGTGGCCATCGCGGGCAGGGTGCGGCGGATGACCAGGCCGAGGGCGACGCCCAGGACGAAGGCGAAGGCGGCATGGGCCATGGGGACGACACCCCGTGCGGCGAAGGCCACCGGGTCGAGCCGCGGGAAGTACGTGTCCGTCGCGCCACCGCCGTTGACCGCCCGGTCGATGGGGCTGCTCCACCAGCTCACCGCGAGTGCGGCCAGTCCGGCAGCGGTCATGGCGGCCGCCGCACCCAGGCCCAGCTTGGTCGCCAGCCAGCGTGTGCGGGTGACGCCCTGGTTCCACGCGAGGTAGTGGGTGCCCATCTCCAGTTCACGGGAGATCAGCGGCGCGCCCCAGAACATCCCGATGACCGCCGGCACGGCAAGCACAACCACCAGTCCGGCGTAGTAGAGGGTCTGGTCCGAACTGGAGAGCCGGTCCACCAGGCTGCTGCCGGCAGCTCGGTAGAGGTCGGCCAGCTGCGGGCCGGTGATCGCGAGGGTGGCGGCGAGGGCAGCCACCGCGGCAAACATCACGGCGGCCTGGGTGCGGAACTGGCGCCAGGTCAGCCAGATCATCGCAGGACCTCCAGTGCGGGTCGGGTGTCGCGTACCGCATCGGCGGGCCGGGCCATGTAGGCCAGGACAATGTCTTCCAGGCCGAGCGGGCTGACGGTCCAGGCGGGATCGTGGACCGCGGTGTCGGTGCGCACCAGGAGGGTGGTCTGCCGGTCGGTGTGGCTGGCGGTGATGACGTGCTGACCGGCCGGGAGCGTGTCCGGGTCCCGGCGTGGTCCGGTGAGCCGGTGGTGGCGGGCGACCAGGTCGTCGATGTCGCCGGCCACCTGCACCCGGGAGTCGACCAGGACGATGACGTAGTCGCAGGCCCGCTCCACGTCGGAGACCAGGTGAGAGGAGAGCACGACGCTCAGCTCGTGCTCGGCCACGGCCTCCATCAGGTCCTGCAGGAACTCCCGTCGGGCGAGTGGGTCGAGGGCGGCGACCGGCTCGTCCAGGATGAGCAGCTCGGGCCGCTTGGCGAGGCCCAGGGTGAGGGCAAGCTGGGCGAGCTGGCCGCCGGACAGCCTCCCGGCCCGCTGTTTGAGGTCCAGGCCGAGCCGACGGATCCGCTCGCGGGCCAGGCCGTCGTCCCAGCCGGGGTTGAGACGGGCGCCCAGCCGTAGGTGATCGGCGATGCTCAGGGCGGCGTAGGTCGGGGTGTCCTGGGCGACGAAGCCGACCTTGGCCAGCTGTGCGGGGCCGGTGGCGGGACGGCCGCCGCACACCTCGATGGTGCCGGTGGTCGGGGTCAGCATGCCGGAGGCCAGGTTCAACAGGGTGGACTTTCCTGCCCCGTTGGGGCCGACCAGGCCGACGACCCGCCCGGCGGGCACGTCCAGGTCGCAGTTCTGCAGCGCCCAGCGCTGCTTGTATCTCTTGCCCAGGGCCTGGGCGCGTAAGACGGCGCTCACGCTACGTCCTCTCCAGCGGCGGTCCGAAAGGTGTTCATGAACAGGGCCTCGATGGACTCCTCGTCGAGGCCGGCGAGGCGGGCCTTGGTCAGCCAGCGTTGCAGGTCCTTGCGGAGCGGGCCGTGCGCGGCGAGCGTGGCGTCGGCCAGCGTCCGGGTCACGAACGTGCCCACCCCCGGCCGGGCGGCCACCAGCCCGTCGTGCTCCAGCTCCCGGTACGCCTTGAGCACCGTGTTCGGGTTGATCGCCAACCGGCCCACGACCTCCTTGACCGTCGGAAGCCGGTCCCCCTCCTCCAGCAGGCCCAGGCGCAGCGCGTGCCGCACCTGCTGGACCAGCTGCTGGTACGGGGAGAGGCCGGACCGGCTGTCCAGGTGGAACTCAATCACTAGTTCCTCCATTTATCTAGTTCCCTAGCACTTTAGCCTTCTAGGCTGGCAATGCGTCAAGGCATGCAAGGTGAGACGGGTAGTGCTGACGGCCCTCGCCCCAGAGGTTGGATCGACGCGCTGCTGCGTCCGACGTCGACCGCGAGACCCAACCGCGGCTGCAGGGACGAGTGGCCTTTGACAGCTGTCAACTCAGCGACACGATCAAAGCGTTGGGCGACGACACCGCCCTCGCACACGCCTCTGCCACCCGGCATTCCCGCGCCGCATCGTTCACGATGAACAGCCGCTGTAACATCCAGCCCCAACTCCGGGCGCGGAGTGGTCGATGAGGGGAACGACGGTGAGCAGCGGCGAGAACGCACGGTCGGCGGCAGGAACGAGGGAGCGTTCGTGGGCGGGCAGGAACCGTCCGGCACAGGTCAGCGCGTTCTTCGCGCTCGGCGGG
The DNA here is from genome assembly GCF_054783935.1 of Streptomyces pseudoechinosporeus. NCBI lineage: Bacteria > Bacillati > Actinomycetota > Actinomycetes > Kitasatosporales > Streptomycetaceae > Streptomyces > Streptomyces pseudoechinosporeus. The sequence goes on from NZ_BAAGPS010000012.1 coordinate 490,581, forward strand.
GTCGCGTCGCTGGGCAACTTCGCCGGGCCCATCGCCTGGATCAACCCCGGCGTCTTCGTCGGCATGGCCGTGCTGTGCGCGCTCGTCGCCATCGTCGCGGGGCACATCGGCCGCTTCCGGGGCCGCGGCCTCGACGGGGACGGGCGCGGAGTCGCGCTGGCAGGCATCCTGACCGGCTGGCTGCTCCTCCTCGTCTGCACCCTGGCGGGCCTGGCCCTCATCGGGCTGGTCGCCGGGCTGTCCGTCCTTGTGGACAGCGCGTAGGACCTGACCGTTCGGGGCTCTCAGGGCGGCGTCGCCGCGTGCAGGATGAAGACCGTTGGACAGCCGAGTTCGCAGACGACATCGCGGACACTGCCGTCATCACGGCCGCCGACCAGGCCGCCATTCCAACTGCAGTGAGCACCGACGGCCAGCTACGCGCCGCGACCACGAAACACGCAGCTGGCTCAGTGAGCCCGCAAGCCGGGCGCAGCGGAAGGCACCCCGCCGCAGGTCACACCTCGGTCGCCGTGACGTACTGATGGCACTCACCGGTGAAGACGACGGCAAGCTCGGCTTCGATGACCGATGCCGACAGCTCGGCCGCAGGCACCCCGTTCACGCCGACGGGATCGCGGTAGACCTGCATCGCAAGCCCTTCCGTCACGGCGGTGAGGCGAACGGCCGCGGGCCACGGGTCCAGATCCGCCTCGACCTCGCCGCACTCCTTGCCATTGCGGACGGCCTGTGCGATGTCCTTGCGCAGCTGCTGGGCGGTCGCGACGTCGACCTCGGCGAGGGCGGGCGCGTCCAGGGCTCGGCCGGCGAACGCCCTGGCGACCCGGAATTCGGTGCGGCGGGTCTCGTCCAGGGGGATGAACTCGGCCAGCGCCTCGACCAGGACGCGCGCGATGGGCCGCCGGTGTTCGATCCCGGCCCGGATCCGCTCGTCGGCCCGGCTCCGGATGCGGGCGCTGACCTCCTTGAACGCGTGGAGCAGCATCTCGTCCTTGGTGCGGAAGTAGTGCTGCACCAGTCCGACCGACATCCCGGCGGTGGTGGCCGTACGGGCGACGGTGACGGCGTCGAGCCCGTGTTCTGAGATGAGCTCGCAGACGGCGACGGCGATCTGACGTCGGCGTTCCTCATGGTCAGCGGTCCTTGGCACTTGATAACCGTACCAGCATACGGTAAAAACCGTACGACCATATGGTTATCTGTCTCGCCTTTCGAAGAACCGTGAGGAACCCCCATGCGCATCCACTTACGGCGTGCCGCCGCGAGCACGGTGGCCCTGCTGCTCAGCCTGCTCCTCTGCGCCCCGATCGCCCCAGGCCGTCGCGGCCTCCGTCCAGTCCGACCGCTACGCCGCGATCGACGCCTACATCCGCGACCGGATGGACGCCACCCGCGCGCCCGGAATCTCCTACGCCGTGGTCGGCCCCGACGGACCGATCCACCAGCGGTCCTGGGGAACCGACGGACGGGGCGAGCGCGTCACGGCCGACACCCCGTTCCTGTGGGGCTCGGTCGCCAAGCCGATCACCGCGACCGCGGTGATGGTCCTCGTCCAGGACGGACGGCTCCGCCTGGACGACCGGGTCGTCGACCACGTGGCGAACTTCCGGTTCGGCGGCCCCGCGCACGCGTCCCGGGTCACCATCCGTCATCTGCTCAACCAGACCGCCGGCATCCCCGAGTCGGCCACGTTCAACGTCACCGACCGCCTTGACGCCGACTGCCCCCGTCCCGCGGAACGCATCGGCGACCTGGACGACGTGCAGCCGCTCGGCCCGCCCGGCACCACGTACGCCTACACCAGCGCCAACTACCTCGTCCTGTCCGCCGTGGTCGAGGCTGTCACCAAGCGCCCGTTCGCCGACCACCTCAGGCAGACCGTGCTCGACCCGGCGGGCATGAACGGCGCCATCGCCGACCAGGCATCGGCCCGCAAGCGGAACCTGACGCCAGGTCATCAGCTTCTGTGGGGCATACCGACCGCGCTCGCCGACGGCGTGGACGACCACGGCGCGGGCTACGGCTATACGGGCGGAGACCTGAGCGACCTGGCGGCCTTCGCGTCGTTCCAGCTCCGATCGGGGAAGACCGCCGATGGCGCCGCCGTCCTCACCCCGAATCCGTGCGGCTGATGCGCGAAGAGGGCGAACTCCAGCCCCCCGGCACCGCAACCGGCTACGGGCTGGGCTGGCGGGTCGGCGGCCTGGGCGCACCGCTCGACGAGGCCATCTGGCACACGGGTGCGGCCCCTGGCTACTCGGCGATGCTGTTCCTGCTGCCGGAGCGGAACATCGCGCTCGTACTCGAGCAGAACCTGTACGGGCTCCTCCACGACGATGCGGTCATGCAGGTCGGCTTCGGCGCCGCCCGCGTACTCGCGGACGGCCGGACCCCGCCCGCAGACACCGCGTCCGCGTCCAGCTACTACATGATCGTCTGGGGCGTCACCGCTGTGGCCGCAGCCCTGATCCTGGCGGCCGGACGCTCGGCCCTGCTCCTGCGCCGCCCGGCCACGCCCGCCACCGCGCTGCGCCGTACCACCCTGACCGCCCTCTGGTGCCTGGTGGGCGCGTTGCCCTGGATCGCCCTGGCGCAGCTCGCCGGCCGCATGAGCCTGGGCCAGCTGATGACCTGGGTGCCCGACGCCTTCATCGCCGTATCTGTCGCGGCGGCCGCCGGCGCCGCGACCATCGGCCTCCGCCTCGTCCTCGCGATCCGCTCCGCCCGCGTCGGTCGTTCGCAACCGCAGTCCGGTGCACCGGCGGACGTGCGGCCCTCACTGCTCCGGCCGCACGCTTGAACTTGACACGGAAAGAAAGGAGCGTGGTCTGCCGGTCGGTACGGCTGACGGAGATGACGTACTGGCCTACCGGGAGAGTGTCCGGACAATCTCGCGCCGACCACCGGGCCACGGGCACAGGAGTTCACCCACCTGGAGAGCCCCGCGCAGCCGCAGGTGTTGGCCAAGGTCCCTGCCGTTACCCGGCTCCGCTCCGTTCCTTCGTGCGATCCTGCGGCGGTGTCGCGGGGGCCATCGCCCGGAGCGCGGCGGCCAGGAGCTCGGCGCGGTCGGTGTCGCTCAGGCGTCCGCCGTTGCTTGCCATCACCTCTCGCGCGCCGTCCTTGGCGACGGCGATCGCCGCGCGCACGCGGATCATCGCCGCCGCGTCCGGCTGCGGTCCGGCGAGCGCGACGATGATCCGGTCGTCCTTGTCCCGCAGCTTGTAGTCGCGCCCCCGTTCCGCCAGGACGGCGACCACAGAGGGGTCGGTGCCGAACATGGCCAGCACCTGGCCCGCGCCGGCCACCATGTCGATGAGGGCGCCGAGCAGCTCTTCGGCGGTCGCGTCCTCGGCTGCGAGGTCGGCGATCCCGGCATGGGCGGCCAGGGAGTCGGCCAGGATCGCGTCGAGGATGTCGTCCTTGGACGGGAAGTGGTAGTAGAGCGCTGCCTTGCTGGTGCCCAGTTGCCTGGCGATGTCGGAGATCGACGTCCCGGCGTAGCCCTGTGTCCTGAACAGTTTCCCGGCGATGTCCAGGATGCGTGATCTCGTCCTGTCGGCGTTGCGCTCAGCCATGAGACCCCTTCTCCGTGCGGTCTCCTATGAGTCTACTTGACGACCGGTCGGTAAGTGACGGACGGTATACTTACCGACCGTTCGGCAAGTAGATCTGATCCGCGAGGAGGCACCATGCAGCGCTCCAACGCAGTGCTGGTCACCGGCTGCTCCACCGGCATCGGGAGAGCGACAGCCCTGGCCCTGGTCCGGGCGGGCCTGCCCGTCTGGGCCTCGGCCCGCAGCCCGGAGACCCTCACGGAGCTGGCAGCGGCCGGCTGTTGCACGCTGCGGCTCGACGTCACCGACGAGGAATCCCGCGTACGAGCCGTCAAGGCGGTCGAGGCCGCTCACGGTGCCGTCGGAGTGCTGGTCAACAACGCCGGCTACGGACAGATCGGTGTGGTCGAGGAACTGCCGATGGAGGCCCTGCGCCGGCAGTTCGAGACGAATGTGTTCGGACTGGTCCGGCTGTGCCAGCTGGTCCTGCCCGGCATGCGAGCCCAGCACGCAGGGACGATCGTCAACCTCGGCTCGGCCGCCGGACTGATCACCCCGCCCGCCTCGACCGCCTACAGCATGACCAAGCACGCCCTGGAAGCGCTCTGCGACGGGCTGCGCCTCGAGGTCGCCCACGCCGGCATCCGGGTCGTCCTTTTGGAGCCGGGCGCGGTACGGACGCAGTTCATGAGCACCGGCAGAGCGACCCTCCGGCACCAGGACAGCCACAGCCCGTACGCAACCTTCCAGGACAACGTCAACAGGATGGCCGACCGAGCCCATCGGGAGGGCGCCCGCGCCGTTCTCACACCCGAGGACGTCGCCGAGGTCGTGCACAAAGCGGTCACGGCCCGCCGTCCCAGAACCCGCTACCGGATCGGACCCCAGGCCCGGGTCATGCCACGGATCCGCCGGGCGCTCCCCGATCGGCTGTGGGATGCGTTCCTGCGCCGGATGGCACCGTTCCACCAGGAGACATGAACCGCCCGGTCATCCTCGACAAGTTCCGGTAGCGATCCCGGCGGTGTGATCGCCGGTCTGGAGACGACCACCGTGTCGGGTGTCCTTGGCAAGAGGCGGGCTGGTTGTCGGGGATCCGTCTCTCGGAGAGTGCATAAGCACTGCCGGCCGCCGCGCCTGCCGCTCAGAGACCTCAGAGCGGCGTCGCCGCGTGCAGGATGAGGACCATCGTGACGGCCGAGTTCGCGGACGACATCGCGGACAGGGCCGTCCCCACGGCCGCCGTCCACGCCGCCATGCCCACCGCGGTGAACAGCGAGGGCCAGCTGCGCGCCGCGGGCGCGGGCTCCAGCAGGGCCGCCACCCGACGCGGCACCGGCCCAGGCACGGCGAAGCCCGCGAGCGTTGGTACCGGGGTGCCCCGGGAGACGAGCGCCGCCTTGCCGATCGCGCACGCCACGGTCCTGCGGTCACCGACGGCGTGGGCCGCGTCCTCGTCCGCCCACCGCTCCGCCGTGTAGGACACGGCCGTGCGCAGCGGCCGCAGGAACGGGTTGGCGCGCGCGGCCAGCTGGACGGCGAGCAGGAACCGGTGGTGCCGGGCGGCGAGATGGGCGCGCTCGTGGGCGAACAGGGCGCGCCGTTCGGCCGGTTCGAGGCAGGACAGCAGGGCGGTGGTCACCACGATCCGGCCCCGTCGCCCGCCGGGGAGGGCGTAGGCGTACGGCACCTCGTCGGGCAGTACGGCCACCTCCGTGCCCGGCAGCCCGGCCAGGGCCCGGTGGGCGTGGCGGCGGACCCGTCGGTGCCGCCACAGCGTGCGGCCGCAGGCCAGCAGCACCGCGAGGAGCGCCGGAATGGCCAGCTTCCCGGCGACCTCGTCGTACGGCACGGCCTCGCGCACCTCGGGATCCGACCAGCCGTCGGGCAGCGGGTTGCCGGGCAACTGCGCCGTGCCGACCACCATCAGCAGCCCCAGACACACGGTGCTGCACATCGCCATCACCACGGCCAGCCCGGTCAGCAGCCGGGTGGCGGTCCGCGGATGCAGGCGCTGCTCGGCCAGGCGCGCGATCGGCCATGCCGTCAACGGCAGGACCAGAGGCAGAAAGACGAACACCCCCATGAGGCTTCAGTCTTCCCCTTCGCCCTCGGCTCGACCCAGCAGTTCGCGCAGCAGCCGCTCGTCGTCCGGTTCCAGGGAGGTGACGAAGCTGGCCAGCACCGCCTCCCGGTCGCTTTCACGGTCGAGCACCTTGCGCATCTTGTGCGCGGCCAGGCCCGCCTGGTCCGAGGCGGGGGTCCAGGCGAAGGACCGGCCGACGCGCTCGCGGGTGACCGCGCCCTTGGCCAGCAGCCGGGTGAGGATCGTGATCACCGTCGTATAGGCGAGGTCTTCGCCGAGGCGTTCCTGCACCCATCCCGCGCTCGCCGGGCCGTCCGCCTCATGCAGGGCCGACAGGACGAGTGCCTCCAGTTCACCCTGCCCCCGCCGCGGGGGACGCTGCCGCTGGTCCGTCACGCCTGTCTCCCTTCCGCCGACCCTGAATTCACGGGCGGTCCATCGTATCGACGCTCCACAGCCGGCCATCGCGCCGCGGCCGGTGCTCCGCTGCCCCTCACCACAACATCTACATGATTGTAGAAGCCAGTCTGCCCGGACAGGTTCTTCCGTGCCGCAAGAGACGGCAACGACACAAGGAGAGACGAACGCCGCCACCTGGGGCTCGGCCGTCGCGGGCGCGCTGGTCCTGCTAATCGGCTACCGCATCCTCTTCGGCAACTCCCGTGACCGACCAGCCACTTCACCGCGCCCACCATTTCTCGGCCCTACGCGACACGGCCAAACCTCGAGGGCCGCGTAAACCCTCCCTCACCTTCTACAGTGTTGTAGATTTTATCCCCGGGTCCCACCGGACCCTGACCTGACACATCGAGAAGGAGTACGCAGTGGGAGTTTCCCTGGCCAAGGGTGGCAATGTCTCGCTCAGCAAGGAGGCACCGGGTCTGACCGCCGTCCTGGTCGGTCTGGGCTGGGACGTGCGCAGCACCACCGGCACCGACTTCGACCTCGACGCATCCGCCCTGCTGCTCGACACCTCCGGCAAAGTGCTCTCCGACCAGCACTTCGTCTTCTACAACAACCTGACCAGCCCGGACGGTTCGGTCGAGCACACCGGGGACAACCTCACCGGCGAGGGCGAGGGCGACGACGAGGCCGTCAAGGTGAACCTCGCCACCGTGCCCGCCGAGATCGACCGGATCGTCTTCCCGGTCTCCATCCACGACGCCGAGAACCGCGGCCAAAGCTTCGGCCAGGTCCGCAACGCCTTCATCCGCGTCGTCAACCAGGCGGGCGGCGCGGAAATCGCCAGGTACGACCTGTCCGAGGACGCCTCCACCGAGACCGCGATGGTCTTCGGCGAGCTGTACCGCAACGGGACGGAGTGGAAGTTCCGCGCGGTCGGGCAGGGTTACGCGTCCGGCCTGGCCGGGATCGCCTCCGACTTCGGCGTCAACGTCTGACCCAGACAGCCTGCCCCCGGGCCTGATCCCCGGGGGCAGGCCCGGCACACCCTCGTCCAGCACCGAAGTACCCCTACCCGTCAGGAGACCGCGTGGCCCACCCCTCCGGCCTCCGCCCCCAGGACCGGGCGGACTTCGAGGCCGTACTGCACCTGGCGCTGAACACCCCGGACATCCTGAGCGCCCTGCGCGCCGACCCGACCGGCCGGGCCGCCACGCGCCTGCGCCTCCGGGCACTCGCCCACCACCGACTCCAAGAGCGGCTCTCCGCCCACCGGCTAGCAGCCGTGCCGGTCCGGACGGCCGAGCAGACGCTCCCGGACAGTTCCATCAAACAGCGCCAAACCCGAAGGAAAAGCACCCCATGTCGGTCAACATGACCAAGGGCCAGCAGATCAGCCTGAACAAGGCCGACGGCAGCGCCCTGACCTCCGTCCGGATGGGCTTGGGCTGGCAGGCCGCAGCTCGCAAAGGCTTCCTCGCCAAGCTCACCGGAGGCGGAGACATCGACCTGGACGCCTCGGCCGTACTCTTCGCCGCCGGGCAGCCGGTCGACGTTGTCTTCTTCCAACACCTGGTCAGCGACGACGGCTCCGTCCGGCACACCGGCGACAACCTCACCGGCGGGGCCGGCTCCGGAGGCGACGACGAAGCCGTCCTCGTCGACCTGGCCCGCGTCCCCGCGCAGATCGACCAGATCGTCTTCACCGTCAACTCCTTCACCGGCCAGACCTTCGCCGAAGTGCAGAACGCGTTCTGCCGCCTGGTCGACGAGACCACGGGCGCCGAACTGGCCCGCTACACCCTCACCGGCGGAGGCAAGCACACCGCCCAGATCATGGCCAAGGTCCACCGCACCGGTGGCAGCTGGCAGATGAAGGCCATCGGCGAACCCGCCACCGGCCGCACCTTCCAGGACCTGCTGCCGTCCATCGCACCCCACCTGTAGACCAGGGCGCCCCGCCCGCCTCCCCCGATGCGCCCGGCCGTACCCGGACCGGGCCACACAGCAGACAGGACCCGCATGTTCGGACTCAGCGAGCTCGCGATCATCCTTATCGTCGTCATAGCCGTCCTCGCCGCCAAGAAACTCCCCGACCTCGCCCGCTCGGCGGGCAAGTCGGCACGCATCCTCAAGGCGGAGGCCAGGGCGATCAAGGAGGAGGAGCAGGCTACGGCCGGGGAGCAGGCGGCCCCTCGCGTGATCCAGGCCGAGACCAGCACACCCGGCACACCGCCCACCGATGCGCCCCGGTCCACCCCGCGACCGGGCGGCGAAGAGCCTCCTCGCGCCCAGGGCTGACGCACGCGGTGTTCACCCGCCCAGGGCACGCAGCAGCATCGGCAGGGAGTGGTGCAACTCCCGCTCCCCGTAGGCCGGATGGTGGGTGCCGGAGTGGAAATGACTGGTCACCGGGGCGCCGAGCCGCCGCAGCCGGGCATCCAGGGACCGGGTCAGGTCGTGGATGACGGCTTCCGCCGGGTCGTACGCGCTGCCCGGCGGATCGAGCGGTCCCGGGTGGCCGTCCCCGGTCGAGAGGTAGACGCGGGTGTGGCGCAGCCGTTCGGCCAGATGGTGCGGGTCGTGCGCCTGCCAGACGGCGCGCTGGGCATCCCGGTCGCCCCACAGGGCGTCCAGGTCGCCGCCGTACGCCTCCTCCATCAGCGGCCAGACCTCGCGCATCCGCGGGTGGAGGAGGTGAACGGGCCCGCTGTAGCTCGCCGCGGTGCGGAACAGGTCCGGGCGGCGGGCGGCGTAGGAGACCGCGCCGAAGCCGCCCATCGACAGCCCGGCCACCGCACGGCGCGTCCTGGCACCGTAGTGGCGTTCCAGCAGGGGGCGCAGTTCGTCCAGGTGGAAGGTCTCCCAGGCGGGCGGGCCGCCGGTGCCGTGGTTCCACCAGTTGCTGTAGAAGCCGACCTGGCCTCCCTCCGGCATCACCACCAGGACATCGCGCAGCTGGGACAGTTCCTCGACGTCGGACTCGCGGGTCCAGGTCTTGTACGTCTCCGGTTCGAAGCCGCCGTGCAGGAGGTACAGGACGGGCCAGGTCTGTCCGGGCCGCCGCCGTTCCCAGCCGTCCGGGGTCAGCAGCCGGACCTTGGCCGCGCCGCCCAGCGCGGGCGAGGCGACGGTGAGATCAACCTGACGTGGGGCGACGCGCTCCTCCCGGACGACGTGGGGGTCTTGCTCGGCGCCGTGCAGGGCGTCAAGGAGCAGCGGCAGCGAGCGGTGGAACTCCCGAACCCAGTACGGCGGGGAGTGTGTGCCCGCGTAGAAGTGGGTCGTCACCGGGGTGCCGGCGGAGGCCAGACGCGCGGCCAAGGCACGGGACTCGCGTTCCATGAGCGTCTCCGTCGGGGAGATCGCGTTCTCGGGGAACGGGTCGGCGGGATCTTCCAGGCCGGGGATCTCCGGGTCGGGTTCGGTGCCCGGCGGGTCGAGGTCGCCTGCCGTGCCGTCGCCGCTGGAGAGGTAGACAGGCGTGGTGCGCAGCCGGTCGGCCAGGTAATAAGGGTCGTGGGCCCGCCAGTTGGCACGCTGGGCGGACGGGTCGCCCCATAGCGCCGTCCAGTCCAGGCCCAGGTAGGTCATCGCGGCCCGGATGGCGTGCGGGTGTCGGCTCGGGTGCACGAAGCCGCTGTAGCTCGCCGCGGCCCGGAACATCCCCGGATGGCGTGCGGCGTAGGAGAGGGCGCCGAACCCGCCCTGCGACTCCCCCGCGGCCGCACGACGGGTACCCGCGCCGTAGTGGCGCTCCAGCAGCGGGCGCATCTCCTTCAGGTGGAAAGTCTCGACGGCGGGCGGTCCGCCGCGGCCGGCGTTGAACCAGTCGCTGTAGAAGCCGAACAGCGGCATCTCCGGCATCACGACCAGCACGTCGCGCAGCTGGGGCAGGTCCCTGAGGCGGGCGTCATAGTCCTCGGTCCAGGCTTTGTGGTTGCCGTCCCCGCCGACCAGCAGATACAGCGTCGGCCACCTCTCGCCCGGCCGCCTGTCCTGCCAGCCGTCCGGGGTCAGCAGACGGACCTTCGCGGTGCGGCCCAGGGCGGGTGAGTCGACGGTGAGGTCGACCAGACGCTCTCCTCTCTTCTCCTCGGCGGTGACTCGGGCACCGTGCGCTGCGGGTACGGTCGCCTCGGCGTCCATGCAGGAGATCCCGATCAGCAGCAGGAGGTCGACGACGACCAGGGTGAGGAGCAGGCGTAAGCGTCCGTGGCTCCACGGCATGGCTGATTTCCTTTCGTGCGAAGGCAGTTGTCATGCATCTCGGCTGCGCAGGGTCGCGGTCGCGAGCAGGAGCAGTGCCGCCGTGTAGCCCGCTACCAGCAGCAGGGACGGCCAGGGGCCGAGGCTGCCGACCGTCTGGACGGTGGCGTCCGAGGTCTGGGTGAGTTTCTGCAGGGCGGCCGTCGGCGAGATGCCCGCGACCCAGCGCTGGGCGTCGCCGAACAGCGGGCCGAGGAGAGAGGGCAGGAGCAGGACGCCGATGACGGCGGTGACAGCGCCCGCGGAGTGGCGTACGAGGGTGCCGACCGCCAGGCCGAGCAGCGCGGCCACGGCAAAGGAGGCGGCGATGCCGAACAGGGCGGGCAGCGGCTCCCCTTGGGCGTACCTGCCGTCTTCGAGCAGTGCCTCGCCGACGAGGTAGGCGAGCGCGCAGAAGACCAGTGCCAGGGCGTACGTCAGGCCGGCGAGCAGCGCCGCCTTCGCCGCCAACACGGTTGCGCGGCGCGGGGTGGCGGAGAACGTGGTGCGGATGGTGCCACTTGCGTACTCGCCGGTGATCACCAGGGCGCCGACGACCGCGGCGAGTATCTGGGCCACGACGGACAGGCTCAGGCTGCCGCCGAGCACCGTATCGTCCTGCTGCAGGCTGCCCGTCGCCGCGACGAACACCGCACCCAGCACGGGCACGGCGGCGGTCGCGACGGTCGTCCAGACCAGGGAACGCACGCTGCGGAACTTGATCCACTCATGGGCGAGCGACTGCGAGAAGCCCGCCCGTGCGTCGGCGAGGGTCGTCATCGCAGGGCCTCCTGCCGGGTCCGGTACTCGGCCGAGTCGCGGGAGAGAGCCGTGTAGACCTCCTCCAACGAGGAGTGAGCCGGCGTGACTTCATGCACCGCGAGCCCGTGGTCGCGGGCCAGGTCACCGATGGCGGTCGCGTCGAGACCGTCCACCCGCCAGCCGCCCCGGGCGTCCAGACATACGCTCGCCCCCTTAGCCTCCAGCAGGTCGCGCAGCTTCTCCGGCTCCGGCGAGCGGACGAGCGTATGGGCGCGGGAGTTGGTCTCGATGAAGTCGCGCACGGCCGTGTCGGCCAGCAGCCTGCCGCGGCCGATCACGATCAGGTGGTCGGCGGTCAGCTCCATCTCGCTCATCAGATGGCTGGAGAGGAAGACCGTACGGCCTTGCGCGGCAAGGGACTTCAGCAGCGTGCGGATCCAGCGGATGCCCTCGGTGTCCAGGCCGTTGACCGGCTCGTCCAGGAGCAGCACCTCCGGGTCGCCGAGCAGCGCGGCGGCCATGCCGAGCCGCTGGCTCATGCCGAGCGAGAAGCCCTTGACCCGCCGTCCGGCGACCTCGGTCAGGCCGGTCAGGTCGAGGACGTCCTCGACCCGGCGGCGCGGGATGCGGTTGCTCGCCGCGAGCCCAGTCAGGTGCTGGTGGGCGGTGCGGCCGCCGTGCACGCCTTTGGCGTCCAGCAGCGAGCCGACCGTGCGCAGGGGCGCGGCCAGTTCGGCATACCGCCGGCCCGCCACCGTGACCGTGCCCGCGGTGGGGGCGTCGAGGCCGAGGACGAGGCGCAGGGTGGTGGACTTGCCGGCGCCGTTCGGGCCGAGGAAGCCGGTCACCCGTCCGGGGCGAACGGTGAACGTCAGCCCGTCGACGGCGGCCTTGTCTCCGTAGCGTTTCGTGAGGTCGCGTGCTTCGATCATGCCGACGACGGTATGAAGCCCGGACGATCCGGACATCCGCCACGGTGAGTCGGCGGCTACTCCCTCGGGAGTAGCTCCCGTCGGGCACACCAGGCAATCATTCAAATTTCCCCGGGATTTTCCGGTGCCAGGCCATTTCCGTCATCGCCTCTGGGCGCGGATTCTCTGAAGTGAAGGTCGGGTTCAAGCTGTGAGGCTGTACTCCTGCTGGTCGGGGGTGGGGTAGAGACCCTGGTGCTCGCGGGCGGCATGGAAGGACCAGTAGTCGTCGAAGTCGCTGTTGGTGATCAGGGCGCGGAGCTGGAGGACGACTTCCGCGCCGTGCAGGCCCCAGCGGGCGCCGGTGATGTCGAGGCGGTCGGCGATGAGGTGGCGGCATGCTCCTTCGACAGCGCCAGCGGCGATCGGCCAGCCGACGGTGAGGGCGGTGTCGTAGTGGAGCTGGTCGAGGTGGCCGGTGAGGCAGCGATGGCAGGCGTCGCCGTTGTCGCGGCGGGCGGCGGGGAGGCGTTCGGCCCGGGCTTGAACGGTCATCTCGGTGGAGGCGCGTTCGGCGTGTCCGGCGAGGGCCGTGCGCCCCAAACGCTGGCGTCGCCACTCGCATCGTCAGCCGACCGCGCGATGCGCCGCCCGGCCATCAGCCGAACGCTTTAGGGTCGTGCCAGTAGCGAGGCGGCCAGTCCTGCGGCTCGACAGCCAGGTCCGCCGCTGTCTCCTCCGCCTGCATGCTCCTGGCCTCACCCTGGTCGGCCGAGTCCGAGACCAACTCCGCGACCTGCAGCGTGCAGTTCCACAGCGTTGTCATCCCCTTGATCAACACGAAGTACGACTCGCCGTCAGCTAGGCGGTACACCCGGCGCCACTGTTCGATGATCCTCGTGCGCGGCCGATAGGTATGGACGACGGCGCGGAGTTCCCCCAGCGCCTGCTCCTTCGTACCGTTCACCTCACGGATGATCTCGGTCTGGAGGTAGTCACCGTTGTAGTGGCACTGCGCGATCACGATCCAGCTGCCCATGCTCGCCCCTCCCGACGCCCCCGGCGCCAGCCCCCGTTGGATCCCGGCACCGCCCCGGGCACGGGCACCCCGCAGCCAATGGTCGGATTCTTTGCGAGGAGGCGCCAGACGGCAGCCCGTCACCTCGCCAACTTGCAACCGAACCTGGATGAGCCCGGATCCTCTGAGGGGAGGGACTGAGCAGGGAAGTTCCTGATGGGTAGGTGCCGGAGACGGCTGGCTTCCACCGTGGCGTGTGAAGGAGGCGTCATGGTGTCGTTGCCGGAGGAACGTGAGGCCGTGGCCCGACGGCGGGTCGACGAACTCCAAGCGGAGACAGAGGGGTTGTCCGTTCATCTGGAGGGGGCCCGGGAGGATCTGGCGCGGTTGGTTGTCACGCGGGTGACCGTCGCGGAGGTGCTGGCGGAGCTGTCGGCCATGGAGGCAGAGAAGCAAGCGGATGGGGCGGCAGCGGATCCGCCGGAAGTGAAGGACGCGACGGCGGCCCGGGGCATCGGGGTGGTGATGGTGCCGCCGTGGCGGGAGGGTCTGGTCGCGGGAGTGCTGCCGGATGTGTGCCGCGACATCGTGGAGGTCGTCTCCGATGCGCCGGGGCCGTTGCAGGCCAAGCAAATCGTGCCGCGGATCGGGTTGACTGCGACGACGGTGAAGATCGAGGGGACGCGGGGGAAGCTGAAGCGGTTGGTAGAGCGGGGTTGGCTGGACGAGGACGCGCCGGGCCAGTTCACGCTTGCTCGGGGCGGGCGAAGCAGGGACCGGGTCACCTCGCGGTGACCAAGGGGCTCTTCTCCGCAGATTCGAAGATGCGAACCAGATCGGATCCACGCAAGGAAAAGAGCCCCGATGGAACAGTACGACGCCCTGCACGAACCTGATCCGTTCTCCTTCTCCCGCAGTGCTAGCGGGGCCGTGAGCTGCTGCGACAACTGATGCAGGACCACCTCGATCTCCGTGCCCGCCGGGAAGAGGACGCGCTGCGGGCGGGCGAGGCCCAGGGGGGTGACCGGCTTGGACGGGAAGGTGCGCAGGTGGCGGGAGGTGGGGCATCGCCGCTGGCTGACCGGTCTGTTCGGGGTGGTGCGGGTCACCCGCGTCGCCCACCGGGGCTGGGCATGGCCCGGGCGACGCCGCAGCACATTCCGTCCGCCGGCAGAACCACTCCGGTATTGCTCGCTCAGCCTTCCCCTGCTCTGACCAGTCCCGTCTCGTACGCCAGCACCACCAGCTGTGCCCGGTCCCGTGCCCGGAGCTTGGTCATCGCGCGGCTCACGTGGGTCTTTGCGGTCAGTGGGCTCATGAGCAGTTCCCGGCCGATCTCCTCGTTGCTCAGCCCGGCTGCGACCAGCGCCATCACCTCGCGCTCCCGCTCGGTGAGCACCGCCAGCCGCTCGGCACCGGCCGCCTCCGGACCTTTCAGCCGGGCGAACTCTTCCACCACCGAGCGCGTCACGGCCGGGGCGAGGAGGCTTTGCCCGGCGGCGACCGTGCGGATCGCCTCCCGCAGCTCGTCCGGCTCGATGTCCTTGAGCAGGAAGCCCGCCGCCCCGTGCCGCAGCGCCTCGAAGACGTACGCGTCGACCTGGTAGGTGGTGAGCATGACCACCCGTACGCCGTCCAGGGCAGGGTCGGCGGCGATGAGGCGGGTGGCCTCGATGCCGTCGACGCCGGGCATGCGGATGTCCATCAGGACGACGTCGGGCCGAGTCAGCCGCACCGCCTCCACGGCCTGCCGCCCATCGGCCGCCTCCGCGACCACCACGAGGTCGTCGGTCAGGTCCAGCAGGGCGCGGAAGCCGGCTCGTACGACGGTCTGGTCGTCCGCGAGCACCACGCGCACCGTCACGATCGCTCCCCTCCGTCGCCACCGCGGGCCGGGAGTTCGGCCCGCACCCGGAAACCGCCGCCGGGCAGCGGCCCGTAGTCGATCGTGCCCCCGGCCGCCGCGGCCCGCTCCCGCATCCCGACCAGCCCGAAGCCGCCCACTGCCTGTGGCATGGCCAGCGGGCCGTCGTCGACGACCTCCACCGTCAGCCGACCGTCCGCCCGGACGACGGACACCGCCGCGTGCCGAGCGCCGGAGTGCTTGACAACGTTCGTCAGCGCCTCCTGGACGATCCGGTACACGGCCAGCCCCACCACCGGCGACACACCGTCCGGCGCGCCCTCCCGCCGCAGCGTGATCTCCACATCGCCGCCCGCGAACCGGTCGACCAGCTCGGCGAGCCGCTCGAGCCCCGGCGCCGGTTCCACCGGATCACCCTCCTGCTCGCGCAACACGGTGACGGTGGCCCGCAGCTCCCGCACCGCCTCCTTGCCCGCCTCCCGCACCTGCCGCATCGCGGCCCGGGCCACCTCCGGCTTCACGTCGAACGCGTCCAGCCCCACGCCCGCCTGCACCGTCATCGCGGTGACCGTGTGCGCGACGACGTCGTGCAGCTCGCGGGCGATCCGCACCCGCTCCTCATGCACCCGCCGCGCCGCCTCCCGCTCCCGGTCCTCCTCCGCACGGACGGCCCGGGCGGCGTACTCGGCCTGCAACTGCCGCCGCGTACGCACCGCTTCCCCCAGCAGCAGCGGCACCAGCGGCCACAGCATCTCCAGCACCGCCAGCCCCTGCGGGTTCACCACGTCGTTGCCCACCCACAGCGCGACCGCACCCGACGTCAGCGAGGCGATCAGCCCGGTCCACAGGGTGCGCCGCCGGTCGCCCTGCACCGCGACCGTGTACAACGCCACGATCACCGGCAGGTTCAGCAGCTCCCCGATGTGCCCGTACAGCGCCCAGCCCGCGCACGCCGCCCCGGTCACCACCGCGACCGCCACCGGCCACCGCCGCCGCCAGAACAGCGCGAGCAGCGACACCGCGAGCAGCAGCCAGGTGAACCAGTCCGCCTGCCGGTACTCCGGTTCGTTCGATGCCGCGTCCAGCCCGGTGAACCACGCGACCACGGCCACCACGAGGAAATCCACGGACCTCGGCGAAAGGTCCCGCAGCCAGGCACTCAGGCGATCGAAGGACATCACCTCCACACCGTATGAGCGCCCATGCCCGAGCGCGTACGACAGCGGGAGTACCCGCCTGCGCCCCGACGCGCCGCACCGGGCCGATCCGGTAAGAACCATGGGCGGCGTCCGGCCCCGAAGCGGCGTGGGCGAGACTTGCACGGTGGCACGCACAGACGAGACCGGCCAGGCCGCCCCGCACGTGTCTGCAATCGACACGCCGCCGAGCCCCCAGCCCTCGCCCGGACAGGCCACCGGGCGCGGTGCGCGCATGCCGGGCTGGCTGCCGCGCGCCCTGGTGCTCGCACTCGCGCTCATCGCCGTGTTCCAGCTGGCCGGTTGGGCCTTCCACCAGCTCCTCGGCCTGCTGATCAACATCCTCATCGCGTTCTTCCTCGCCCTCGCGATCGAGCCCGCAGTGAGCTGGATGGCCTCCCGCGGCATGCGCAGGGGCCTGGCCGCCTTCCTGGTCTTCCTCGGCCTCGTGATCGTGACCGTCGGCTTCGTCACGCTGCTCGGCTCCATGCTCGCCGAGCAGATCATCAAGATCGTCGAGGACTTCCCGGCCTACCTCGACTCCGTCATCAACTGGATCAACACCCACTTCAAGACCGACCTGAAACGGGTGGACGTACAGGAGGATCTGCTCCGCTCCAACTGGCTGCGCGACTACGTGCAGAACAGCGCAACCGGCGTCCTGGACGTGTCCACCCAGGTGTTGGGCGGGCTCTTCCAGCTGCTGACGATCACGCTGTTCTCGTTCTACTTCGCCGCCGACGGCCCCCGCCTGCGCCGGGCGCTGTGCTCCGTCCTGCCGCCCGCCAAGCAGGCCGAGGTGCTGCGCGCGTGGGAGATCGCCGTCGACAAGACCGGCGGCTACATCTACTCACGCGGCCTGATGGCCCTGATCTCCGGCATCGCGCACTACATACTTCTGCAAGCGCTGGGCGTCCCCTACGCGCCCGTGCTCGCCGTCTGGGTCGGCCTGGTCTCGCAGTTCATCCCCACCATCGGCACCTACCTCGCAGGCGCCCTGCCGATGCTCATCGCGTTCACCGTCGACCCCTGGTACGCGCTGTGGGTGCTGGTCTTCGTCGTGGTCTACCAGCAGTTCGAGAACTACCTGCTGCAGCCCAAGCTGACCGCCAGGACCGTCGACATCCACCCCGCGGTCGCGTTCGGCTCCGTCATCGCCGGTACCGCCCTCCTCGGCGCCGTCGGCGCCCTGATCGCCATCCCCGCGGTCGCCACGCTTCAGGCGTTCCTCGGGGCGTACGTGCAGCGCTACGACGTCACGGACGACCCGCGCGTCCACGGGCACCGGAGCAGAAGCTCCAGCACCGGCCTCGTCACGCGCGCCCGCCGGTTGCGAGAGCAGAAGTCCGGAGAGAGGGCAACGTCAGAGTCTGCAGAGGGCTCCTCATCGGCGGACGGCGGGAAGGAGGAAGCGCTTCGCCGCACGGCCGCTTCGGGCCGCACGTAGGCGACTCCCTGTAGACGCGCGGTCGGCTGTCACAATTCCGCTGTGGTCGACAACAGTTGGTGGATCGGTCTCATCACCGGTGGGACGGCGGTGGTCGCGAGTTGGGTCACCGGCCGAGGTGCCACCAGATCCGCGCGGGTGCAGGCCGAGGTCACCGCGCATGCGGCCCAGGCCGCAGAGGCACGCACCCGGCGGCGCGACGCGTACCGGGAAATGAGCGCGGCGGTGCACGGACTGTCGGAGGTGTTGTGGCGCATGGAGGAGGTCGACGCCACACCGGAGGCCCAGCCGCGAGCCGCCCTCGTCGCGCAGATGCAGACCGCCGCCCGAGCGGCGCTCAACGAGGTGACCAGAGCCAGCCGGGAGGTCATGCTGGAAGGGCCGACGCCGGTCGCCGAAGCTGCGCACACACTGCGCCGCGCGGCGATCACCACGAACAGCCTGCTCGGACAACTGGTGACGGGCAGCGAGGAAGAGCGCAGCCGGTACGACGCCGCACACCGGGACTTCCGCCAGGAGCACCTGAGGTTCCTGGAGCTCGCCCGGGCGGCGCTGGAGGTCGACTAGGAACCCCGGGCCCGGTTCTCCTCCCCCAGCCCTGCGAGCACGGCGACGACGCCCTCGAACCAGGAGCGTGGCACGGCGTCAACGAGCGCTGCGTGGCTGACAGAGACCATGGCAGCAGGGTGCCGGGCACACGCGTGAACGCATCGGCCGCCGAAGGAGCCAGCCGGACAAGGCTTCAACGGGATGGCCGAGAGCCATACTTGACCATGCGGGGGACCGATCCCGTGGTGGCTTGGTATGGGAGAGGCAGCAATCCGGTGAGCAGCGACAGCCAGGGAGTGGAGAAGGCCGAGGTGCGGCTCAAGTGGGACCCGAGTCCCTGGGATCAGCCGCCTCATCATCTCGACATCATCGCTGCCACCTACTCGGCGGACGCCCCCTACGGGCGGCCGGCGTACGTCGTCCACTTCGACAGCCGCTCACCGGACGGCACCATCAACATGAGCCGCCACAGCCAGACCGGCCAGGGCTTCGGCTATGTCGAAGCGATGTCTCTGGAGCTCGATCGCCTCGCGTCCTCCTTCGCACGGGTGGTCGTGGGCGTGGCGATCCACCAGAACAGCGGCACCAAGACCTTCGGCGACATATCGAACGCCGGAGTGCTGGTGGTCGAGGGGTACGAGGAACTGCTGAAGGACAACTTCGCGCAGGTCTCCGGATCCACTGCCGCCACTGTCGCGGAGTTCACCCGGGATACCTCCGGAGCGTGGGAGTTTCACGAGATGGTCCGAGGATTCGACAGCGACACCATGGGCTTCACCGCGGAGATGGGCAGCGCCCCATAGCGCTGACCGCCAGCAGCACAGAGACGCACGGACGATCCCGGTGGCGCAGTCATGAGCTCCTGGGACCGCCAGAAGCAAGCACCCGGGCGTCAGCGCGTCGCCGGCCTCATCCCCGGCCTTCGCCGCCCTGAGGCATCCGGAAATTACGCACCGTACCTGCCGCGCCCGCTCCACAAGCGCGAACACCAGGGCACACCGAGCCTCTCCCCCGACTCCCCTGGGGAGAATCTGGGGAGTATGGGCGGCTGTGGGGAGCGCGTGGGGAGAATCGACTATCTAACCGGGCACGAGCCTGAAAGACCGCGAAAGAAGGATCAGCACAGGTCAGAGACCTGATCGACCACATTGCCGCAGGTCAGGACCACCTGGTAGAGGACTTCAAGAAGATCTCTTCACCCCTCCGCCAGGGCGACTCACCGCCTTTTCCTGAGAGAACCCCTTCGACCTTGGCCGCTACATGCGGCATAAGCAACACTTCAGCACGCCTGACACTCCATCAGGCGAGCGTCAAATGAGCGTCACGAGCTTCATTTCAGCGTCAAGATATCGCCCGTAACACCCACACCACACATAATGCGCACTCACAAAACCGCAAGTCAGGAACCCTTAGCGGCCGGTTCAAGGATGGCCACGCACTCCACATGATGCGTCATCGAGCACAGATCGACACCCCTTCTGAGAGGCGGTCGGTGATGACTCTCGCTCAACGAGAGTCGTGACCCACGCCCGACAAGAGCCCGGCACACCAGGCAAGAGGCCGCCGTCACCATGACCTACGGCAGGCGCCAGTCCACCGGCTGCGCACCCTGCCGCACCAGCAGGTCATTGGCCCGGCTGAACGGGCGCGAACCGAAAAACCCGCGGTCCGCCGACATCGGCGACGGATGCGCCGACTCGATCGCCGGAAGATCCCCCAGCAACGGCCGCAGATTCCGCGCGTCACGCCCCCACAGGATCGACACCAGCGGCTTACCGCGCGCGGCCAGCGCCCGGATGGCCTGCTCGGTGACCTCCTCCCACCCCTTGCCCCGGTGCGCCCCCGGACTGCGCGGGGCCGTGGTGAGCGCCCTGTTCAGCAGCAGCACGCCCTGCTCGGTCCAGGGCGTCAGATCGCCGTTCGACGGCCTGGGCAGCCCCAAGTCCGTATGCAGTTCCCGGAAGATGTTCTCCAGACTGCCCGGCAACGAACGCACCTCGGGCGCCACCGCGAAACTCAACCCGATGGCCATCCCCGGCGTGGGATAGGGATCCTGCCCGACGATCAACACGCGGACGTCGTCGAACGGCTGCCGGAAGGCCCGCAGGACATTCGCCCCAGCCGGAAGATAGGTCCGGCCGGCCGCGATCTCGGCCCGCAGGAAGTCCCCCATCGCCGCGATACGTCCGGCCACCGGCTCCAGAGCCTTCGCCCAGCCCGCTTCAACAAGTTCATGCAAGGGTCGTGGTGCCACAGCACGTCACCCTACCGACACACAACCGGTCCCGCACAAACACAGAAGCCCCCACACACGCACGCCGCCCTCGGCGCTACTCTTCCTCCTCATCGAGGTCATCGAGCCGGTCCAGCAGATCACGCAGCCGGTCACCGGGAAGGAGAGGAGCCTGTTGCATCCAATGATCAAGCCACTCCGCCACGGTCATCACGCCGTGCCAGCCTCTCGTCACCGATACCCAGATCTCGGAACTCCCGCGCATGCGGAAATCGGATGTCGGATAAGGGTCGGGAGTCTTCTTCTTCGACTCGCCCGGACGCCTGGGGCCCGCAGAACGTGAGGGGCTTCGGTCCTGTGCATATGGCGTGGGAAGCTACATGTGGCCTCTCGAGATGCTTGCGTACCCCGGCCACCAGAGCTCTACGATCCCTCATGTGTCCCCCACACTGGGGGGTGCAGGGCGGGAAGTCCGCGTTTTCGCTGGTCAGCCCGGCGACTCAGTGGATAGAGCAGGCGTCTTCTAAGCACTTGGCCTGAGGTTCGACTTCCACGAGCACGTGTGAGTCAGCCTCTGGCACGAACGGCTGCACGTAATGGCCTTTCCTGGCCGACGAAACGCACACGGTTTGGTGGGTCGTCCGCGTTTCGGCCTGACGCTACGGGTCCGGCTCGGGCGGCCGGTCGAGCGCGCAACAGGTGCTCAGTGCACTGGTTGTTGATCGACTGCCGGTCGTTGTGGCACTTCGCGCACCGGGTCAGGATGACCTCGACGCTGTTGTCGGCATGCTGGGCGACTTTTTGAGCGACGCTGAAGATGTGCGTGAAAGCGACATACTAATTTTCGACGGAGCAAGGTGAAACGGCCCCGGCGGCCGCCGGGGCCGTTGTGGTCACGGCGTCGCTTTCTTCGTCACTCTGTCGCTGGCGCTTCGGTGATGGCGGCACATTGAGCCCTTCTCGGTAACGTCTCGTGACGGTTCGTGATCTTCGTTCAGCTGGTGCGGCCGTGTTCCATCCGGAGCAGGACGAGGGCGGCGCGGGTGATCCGGGTGATCGCCTTGGGATCGAGGCTGACCCTGCCCAGAGCCTTGAAGGTCACCTTGAGCAGGGCGTTGGCGCGTTCGGCCACGCCGTGGACGCCTCGGATGACGGAGTTGAACGCCTTGGCGTCGTCGGTGAGTTCGCCGCCCTTGGGCTTCTTGACCGGGTGGCGGAACCCGTCGCCGATGTTCTCGTAGCCGAGGTCGGTCAGGGTGGGGATGTCGAGGGTGTCGGCGAGCCGGTTCAGGGCGGCGATCAGGCCGTGGGTACGGGCGCAGGTGGTGTCGTGCTCGCGGCCGGGCCGGACCGGCGAGACCCAGAGCGGCCAGCCGTCGGGTGCGGAAATGACCTGGACGTTGCCGCCGTGGTGCTTGTGCTTGCCCGACCACCACAGGTCGGCCTTGTTCGGGCCAGAGGCGGTGACGCGATCGGTACGGATGACGGTGCCGTCGAGGTTGAGGTGTGTAAAGCCGGCCGCGGCCGCGCGCTCCAGTGCGATGGACAGGTCCGGGGCGTGGTCGGCGAGCACGGTCAGCCCTTCGTGGAGGTAGCGGTAGGCCGTCGGGACGGAGATCCGGTTGTCGCGGGCGAGTTGAGTCAGCCGGGTACCGTCCAGGAACCAGCGCAGGATCAACACGCCCTGTTTGAACGGCCCCAGGGCGCGGGTGCCCTTGCGGGTCCCGAGACGCTCGCGGTGTTCGAGCAGCAGCTTCGCGAGGGCCTCAGCAGTGGCCCGGCTGACATCGAGCACGCCGGTGTAGGTGATACTGGTCAACGCGTGAAGCCTCTCGGTACCCGGAACCTGTTCTTCGCAGACCTGTTCCTACCAGGGGCTTCTCGCGTATCTGATGCCGGGTCAAGCCCGTCTGATGGCCCTAGTCAGCCAGGAAGATCGCGGATCTGTCGGACGGGCGGCGTGGCCAATACTCTGAGCCCCATCCGCACTATCCGGGAGAGTCATGACAAGTAGGTTCACCGAGTTGGCCGTTGACTGCCACGATCCGGAGAGGCTCGCGGCCTTCTGGTGCAAGGTCCTGGACTTCAAGGTGATCGACCGGAGCGAGGGCAAGGTCGAGATCGGCTCCTGGGTGCCGACCGTCGAGGATGTTCGGGCCCGCCAGATGCCGCCCACCCTGCTGTTCATCCAGGTGCCCGAGGGCAAGACCGTGAAGAACCGGCTTCACCTCGACGTCAGCCCGATCGACGGCAGCACCGAGGACGAGGTGACCAGATTGCTCGGCCTCGGCGCCACCAAGACGGATGTGGGCCAGGGCTCAGACCGAAACTGGGTGGTCATGGCAGACCCCGAGGGCAACGAGTTCGACGTCCTACGCACCCTGGCACCGCAGAACTAGGCCGCGAGCGGGCACCCGCACCCCGTCACACACCGCAACTATCACGTTGCCGAGAAGACCTCATTGATCCCATGCGCCAAGCCATTGAGGCCACCCCGGATTGCCGGGTCGTTCGAGCTGGACAAATCGCCAAGGAATTGTTTGAGGGAATTTCGTGCCGGAGAGTCGAACCCGGCAGAGAATTCAAACCCAATGATTGAGCATTGCCTTCGCCGAGATGTGAAGACACCTCGCGGATGGCCGTGTTTAGCCTCCGCAGCCCTGGGAAGCCGTTGACGGTCAAAGCACAACGGCACAGAAGCGGACTCGCACTGTGCCCATGGAGGAGATTGAAATGGCTACGGGCATTGTGAAGTGGTTCAACGCGGAGAAGGGTTTCGGCTTCATCGCCCAGGACGGCGGCGGCCCCGACGTGTTCGTCCACTACTCGGCCATCGCCAGTACCGGCTACCGCGAACTCAACGAGGGCCAGAGGGTCCAGTTCGACGTGACGCAGGGCCCCAAGGGACCCCAAGCCGAAAACGTCACCCCCGCCTGACCGAGACCCGGCGCTTGTAGCACTGGTTCCCGGGTCAGCGAAACCGGGGAGCCACCGCATCATTCGCCCCTGACCACACCGCCGAAAGGCAGCACCGAGCCCAGCCACCACTTCGCACCCTGCCGGGTCACATACAGCCCCTCCGCGGACGCGCCGGACAGGTGCCTGCTACGCCGTGGCGTAGCTGAGGCGGAACAGGTCCTCAGGCCGTTCCGGGCCCCCGGTCAGTGCGCAGCTGCACCTCCATGTCGCCCGTGCCGTGGTGGCCAAGCCCTGTCGCCGAGTGGCCGAGTCGACGGGAACGCTGGGCGACTGTGTGATGGACAGTGGCACCGCACTCGTCCCCATCAGATCCAATGCCGTTATGCGGAGGCGTGCCGCCCCGGTCGGCCCGCCCGTGCCGAGGGAACAGGGCTTTCTGTTCCAGTTGATCGACTGTACGATCCCCGCTCTGACAGTCCTCCCGGAGGGAACGATGGGTTGAGCGAGCGGATCAAGGCCAGGGTCCTGCTTCTGATCGGCGACGAGGCGGAGTTGAGGACTGAGCACTGCGGGCCGATGATCCGGAGCGCGTGCCGGTGGACCGGCTGGTCACGGAGACGGGCATCCCGCGCGCACGGCTGGCCGGCGCCGATCTGGTGGCGGTGATTGGCGACGGGGGCGAGCTGGAGCGGTTTGAGCGCGCAGGCGGAACCGACGGCCTACGCTGAGCCTTTAAACACCTGCGACTTCCGCACAGGGGTATTGCAGGGACGGGCTGTCCAGTCCGTGCCCGTGCTCAGCCGGGTGGTTGACGTGTCTTGTCATCCCTCGGGCCGCATGCCCTGCACGTAGCGCCCGAACCTCGGCCCGCGCGCCGCGGCCTGGTGGCTGATGTCCCTGCTGCACGCCCGCACGTTCCGCGCCGCCGTCATGCCGGACCAGGAGCAGGCTGCTACGGGGGCCCAGTTGGTCGCGCTGACCCTGGACACGCTGACCAGTAAGTGAGCGGGGCGACTCGGTTCAGTGGTCGTCCCAGTGCCCGTCGTGTCCTGCGTGACGGTGGCCGTCGTGGACGTAGTCGACGTGATCGCCATGGGGCACCGCGACGTGACTGCAGCCTTCACCGTGCTGGTGGGCGTGGTCGTCGTGGGCTGAGTGACCCGCGGGCTCGCACTCGTCGATGTGGTCGTCGTGGACGCGGTGCAGGTGACCGTCGTGGGCGTAGTCCACGTGGTCCTGGTGCGGGACGGCGACATGGCCGCAGCCCTCGCCGTGCTGGTGCGTGTGGTCCGGATGGGGA
The DNA here is from genome assembly GCF_054783935.1 of Streptomyces pseudoechinosporeus. NCBI lineage: Bacteria > Bacillati > Actinomycetota > Actinomycetes > Kitasatosporales > Streptomycetaceae > Streptomyces > Streptomyces pseudoechinosporeus. The sequence continues at coordinate 515,073 of NZ_BAAGPS010000012.1, forward strand.
GCGTGTGCAGTCGTCATGTCGTATCTCCGGTCGTCTTCCGAACGCCGACCACGACCGCTCGCCGGCGCTGCCGACCCCATCCTCCTCTCCTTGGCCCTCCAATGCACCCCCGTCACTTACGGGTTGCCCTTCCGGCCGCAGAACACGACGCGTACACCGACCGTGTCCCGGCCGTGTCCTGGCCGTGCGCGCGCCCCACGCAGCCCAGGCAGGCGCGGTCGGCGCTCGCCGAAGTGCCGGGCTTCACCGCCACCAGCCTCGCCACTCGTCCGAACCGCCGAGGCGGCGGTCTCGTCGCCGGCCATCAGCCGTCCGGTGGCCGACTGGTGGGCTGACACGCCCCCACGCGCCTTGGGCCCCACCCGTCGACACATGATTCATCGTTCATATGGACATGGATTTCATTTCTGTCTACGGTGGCAGCGGGACGGCGAGCGGCGCGAGGGGTGAACTGGTGTGAACGTCCGCACGGCTCAGCAGCGGCCCACGCGACAACGATCGGCCGTCCTGGATGCCCTGACGGAATGCCAGGACTTTGTTTCCGCACAGGACTTGCATGCCCAACTGACCGCCGACGGAAGCCGGATAGGGCTGACCACCGTGTACCGGGCCCTGCGCGAGCTGGAGGCTTCGGGCGGGGTCGATGTCGTACAGGTCGCCGCCGGGGAGCGGCTGTACCGCCGACAGCCCGCCGACGGGCACCGCCACTACCTGATCTGCCGCTCCTGCGGCCGCAGTCGGCCGGTGGGCTCCGAAGTCGTCGAGGAGTGGGCCGGGCAGATCGCCGCCGACTCCGGGTTCAGCGCGGTGGAGCACACCGTCGAACTCACCGGCGTGTGCGCCGACTGCTAACCCACCGCGGACGAAGGAGAACTGCCGCCATGCCCCTGGGATTCCAACCCCGATCACCAAGCCCGCGGCTGCGCGAGCTGAAGGAGACTGTACGCGCGCTGCTCGACCTCGACGAGGACACCGCCGTCATGGTCCGCCAGCTCACCTGCACCGAACCGGGCTGCCCGCCGCTGGAGACGGTCGTCGCCGTACTCCCCATGGACGGCGCGGCCCGCCGCTGGACCCTGCACCAACCCGCCGAGCAGATCACCGAGGACGACCTGCGGGCCGCCCTGCTCACCACCGCACCCGAAGGAGCCTGACCCCTGATGACCGAAACGACCACGCCGGACGAGCCGCGTGACGAACGCGTACCCGTCACCGTTCTGACCGGCTTCCTCGGCTCGGGCAAGACCACCCTGCTCAACCGCATCCTCACCGAGAACCACGGCATGAAGATCGCCGTCATCGAGAACGAGTTCGGCGAGGTCGGCATCGACGACGCCCTCGTGCTCGACGCCGAGGAAGAGATCTTCGAAATGAACAACGGGTGCATCTGCTGCACCGTGCGAGGAGATCTGATCCGCATCCTCGGCGCGCTGATGCGCAGGCGGGAGAAGTTCGACCACATCCTCATCGAGACGACCGGCCTGGCCGACCCGGCGCCGGTCGCGCAGACCTTCTTCATGGACGACGAGATCGCCGCCCAGCTGCGGCTCGACGCCATCGTCACCCTCGTGGACGCCGCGCACGTGCTCCAGCACCTGGACGAGGTCAAGCCGGAAGGCGTGGAGAACGAGGCCGTCGAGCAGATCGCCTTCGCCGACCGGATCGTCCTCAACAAGACCGACCTGGTGGACGAGGCGACGATCACCGAAGTCGAGGCCCGCGTACGGGCGATCAACACCCCCGTACAGATCCTGCGCGCCCAGCACGCCCAGGTCGACCTCCAACAGGTCCTGCACGTGGGCGCCTTCGACCTCGACCGCGTCCTCAAGTACGACCCGGCCTTCCTCACCGAGACCGAGCACCAGCACGACCTCACCGTCACCTCGGTCGGCATCGAGCTGGCGGGCGAGGTCGACGACGCCCGCCTCAACGCCTGGCTCGGCAACCTGCTGCGCACCAAGGGCGTCGACATCTTCCGCTCCAAGGGCATCCTGGCGATCGCCGGTTCGGACCGGCGATACGTCTTCCAGGGCGTCCACATGCTGCTGGTCGGCGAGGAAGGCGCGCAGTGGCGGGCCGACGAGCCGCGCCGCAACCGGCTCGTCTTCATCGGCCGCAACCTCGACCGCGAGGCCCTCGAGCGCGGCTTCGCCGACTGCCTGGTGACGGAACGCGCCGGAGCCGCCGTATGAGCACCGCAACCGAGACGGGTACGGGGATCGCCTGGGAGAGTTCCGTGAGCGATGCGCCGGTCTGTGTCCATGCGGCCGGTGACCTGGTCGCGGTGGCCGGGGCCGCCGGCGAGGGCTCGGTCCTGACCGCGGAGACCGGCGAGCGGGTGGGTGAATTCGAGCTGCCCGGCGGGCTGCTGCGCATCGCGGTGTCCCCCGACGGGCAGCACGTGGCGGCCGCCGGCCCCACCGGATACGTGCTGTGGCGCCGCTCCGACGGGCGGGTGCGGGAGGTGAGCACAGGTGCCTGGTCGGCTGCGGTCGCCTGGGCCGACGAGAACCGGCTCGCCGTCGCCGTAGGCCGGCGCGCCGTCGTACTGGACGCGGACGGCGCCGAGTTGTGGGCCACCGAGCCCGCCGCCAGCACGGTCACCGATGTCGCGTGGCTGCGGCAGGGTCGGCGGCTCGCGGTCGCCGCGTACGGAGCGGTGAACGGCCACGAGCGGCACACCGCCAAGCCCGTGGTCAGCTATCCGTACGTGGGCTCGCATCTCGCGCTCGCCGTCGCCCCGACGGGCAAGTGGATCTGCAGCGGCAACCAGGACGCCTCGATCCACATCTGGCGCACGCGCGACGGCAGCGAACTGACCATGTCCGGCTACCCGGAGAAGGTCTCCCGGCTGGCCTTCGACGACACCGGGTTCTGGATGGCCTCCGACGGCGCGGCCGACATCACGGTCTGGGACTTCTCCGGCAAGGGCCCCGCCGGTACGCAGCCCCGCCAACTCCGCGCCCACCAGAAGGTCACCGCACTGGCCTGGCGGCCCGGCTCCGGCACCCAGCTCGCCAGCGGTGGCGAGGACGGCACGGTCGCGCTGTGGCATGCCACGGCCGGGCGACCGGGGGCGCTGCTGCAGCCCGCGCGAACGTTCCAACTCGGCTCAGCGGTCGCCGACTTGGCCTGGCCGGACCCGGAGATTCTGGTCGCCGCCAGCCGTGACGGGCTCGTACGCGCGCAGGTCGTGCCCGATCGGACCCGGCTGTGACCGTCGTCTCCGTCCGGGCCGCTACAGCCCGACCTTGCACGCTCGTGGTGTGTCGCGGCTGCTGCTGCGGCAACCCGCGCAAGCTGCCCGGTACCGATCACGCCTGGCAGCTCGACCGGCTGCGGGCAGCCGCCGCGGACTCCGGCGGGCGCCTCGCGGTCCGTACGACGGACTGCCTGGGCCCCTGCGATCAGGCGAACGTCATCGTCGTCCAGCCGTCCGCCGCCGGACGCCGGGCCGGGGGCCGCGCGACCTGGATCGGCTTCGCGCTGGATGACGACTGCACCGACGACCTGCTGGCCTGGGCCACCGCGGGCGGGCCCGGCATCGCCGAACCCCCGCCCACGCTGGAGCTGCAGTTCCTCCGGCCGCCGCGCGAGGCGAGGGCCCGTGCACGCCGATGAGTACGCCGGAGGCGGCGGCCGCGGCGTGCTCGCGGCCGCCCGCCTCGACGAGGCCACCGCCGCCTCCGTAGCCGCGACCCTCCAGGCCCTCGCCACCCCGTCCCGGCTGCACATCCTCATCACCCTGCGGCACTCTCCCCACCCGGTCGGCGCGCTCGCCGCCGCCGTCGGCATGGAACAGTCCGCCGTCTCCCACCAACTACGGCTTCTGCGCACCCTGGGCCTGGTCACCGGCCGACGCGACGGCCGCCGCATCGTCTACAGCCTCTACGACGACCACGTCGCCCAACTCCTCGACCAGGCCGTCCACCACATAGAACACCTGCGCCTCGGCATCCACGACCCCGGCTGACGCGCCGAACTCGACAAACCACAGCCGCCACTAACGAGAAAGCAGCGCCGGGCGCCGAGAAGGTGCGGCCGAGATCAGCGTCGCTTGTCCGCGAGCCGGCCTCACGCCAACCGGGCATCAGGTGTTCCCTACAGCAGATGCGCGGCGAGGAATGCGGGACGCCATGACGCCCGCGGCGCAGACGGCTCTCTCCGCTGCCAGGTAGGCCGGTGCGGGTCCGTAGTCGTACAGCACCCCGGCACAGGCCGGACCGTGCACGCATGCTGAGCCCCCATCAGCACCCCCATCTGTCCTGGGCCGCGCTTCGGGCGAGCAGACGCGCAAGGCCCGGGTGACCAGTGCCTGCCCCGCACTGACCACGCACACGGCGGCGACACCGCCGGGCAGGGGAACCAGCGGCAGCGCGGCCAAGCCTGCGGCCACGACGAGCGAACCTGCCGCCGCGAGCGGCGCCTCGCCGCAGCGGCGAGCGAGAGGATCCCATATTCCCCAGCTGGATCAGCAGGGTGTGCCGTAAACCGCTGCTGCGCAGGGGCGATGAACCCGCTCATGGAACGCGGGTGGGACCGCTGTGGAGCCGCCCCACCCCGCGTTCACGGACGCCTGGAACGGGGGAGAACCAGGCGTCCTGCCCTTTACAGCGCCACAGACAGAGAAGTGCCACAACACCACACATAGGGGACATAGCCATCACCACGCCGATTCCTGAGCCGCAGGAGCTTCCAGGTCCCGGTACGGCTCCCGTTTCCAGAAGTTGTTGTTGTCATGCCCACCGCGATGCGCTGGAGTGCGCGGCGGGGGCGGTCGCGCGAGAGCTGGAGGGGCGGGCGGCGGCCAGCCGGCGGCGGGCCGCGACGAGGGCAGCATCCACCGAGAGCCCCGTGTCGGGAGCGGTGAACACCGCCGCGCGGACAATCGCAACCGGCACGCCGTACACCAGCTCGGGGTGGGCCCGGCGCGCTGCGCGGGTACCCGGGACGGTCCACGACATGGCGGATCCCGTCATGAAGCCCGCCGGGGGCACCGCGGGGCAGGTTCGGATGATTCACCTGAGGCGCAAAGACACCTGTGACCTGCGAATGCCCGACTGGTGCCGCATCGGGAGGTGGGGCAGATGACCCGACGCCGGAGCGTATGCATGGTTGCGTCGGTCACGGCCGCCACCGTCCTGCTGGCCGGGGCCTGCGGCAACGGCGACGGAAACCCCGTCGGCCCATCGCCCCGGCCGCCCGCCGCAACGACGGGCACCTCGCCTCCGCCCGCGACCGCCACAGCGCCGGGCGACCTGGCAGCGGCCACGGCCGAGGTCGAGACGAACTGGGAGAGGTTCTTCCACCCTCGCACCCCGATCAAGGAGCGCATCGCACTCCTGAAGGACGGCGAGCAGCTCGCCCCGATGGTGGCAGCCTTCGCCACCCACCCGCGCTACGGGCAGGCCGAAGCCGCAGTCGAACAGGTCGTGTTCGCCACCGCGACCACCGCAGACGTCACCTACACGCTGACTCTCCGAGGCCGGCCCCTGCCAACCGCCGTGGGGAACGCCGTCCTGCAGGACGGCACCTGGAAGGTCTCGGTGCCGACCTTCTGCGCACTGGCCCAGGCGGCCGACGACATCGCCCTGGCCGACAGGTGCCGATGAGCAGATGCTGCCAACGATCGCTGCGGTCAGGCCGCGTGGTGAGCGAGTTCGGCGTGCGGGTCGGGCACACCCGGCACCGAGGCCGGATCGGCGTGGACGAGCGCGGCGGCCGGCCTGGGGACGACGTGCAGCAGCGCGTACTCGGCATCGACGGCCACCTGGTGGGCCTCACGGACCGTCACCTCCCCGTCGATGACGACCGCCGTCTCCGCACCCAGCCGATGCCCGATCCAGCGCAGCCGCAGCTCGCAGAGGGCTCGACTCGGCCCCGCCGACCAGCAGATGGATTCCGGCACGCAGCCACTCCTCGGGCTCGTATCGATAGGTGGCGTACGCAGCCAGATCCATCCGGAGCAGATCGACTGCCATGGCACGCAGATCAGGATTGGCCAGCACCGCTTCCGGTGCTCCACCAGTTGCCTTCAGCCAGGCGGACAGCTCCGCGTCCGGTGCACCGGCGAGGGCGGCCGACCGGGCTCCCGTCCAGTGCTGTGGTGCGATGTGCCCGGACAGCACCAGGCTCTCCGGACCGTCCGCGCCTCGAGCCTGGAGGATTCTGGCAACCTCATAGGCGACCAGTGCGCCTATGCTGTGGCCGTAGAGCACGTACGGTCCACGCACCTCATTCGCCACTGCGTCCGCGCATTCGGTGACCAAGCCCTGCCAACCGTCGCTGATCTCCTCTCCGTGACGCAGTTCACGCCCAGGACTCGAACCTGCGACAAGTAGCCATCACCGAAGCCGGACAGTCTCACGAATCACCAGCTCCCCACTGACCAGTGGTTTCCCTCGTTCCCATGTTCCGTGTCCCCCGCCGGGGGCACCAGATCACATTCCGTGTTTTCGCAGGTCAGGGCCCACATTGGCCCTGCCTGCGGGACTACCTCTGGTGCACAGAAAGTCAGCCAACGAGGAAGATCACCTCTCGTCTGCGGCATGCCCGCACAGGGTATTGCCGCAGGTGAGGGGCGTGCCTCAGCGGTTTTGGGACCCGCTGGTGACGTGCGCAGGTTCGAGCCATACGGGGTAGCTGGCAGCAAGCGCTTCCGTCACGCTCTGCCATACGAGCTGTTCAGGGAGCGCGCTCCGTCTTGACGGCGTCGTGCGCGGCTGCCTCCCGTCGCGACCGGCCTACGCCCCGCCGCCCCCTAGGTCCACCAGCCAGGTCAGCACCTTCGCCATCGCCTGGAGCAGCTGCTTTTGCAGCGCTTCGGCATGCGACCGGCCTGCGACAGCGACTTCGCAGCGGACGGCGCGAGCCTCGCTCTTCGGGATCAGGTGTGGCGCGTCGTTCGTCGGCGCCAAGACGTGTACGCGCGACGGTGGGCGAGCGCCAAGTCCGGCCGGAGTGGCTGGAGCCCGGCCGAGCACAACCCGTTCGGCAAGACCAAGGCCGAGACGGACCGGGTGTTCTGGCCACTGACCGACGAGACCGTCTACCGCCACCTCGACCCCACCCGGCAGGGACGCGAGCACAGCACTGACTGCGCACAGGGCGTAGGGACGCCGGACCGACGCCCACGGCTCTTCGTCCGTACGGATCAACCGTGTTGTGCGGGCAGCCAGCGCTCGAGGTAAGCGCGCAGCCCTTCGAGGTGTGCACCGCGCGCGACGTAGCCGAGGTAGCCGTCGGGGCGTACGAGCCCCTGGGCCGCGTCCGGCCACGGGCTCTGCCCGCCGAGCCGGTGCACGCTGATCAGGTGGTCCCGTCCGCGCAGGACTGAGGCGAAGCGTTCGTCGGGCCAGAGTGCGGGCGGCCCGGACAGAAGCAGGTGCCAGCCCGGCCCCGAACTCCGCGCCTGGAGCCCGCGCGGCAGGTCGGGCAGCCGGTCGCCGGCTCGCGGCCCCTTCCTCGGTGGCCGGGAGCCCGCGGTGGAGGCGGGGCTTCGCCGGTAGTGGATGCCCAGCTCGGAGACCGTACGGAAGACCCGCCCGCGCGGTCCTGTGGCGCGGAGCGCCAACGGGGCCAGGCGCGGGGCGAGTCGCATACGGGCGAGGCGGATGAGCGGGTTGCGGCTGGTGCCGATCGTGAAGGCGCGGTCGGTGAAGCGCAGCACGCTGCGGCCGACCGGGGCGCGCTCGATCTCGTACGTATCCAGCAGCTCCGCCGGAGCCCTGCCCCGGCACACGAGGGCGAGCTTCCAGCCCAGGTTGAGGGCGTCCTGGATGCCGGTGTTCATGCCCTGGGCGCCGGCCGGGCTGTGGATGTGGGCCGCGTCGCCGGCGAGGAAGCAGGGGCCCGAGCGGTAGTGGGCGGCGCCGCGGTTGTGGAGGCGGAAGTCGGTCATCCAGACCGGGTCCCGCAGCACCAGCCGGTCCGGGGTGTACTCGCCGGTGATCTTCTGGAGGAGCCCGAGCCTCACCTCGGTGTCCGGGGCGCCCGGCGGACGCATCGCGAGCATCCGCCAGGTCGCCGGCGAGCCGAGCGGGAAGAAGAGCAGCATTCCGGATCCGGTCATGTACGTGTGCACGGCACCCGGCTCCAGGCCGTCGACCTCCAGGTCGGCGAGGAGGAAGGTCTGCGGATAGGCGTACCCCTCGAAGCCGATGCCCGCCTGGGTGCGGACGGTGCTGTGCGCGCCGTCGCAGCCCACGACGTACCGAGCGTCCACGGTTTCCTCACCGCCGTCGCCGCGCCGGAGTCGGCAGGTGACGGCCGGCCCCTTTCGCTCCAGCCGGACCAGCTCCGTGCCCCGCTCGATGACCACGTCCTGCCCCGCGAGCTGCTCCGCGAGGACGCTCTCCGTCTCCGCCTGCGAGAGGAAAAGGAGGAAGGGATACGCCGTGTCGGTCAGCCCGATGTCGAACAGCGGCATCTGCACCACACGCTGCGGCAGATGCATCCTCAGCTGCATCGCAGGGTTGCCGCGAGCGATCAGCTCATCCGTCACCCCGAACCCGGCGAGCGCCTCCAGGGTGCGCGGCTGGATACCCAGGGCGCGCGACTCGTGGACCCGGTCGAGAGAGCGGTCGACGATCCGGAATGACGCGCCGTACGTACGCAGTTGTGCGGCGAGCGCCAGCCCTGTGGGCCCCGCGCCGACCACCAGCACGTCCAGGGGCGCCGTCATGGATCCACGGTAGTGCTCGACCGCCTCGCCTGGAGTCCGCGCGGGCTCGCCCTCGTCGAGCGCCGCCGCCTGAGCCTCGTGGACAGCGCGCTACGCGGAGCCCGCCCCCGCGGGTTGAGCGAGGATCTCGCCGCACAGCGTGACGCAGTCGGCGCAGATCCACACATCGGGGCCGGCAACCAGGCGGCGTTCGTCGCCTCCCGGTTTGCCGCAGAAGGAGCAACGGACGGAGGGGTCCTCGGGCCGCCGCTTGCGTCGGGTGCGACGCCCGAAAACGGTGCGAGGAACGTTGATGTAGCAGTGGAGTTGGCGCTTGATGTCCGCCACGTCGACGCCGAGGTCGTTGAGGACACGGCGGGCCCGGGAGCCGGGGTTCGTCGCGATGACCGCCAGCAGCTGCGGCGTGTTGACCACGACCGGCGCGCAGGTGGAGGTGCGTTCGGTCGCCAGCTGCTCGGCGGCGGCCAGCGCGGCCTGCGCCTCGCCGGAGAACACAGGATCCCCGGCCGCCGTACCGGCGGGGCAGGCGAAGAGCCGGCGGCTCGCCTCGCGGATCTTGTCGCGGGTGACGCCGAGTTTTTCCAGGGTGGCGGCGGCCACGCCATCGGTGAGCAGTCCGAGGAGGAGGTGTTCGGTTCCTGCCTCGGCCAGTCCGTCCGCCTCGGCCGCGGCCAGCGCTGCGGACAGTCCGCTCTGCAGGTCGCGGCCCCGGATGAGCCCGGCGGCCGGCGGGGTCTCGGTGAGGCGGTCGACGCGGTCGGCGTATCGCTGGCGGGCCGCCTGGCGCGAGACGCCGAGGTGTTCGCCGATCACCGTCCAGGAGTGGCCGACGGCGCGAACCTCGCGCACGACCTGGTCGACGGCCGCGTCCGCATGGCCGGACAGGTCCTGGGTGACGGCGATCACGGCGTCCAGCAGGGCGAGTTCGTCGACGCTGCCGGCACGGTCGTGGGCGGCTGCGATGAGCTGCTCCACGGTGGGCTCTTCGCTCATGCTGACAACCGTAGATTGTCAATCGGGGGAGTGACAATCCTTTGTTGTCACCTACCTGCGGGGCCGCCGATGATGCTGCAGATGTCGGCGTCTGTGCACGTGCTCGGGTCGGTGGTGGCGGCCCGCTCGGCCAGGCCGCGCAGCGCGGAGCGGGTCTTGCGCAACTCGGCCATGCGCCGCTCGATGTCGTCGAGGTGCTGCTGGATCAGGTCGGTGACGTGGGCGCACGGTGCCTCGCCCGAGTCGCGCAGGGCGAGGATCGAGCGGATCTCGGCGAGCGTGAGACCGGCCGACTGGGCGTCGCGGACGAAGGCCAGCCGGGCACCGGTCCGCGGCGGGTAGTCGCGGTAACCGCCAGCCGTCCGGGGAGGCGCGGGCAGCAGTCCGGCCTGCTCATAGAAACGGATCGTCTTGGGCGTGAGGTCGTTCGCGGCGGCCAGTTCTCCGATGCGCATACGGCCGAGGCTACGCCTTGACCTTCCAGTGCACTGGAAGGTCTAACGTCGGTCACATCCGCAGTGACCTGGGAGGACGCGGCGATGCTCATCACGGTTCTGACGGTGCCCGACTGCCCCAACGCGCCCCTGGCGCGCGAGCGCATCGAGCGGGCGCTCGAGGGGCGAGCCGCAGAGATGGAGTTCGTCGAGGTTGCCGACACGGCGCAGGCCGCACGGCTCGGCATGACCGGTTCCCCCACAGTGCTCATCGACGGCACCGACCCCTTCGCCGCGCTGGGAACAGCCGCCTCCGTCTCCTGCCGCCTGTATCGCAGCCCGGACGGGCGGACCGAGGGGGCGCCGAGCGTGACCGACCTGCAGCGGGCCCTGGATGTCGCGGAGGCAGGCGAAGACTGCGACTGCCCGCCCATGGACGCGGCGGGACGCGGTGGCCGCGGCCCTCTCGCACCTGTCACGGGAGGGCTGCGGGTCGTGCAACAGGCTGTCCTGCGGTCCTTCGCCACCACCGGCCGCGCACCCGATCCGGCCGACCTGGATCAGGTGGCACGGGCCTTCGGGCGGGACTCCAGCGAGGTCTTGGCCGAACTGGCCGCCGAGGACTTCCTCACCCTCGACGACCAAAGGCGGATTCGGGCGGCATACCCCTTCTCCGCCACCCCCACCGCCCACCGGATCCGCCTCCCCGACGGCACCGAGACGTGGGCGATGTGCGCGATCGATGCCCTCGGCATCCCGGACATGCTCGGGACCGACGCCGTGATCACCTCCGCCGACCCGGTCAGCGGCGAGATCATTACCGTCACCTCCACCGGCGGACACATGAGCTGGCAGCCCCACACCGCCGTGGTCTACGTCGGCCAACGCTCCTGCACAGGCCCCGCCGCCGACGTCGCCTGCGGCGCCCTGAACTTCTTCACCAGCCGCCGCACCGCACGGAGGTGGACCGAGCAGCACTCCGACTACACCGGCAAGGCCATCGACCAAGCCCGCGCCGAAGCCCTGGGACGGTCGGTCTTCGGCGCGCTCCTGACGGATACGGAGCCTGCCCCAGAGCCCGGGATCTCCCCCAGGAAAGCGCGCGGATGATGGTCGCCATGCGCATCCGCATCGACGCTGTCGACCTACCCGGTCTGACCTGCCCGCCTGCGGTCCTCGCCGGCACCCAGGTCCCGACCTACCGCAATATCCACGTCGCCGTACAACGCCGTGACCGCCCAGCCGAACTCCTCGACCCACGGCCCGGCGACGCAGCAGCCGCGACCTGGACCCTGGAGTGCACCACACGGCCTCACCGAACGGCACGTCCCGGCCCGCGGCCCTCCGGCACGATCCAAAGGAGGCGACCGGTGATGACCACGGTCAAGGACATGCTCGCCACCTACCCGGCCGACCTGGGCCAGGTCGACCGCGGCAAGCTCACCCGCTGCATCGAGGAATGCATCGCCTGCACCCAGGCGTGTACGGCGTGCGCGGACGCCTGCCTGTCCGAGGACATGGTCGGCGAGCTCACCAAGTGCATCCGCACCGACATGGACTGCGCGGACATCTGCACCGCCACCGCGTCCGTGCTGTCCCGCCACACCGGCTACGACGCCAACATCACCCGGGCGATCCTCACCGCGTGCGCCACCGCCTGCAAAGCCTGCGCCGACGAATGCTCCGCGCACGCCGATACGCATGAGCACTGCCGCCTGTGCGCCGAAGCCTGCCGCTCCTGCGAGCAGGCGTGCAACGACCTCCTCCAGGTCCTCGGCTGACCTACCGGACCGCGCACAGGACCGCCGGCGGCCGCCGGCAGCGTGATCCGGCGACACCGGCGTACCCCCTCACACCGCTCCCTGGCTGTGGCAGCGGCGCTGCTCGGCATCCGGTCCTCGCCGGGCCGGTTCGTCCCCTGGGGGTGTGGCCCGCGCGCTGGTGCAATCGGCCGCGATCGGACCTCGTTCGGGTGAGGCGGTGCAGTGTTTCTTGAGAGAGCGGCTGCAGCTAGTGATCTTCAAGAACGTCGGTCGGTGACGTGGAGAGGACTGGGTCTGCTCATGAGTCCGGATATGCACGCTGGCGAAGGGGCGGATACAGCCGACTCGCAACGCCGCACGCTGACGATCGCCGGCGCGCTCATGGTCGGGGGCTTCCTTCTCAACGTCATCCTGACCGCCGCACTTCATCCTTCAGGAGAGGAAGACGACCACCCGGCGATCTTCACCGAGTAGGCGGACAGCAGCAGCTGGATCGCCGTTCATCTCGGTCAGTTCATCGGCGTCCTGGTGACGCTGAGCGGCCTGCTCGTGCTGTACCGCGTCCTGCGCTCTGCCGACCGGTCCGCCCTGGTCGCTCGGCTCGCGGCCGCGGCAGCGGTGGCGACCGCCGCAGTCTGGGCGGTTCTGCAGGGGCTGGACGGCGTGGGACTGAAGCAGGCCGTCGACTCCTGGGTCAGCGCCTCGGGCGCGGAGAAGCAGATCCGCTTTGCCAACGCCGAGACCGTGCGCTGGCTGGAATGGGGATTCCAGAGCTACTTCCGCATCCTACTCGGGCTGACCCTCGCGCTGTTCGGGACAGCGATTCTCACGAGTCGCCGAGTCCCCGGCTGGCTGGGCTGGACGGCCCTCGTTGCCGGCGTGTGCTCGATGATCTTCGGGGTCGACGTGGGCTACAGCGGCCTGGCCAGCGGGCTCCAGGACGTCCTCGGTATCGCCGTCTTCGTCCTCGTCCTGGTCTTCGCCATCGGAGTGCTCGTCACCGGAGTGCGCGGGCGCGGCCGACGCCACAGTTGAGCCCGAGCGCCACCGGCTGTTGTGACATTCAGGGGAGCAGCTGTCGGACGAGCGCGTCTGGGGCCCAGCGTTCCCAGCGGACCGGGGTCCACCCCCGTTGACCAGCAGGTCGTAGGTCTCCGGTCCGAGGACGGTGAACGCGATGGCTGCGGCCGACGCCGCCTCGTGGTCGTCTTGCAGGTGCCCGCCGGTCTTGCCCCTCGTACGCGGCGACCTGCGGGTGGCAGCCGACGCGATCCGCCTCTCCCGCAGGACGCTGGCCACCAGCAAGAGCAACCTCTTCTGGGCCTTCGGCCACAACGTCGCCGCCCTGCCGCTGGCCGCGGCCTGCATGCTCAACCCGATGATCGCGGGCGCGGCGATGGCGTTCTCGTCCGTGTACGTCGTGACGAACAGCCTGCGCCTGCGGTCCTTCAAGTAGGCGCGTAGCTATTGACCAGCAGGGTCCTGCCGGAAGGCAGGACCCAACGGAGTTCCGCCCCATTGCTCGATATACCCCCCGTAGGTATTGTCGAGGTCTGGGACGGTCTGCAGCACCTACCCGTTGGATGGGGGCGGGCACGATGAAGGTCGAAGGGTTCGTCGAGGACGGATACGACGCGGTGCGCCAGGTCTTTCAACGCCTGATGGACGACGGCCGGGAAACAGGGGCGGGACTGTCGGTCTGGCGGGACGGCCGCGAGGTTGTCCGGCTGGGCGGCGGGTGGGCGGATGCCGGGCGCAGCCGCCCCTGGCGCAATAACACGCTGGTCATGCCGTACTCGCTGTCGAAGGCGTTCGTCACGCTCGCCGCCCTGGTGGCGGTGCGCGACGGCGCACTGACACTGGACGAGCCGGTCGCCAAGTACTGGCCGGAGTACGGAACTCGGGGCAAGGAGACGACCACGCTCCGGCACGTGCTCACCCACCGGGCGGGCCAGCCGCGCTTCCCGGACACGGCGGCGGAGGTCGACCTGCTGGACGACGCCAGGCTGCGGGACAGCCTGGCACAGGCGGCGCCGGAATACGTTCCGGGGACATCCCTCGGGGAGCACGCGCTGACCTACGGCCATCTGGTCGACGGCATCCTGCGCGCCGGTGCCGAGACCACGCTGGGCGAGGTGTTCAACGACGTCGTACGGCCCGCGCTCGCCCTCGACGCCTGGTTCGGCGTGCCGGACGGCTCACTGGACCGCGTGGCCGACCTGGAGTACGCGCACCCGCAGTGGCCGCGCCGACTGCACGCGGCACCGTGGCTGCAGATCCCCGCCGGGGCCCTGGACACGGAGCGTACGAACTCCCGAGCATGGCGGCAGTCGGTTTTCGGAGCGGTCAACCTGCACACCACCGCCACGGCCATGGCCGGGTTCTTCGCCCGCCTCACCAGCGAGGACGGACCGGTGCGAGAACTGCTCGGCCCGCAACTGCACGGTGAGCTGCTCTCCTCCCAAGTCACCGACTACGACGAGGTCTTCGGCACCCGGATCACCTGGACACTGGGCTTCGTCCGCGACAAGGGAAAGATCGCGAAGGGCGGGATCGGCGGCTCCGCCGCCTGGTGGTCGCTGCGGCACCATCATGCCTGCGCCTACCTGACGCGGCGACTGGACGACCACTCCCGGGCCGCCGAAATCGCCGCCGCCCTGGGCGACGATCTGACCGTCGTGGGCGAGGACTGAGCCAGCGGGCGCCCGTTCGGAGTCCGGCGCCGCAATACGTGAGGGCCTGCGGTGAGAGTATCGAAGTCCCCTGCGGGGTGAGGGCGCGCTGGCGCAGCACCAGGGCGACCCGGGCGCAGGGCCCCCAGTTCACTGGACGGGCTCTGCGTGGGCGCCGTGGTTACCGAACTGCACCTCGAACCAGAACCAGTCGTGCAGAGCGTCGCTCAGTGCGGGCTCTGTGGTGGTGTCGGTCAGGGTGGCCCCGCGGGCCGGTCCTTGTAGCGCACCTCGATACGGTCGTGCCCGTCTTGCAGTGCGGCACGGCCGGGGATGTCAGCGCCGTGGATCGGGCGGGATCCGCGAAGTCCCCGCGGCCGAACTCCTCGGCGTCTTGTACAGATGGGCGCGCAGGCTGGGGCAGCGCCAGCAGTCGTAGTCCCGCTCACGCCATGTCATCGGCATGCTCGTCCTTCGGCCGCTGTGCGGAGCGCTCCGGCACGGGGCCGGCCAGACCGGGGATCCGTCGGCCGACGAGCAGATAGATGACCACACTGGCCAGGGCGAACGAGCCGACACCGAGGAACATGGCGTTGCCGCCGTAGGCAGCGAGCAGCAGGCCGCCGGTGAACGGGCCGATGAAGACGCCGAGTTGGGCGAAGGTCTGCGCGCCGAAGTAGGCGCCTCGGCGGTCCTCCGGCGCGATCCGGTCGAGGATGGCGAACTCCGCCGGATAGATGAGGATCTCGCCGAGCGAGAACACCACCATCGCGGCGACGAAGTGCCAGAGCTCCTCCGCGAACGCGAAGCCGGCCATGCCGAGGACGGTCAGCAGACCGCCGACGACGATGGACGTCACGGGGTTGCGCTTCTCCATGAACCGGGAGACGAACAACTGCAGGACCACCACGGTCACCGCGTTGGCGGTCAGCACGTACCCCAGGATCGCGGTGCCGTCGGCGAACCCGTCGGAGAGATGCTGCGCGAGCAGCGAGGAGACCCGGCCGTGCACGGCCTCCAGCAGCAGTCCGGCGAGGATGAGGAACAGCAGCCGCGGGTCGGTGGCCACGACCCGCGCGCTCTCCACGAGCCCTTTGAGCACGCTGCCGAAGAGCTGCGTCTTCCCCATGCCTGTGACCGTCCGGCCGGGCTGGCCGGCCGACGCGGACGACGAGGTCAGCAGCAGGATTCCGGCCAGGCCGAGCAGGTAGATGCCGTAGCCGAGCGCGCCGACGAGGAATGCCGACCGGTCGCCGGCCAGACCGGCCGCCGCGCCGACGACCGGCCCGACGGCGTAGCCCATGTTGGTGGTCATGTACTGGTAGGAGAACCACTTCACGCGCCGACCGGGCGGGAGAAGGTCGCTCAGCAGCGCCTTGCCCACGGGTCCGAAGGAGCTGCTGCTGAGCGCCATCGTCGCGTTGAAGACGAACACCGCAAGGACGCTGTGGCTGAAGTAGAGGCCCACGAATGAGCCGATCACTCCCAGGAGGGAGATCAGCAGCAGCCGTGGCCGGCCGAGGAGGTCGGAGAGCGAACCTCCGACGAATCCGGCGGAGATCGAGAAGAACACCGACGAGCCGATGATGAAGCCGATCATGCCCGGTTGGAGCCCGAGTTCCTTGTGGAGGAACACGGCCAGGAAGGGCACGGTGACCGAGTTGGCGAGGCTCATGATGCCGGAGCCGACGATCAGCGCCCGGGCGAGCACGGGTGGGGACGCGGTGGTGGTGTTGGTCATCGCACTGTCGCGACCTTCCCTGTGTCGAACGTGCCCGGGTGGGGACGGCCGTGTCGCCCGGCACGTCATGCTCGGTGAGGAATCGTGCAGGCTGATCGACACCAGCGCCTGGGAGCAGGACCGGATCGACCGGCGGGTGGAGGTGCCGCTGAACGAACTGTCCGCAGACGCCCTCGGCGGAGGATGGTCGCGAGCTTCGGAGGGACCGCCGGCGGCCATCCCCGCGCAGGGGGACGGCGCCGACGCCGGCCGGGCAGGGCCGATAGGTGGCCGGTTGCCCGCGGTCGGCGACGGGGCGTCACCCGTGCTCGCGCTCCGCCGAGCCGCTGTCCTCGTCGTGCTCGTCCTCGGCGGCGGCGCCGGGGTTGCGCCGGCTATCGGGCCTTCGCCCCGGTACACCGGCCGACGCACGACGATCCGACGCCACCTCTGCACTGAGTGAGGTGAGCGGCCAGGGCCTGGAGCAGTGCCGCTGCGGTCATGCGCACCACGGGATGTCCGGCTCCCCGGCGGGCAGCTTCCTTGAGAGTTCGCGTCTGCATGACTGAGGTTTCCTTCTGGTACTGGCGACGGGCTCACCGGGCTCCAGGCGGTGGAGTCGGGTGAGCCCGTCGGGTGGGCGGTGTGTCTGCGGAGGCAGGCCGGACAGGCCATGGGTCAGACGCCCACCTGCTCACCTGCGGCGGCCTCGGCGGTCTGCTGCCGGGCTGCGAGCGCCTTGTCCGTGCGCATCACCAGCAGCGTCACGGCCCCGCCCACCGCAGCGATGCCCGCAGCTGCGAGGAACGCCGCACTGAACCCGTCCGTCAGTGCCGGAAGGTCACCGAGTGCGCCCGCGCCCTGCGAGGTGGCCAGCGCGGTGAGGGCCGCGAGGCCGAGCGCCGAGCCCACCTGGTAGGTGGTGTTGACGATGCCGGAGGCAAGGCCCGCCTGCTCCTGCGGGGCGCCGGACATGGCGGCCATCATCGCCGGGATGTACGCCAGTGACATGCCGAGTGCGGCGACGAGTGAGGCGGGCAGTACGTCGACGGCGAAGGTACCGGTCGGCTCCACGGCCGACAGCCACAGCAGGCCGAGCGCGAGGACGAGCAGTCCGCCGGCGATCAGCGGCTTGGCCCCGAAGCGGGCCAGCAGCCGTGCCGTGATCGCGGTCATGAAGACCATGAGCAGCACGGTCATCGGCAGCAGCGCGGCGCCCGAGGCGAACGCCCCGTAGCCGAGCACCTGCTGGAGGTACAGGTTGAGGAAGTACCACATCGGGATCCAGGCGGCACCGAGCAGGGTCATCGCCAGGTTGGCGGAGCCCAGGCGCGGCACCCGCCAGATGCCGAGCGGCATCAGCGGCTCGCGCACGGACCGCTGGAGCACGAAGAAGAGGAGCAGCAGGGCGGCGGCGCCGAGGAGTTCGAGCACGGTCTGGGTGGTGCCCCAGCCGGTCTCCGGGGCCCGTACGACGGCGAACACGGCGAGCGCGAGACCCGCGGTGACCGCCGCGGCGCCGAGCACGTCGATGGCGCCGCGGCGCGGGGCGACCGCCGGCAGCAGCTTCGTCGCCGCGAGCGTGGCGACGCCGATCGGCACGTAGATGATGAACACCCAGGGCCAGCTGAGCCATTCGGTGAAGACGCCGCCGAGGAAGACGCCCGCGGTGCCGCCGGCGGGTGCCGCGGCGCCGTAGAGGGCCATGGCCTTGCCGAGCTCCTTCGGGTCGTGTGCGAACAGCGTCATGAGCAGGGTCATCGCGGCGGGGGCGATCAGCGCGCCGCCGACGCCCTGGACCGCGCGGCCGACGACCTCGACCCACGCGGTCTGCGCGGCCGCTGCGACGACGGAGCCGCCGATCAGCACGGTCCAGCCGGCGGTGAAGACCCGGCGGGCGCCGAGCAGGTCGGACAGGCGCCCGCCGAGGAGCAGCAGGCCGCCGAAGGTGATGACGTACGCGTTGAAGACCCACTGCAGCTCGCCCTGCGAGAAGCCGAGGTCCTGCTGCATCTCGGGGAGTGCGACACCGATGATCGAGGTGTCCATGATCACCATGAACTGGGCGGCGGCGAGCACGACGAGCGCCCACCAGCGCTGCGGATTGACGGTCGGCATGACCTTTCCCTTCCATACGTAACCGACCCCGGGGATATACCCCACAGGGGTACCTGGAACCCGGAAGATACAATACCCCATAGGGGTATACAAGAGTCCTGGCTGAGCCGTGCGGAAAGACGCGAACCGGGGCCGAGATCTGCCGGGTCTTGGTGCAGGTCAGCGTGCAGACGAGGTCGAGGACGCCGTGGTGGCCCGAGCCGTCAGGGCCCGCAGGCCGCCACGCAGCGGTGGCGAGCGGTTACTCGCTCCGCCGCGGCATGGCCAGCTCCGCTTCGGTAGTGGCCGGAACGGAGGGCCGCGGCGGCCCTCGACAGATGCCTTGGGAGCGACCATGAGCCGGCGCGCAGGAACAGGAGGCACCCTCGTAGCGGGGCGTCTATGCCACGAGCCTTTGGGGCCTCAGGGAGGGGCGAGCCGACATCAGGCGGCTCGCCCCTCAGGGGATGTTCCGTCAGGCCACGGCGGGCTCGGGTTCAGCAGCGTTGGGTGTCAGCCGACCGGCCCGGTGCAGCCCGTACAGGGACCCGGCACAGGCCAGACCGAGGACGAGCAGCGCCAGCCACGGCAGCGCCGACATGCCCGCCGCCCGGGCGGCGTCGAGGGCCGCTCCGGTGAGCAGGTTGCCCAGTGTGATACCGACACCGCAGATGGTGTTGTAGAGCCCGTAGTGGGTGGCGACGAGACGGTCACCGGAGAGCCGGACGATCGTGTCCATCTCGAAGGGGTACGCGATCATCGTGCCCAGGGCCAGCAGCAGCGCGGCCAGCGTCGGCGGAACGGCAGCGAGCAGCCAGCGCCCGAGCCCCTCGTCGGGCACGGGCAGAGCCGTCGCCCCGAGGAGCGGCACGAACGCCAGCCCCATGGTCAACAGCCCCCAGGCCAGGGCCTGTCCGGGCTCCAACCGCGCCTTGCACCACGCCGTCACCCGGGTCTGGCCGAAGATGGTGGCGAGACCGGACGCGGCGAAGAGGAGTGCCACGGCAGCCGTTCCGAACTCCCCCTCGCCTCCGAGGCGTCGTACCTCGAGTGGCAGCGCCAGGTAGACCTGGAAGGACAGGACGTACGAGCCGATCATGGCCGTGGAGAAGAGCAGGAAGGCGCGGTTGCGCAGGATCTGGCCCCACTGGGACAGCACACGCTCCCGACCGGCCTTCGTGCGCGTCGCGTCGTCCGCCCGGCGAGCCGGCAGCGACCGGATCTGTACGACGCTCAGCAGTGCGAAGATCGCCGCCGAGACCAGGCAGGTGATCCGGAAGTCGACGCCGGTCAGCAGCATTCCCACCAGCGGGCCGAGCAGGATCCCGGCCTGGTAGAAGACGTTGAACAGCGCGAACGCCTCGACCCGGCGCTCCCCCGCGTCGGCCGCGAGGTAGGCGCGGACCGCCGGGTTGAACAACGCCCCCGCGAAGCCGGTCGCCGCCGAGGCGGCGAGCAGCGCCGGAACCGAATCGACCAGGCCGAGCGTGACGAAGCCGACGGTGCGCAGCACGCATCCGGCGACGATCAGGGGCTTGTAGCCGAGCCGGTCGGCGAGGGTGCCGCCGATGAGGAACATGCCCTGCTGGCTGAAGTTCCGTACGCCCAGGACGAGCCCGACCAGCCAGCCGGCCAGCCCGAGGGTTCCGGACAGGTGGGCGGCCAGGTACGGCATCAGCATGTAGAAGCCGAGGTTGATGGTGAACTGGTTCACCAGGAGCAGCTGGACGCTTCGGTCGTAGGAGCGGACCTGCGTGAGTGTCGCCTTCACAGCGCCCCGCCTTCGGCACCGGCCGTCTCGGCCAGCAGGGAGAGCGGGTCGCCGACCGTCGCGCAGCGGGTCCAGCGGATGACCTCCTTTTCGTCGGGGCGTCCGATGACCTCCGGTTCGGGGGCCGGGGGCGCCTCCAACAGCCCGTGCTCGGCGCAGTATTGGTCGTCGTAGATGGTCTCCAGATATCGCTGAGGTCCGTCGGGGAAGATCGCCGCGATGCGGGTGCTCGGCGGGGCCGTACGGGCGAGCCAGCCGGCCACGAGCACGACTGCTCCGACGCTCCAGCCGCCCGTGGCGTAGTGCGATGCGGCCAACTGCCGGCAGGCCCAGACGGATTCGGCGGGCGCCACCCAGTGCACCTCGCTGAAGTTCTCGTACGCGACGTTGCGCGGGTAGATGCTGGAGCCGAGGCCGCGCATCAGGCGGGGCCGGGCGGGCTGGCCGAAGATGGTCGAGCCGACGGTGTCCACGCCTACCAGCCGCATCCCGGGGTACAGCTGGCGCAGGACGCGCGAGATGCCCGCGGAGTGTCCACCGGTGCCGACGCTGCAGACGAGTATGTCGATGTGGCCCATCTGGGAGGCGAGTTCGAGGGCGAGCGGGGTGTAGGCGGTGACGTTGTCGGGGTTGTTGTACTGGTCGGGGCACCAGGCTCCGGGCTGCTGCGCCAGCAGTTCGGCGACGCGGTCGCGACGGGCCTGCTGCCAGCCACCGGTGGGGTGCGGTTCGGAGACCATGTCGACGGTGGCGCCGTAGGCGGTGAGCAGCCGGGTCATGGACGGTTCCAGGCCCGGGTCGGTGACGAGGGTGACGGGATGTCCGTAGACCATCCCGGCCAGGGCGAGGCCGAGGCCGAGGGTGCCGCTGGTCGACTCGATGATCGGGCGTCCCGGCCGCAAGTCCCCGCGGCTCCGGGCCCGTTCGACCATGTGCAGTCCGGGGCGGTCCTTGATTCCGCCGGGGTTGAATCCCTCCAGCTTGGCCCAGAAGCCACGGTCGGCCGGTGTGAAGGGCTGGGAGACGTGCAGTACAGGTGTGTTGCCGACCAGCCCCTGGAGGGTGGAGCCGGCGGGGATGGAATCACTCGTGGTCAGAGAGTGCATCTCTCTTCGCTCTCATTCGGTGTGGACGCGTGCGGACGCTCATCTCGCGCGCCGTCAAAAGGCGCGGTGCGCGGCGGGTCGACGGGAGCCGACCGCCGGGGCGGCGTCTATATGCGCCACCGGCAGATGGCGATGAGAGCGCACCGGCCGCCGATTAGCGGCAGACTTCGCGACGCCTTGGAGGGAGCGGACGTGAGGTTGTCCGTCGTGTCCGCCGGCGACCCGGTGGTGAGGGCGAGCGGCAGAACGCGAGCAGCCGACGGGGCGGCCGTGGCAGGTCCAGGACCGAACCCATGGCAGTGGTCCGGGGGTTCAGTGGCTTCGAGGATGTCCTCCTCGAAGCTCGCCGCTGATAACGGGACGTCGCTCGCGGAGACGGCTGAGCGACCGTACGACCGCTCCGAGGCATGGTGCTCATCGCCGACGCACGCCAGCACCAGGAACAACAGGAAGCAGAGCGTGGTGCGGACGAGTCCGTTCTTTCGAAACGAACCCGCTCTTGGGGCAGGGACAGGAGATGTGGCAGGGCAAGGCGGCACAGATCCTCCGCGCGGCAGCCGCCCTCGCCGGAAGACTCACGGCACGGGGCAGCGATCAGTGGGGGGTGATGGAGAGCTGTCGACCACCCCGCGCCGCACTGTGGGGGCCATGCGCAGGAGGTCGGACGCCGATGAACCGACCGACCGGAGAGTGGGCACGACTATGGCTTCGGGCCGAGTCGGTGCATCCCCGGGAAGTATCGACCGGTTCGTGCGGGCGCTGACCTAGATACGAAGAACCGCGGTTTCCGCCGCATGATGCGCTATCGGCACCGCGAAGTCCCGTGCCGCGGAGGGAAGGGCGTGCACGGGGACGGCCATGCTGTCGTCCGTGGCCGAACTCAGCGGCCAGAGGCTGGGCATCCCCACACCAGGGCCCTGCGAAGGCTGCCCCAGTGCGCATTCCCCTGAGGAGAGGTGCTCCCCGTGGCCAGGGTGATGGTCGCCCGAAGAGCCACCCGCCGACAGAGCCTGCGTGGCACTTGCAACCTTCTCATGCTCAGCAGCTGACTCGATCAGAACGTCCGACACCGGGACGGCTTTCCCGGAAGTGACGTGACTCACCGTCGCATCAGGGCTGACCGCATGCGTATACAGCAGGCCGAAGAGGAGCAGGCCCAGTCCCAGCACACGCCACAGAGCCGCTGATGAGCGGCTCCGCTGCACGCCAGAGGGAGACCAGGCCGTAATCACGCCGTGATCCTAACCTGATCCAGAAGGCCCCTGCACTTCGAACAACGAGAACACTGCGCGAACAAGCCATGTGCGCGCAGACCCGCCACCGGATAGGACCAACCGCCAGGAACCGCTGGGCACTTCACTGATTGCAAACAGCGAGCCCGCCCCTGAACAGCATCAGAACGGTAGGCCGACGGGGTCTCGTCCTGTCGGCCCACCGTCCTCGGCGAAACGTCAGCTCTTGCCGAGCATCTCGTTCATCTGCTCGATCTCCGCGGTCTGGGCTGTAAGGGCATGCCGACGCGCGGCACCGCGCCCTGGGCGCACGGCGTCACGCGGGCCGCTCTATATCCGCAGGAGCTGGAGTTCGGAGAGGAAGGGCGGAGCGCGGCCGCCGCAGGGGCCGCTGCCGTTCGGAGCCGTACGCACATCCGTCGGCTCGGCGCAGGCCGTCACGTCGGGCAGCAGTACGGGCGCCGTCAAGGGGGCCTCGGCAACGGACGCGGAGGCACAGGCCGGGTCGGCATGTTCCGCGTGGCCCTGACAACCGCCCTCGCCATGATCACACTCGCCGGGCATCGATGCCGTGACGTGCTTGTGAGCTGTCGCCGCCACCTGGCCGTGCCCGGAAACAGCGGCGGCCTCCGGGACCGGCCCGAGACCGTGCATGCCGAGCAGGCCCAGCAGCAGAGCGCACACGAGCAGCCCACGGGACCGCAACGTCGATTGCGGTCGAGCGAGCTGACGGGGCACGTGTGACGTTTCCCCTCCGTCCCGAAAGCCTGACCGACGAGCCGCCTACTATGGCCGTGCGTATTCGGTGGCGAAAAGGAGTCGGGGGCATGCGGCGGCTGGGCGATCTCGAGGCAGAGATCATGGATCGTCTCTGGACGTGGAACCGTCCGGCGACGGTGCGCGAGGTCGTCGACGACATCAACAAGACCCGCCCCATCGCGTACACCACGGTGATGACCGTCACCAACATCCTGTACACGAAGGGCTGGCTGCAGCGCGATAAGCAGGGCCGCGCCTGGGTCTACACCACGGTCCGCAGCCGCGAGGCGTACGCCGCCGCACTCATGGAAGACGGCCTGGGGGAAAGCAAGGACCGTCCGGCCGCGCTGGTCCACTTCGTGGAGAACATGTCCGAGGACGAGGTGGCCGCCCTGCGCAAGGCCCTGCGGGACGTAGGACGACAGGCGAAGTCGTGAACGCGGCCCCCGTCCTCCTCGGCTACACGGCAGCGGTGGGATTCGTCGCACCCAACGTCATGCTGCGCAGCAGCTGGCCACACCGGGCCCCCGCCCTTGCAGCAGCCGTGTGGCACGCCCTGGCAGTGTCGTTCTCGATCGGGGCAGCGCTCGCCGCGTACAACCTGGCCATGCCGGCCGAGCACCTGCACGCGGGCCTCGTGGGGCTGCTGCACTCCTGCGGCCTGGGTACGGGCGCGGGTCACCCTCACCCGGACACGGCGGACCGGCTCGCTCTCGGCGTACCCGCCGTCATCGGAAGCGCCCTGCTCGCCAGCTTCTCCTTCCATGCCGTACGAGCCCGAAGGGCCCGGGAGCGGCACCGGGAGGCCGTGGACCTGGTGGGCCGCCGCTCGGCCCGGCTGTGCGCCACTGTCATGCCGTACGACGTGCCCGCTGTGTACTGCCTGCCCGGCCGCCGTCCCCGAATCGTGATCAGTGACGCGGCCGTGGACCACCTGACGCCGGAGCAGCTCGACGCCGTACTGAAGCACGAGCAGGCGCACATCGCGGGGCGTCACCACTTGGTTCTGGCTGCCGTGGAGGCGTTTCACTCGGTGTTCCGGTGGCTGCCGCTGGCCCGGCATGCCCGGGAGCAGACGGCGCTGCTGCTGGAGATGATCGCGGACGATCGCGCACTGCGCAGCCAGTCCCGCGAGGTGCTTGCCGCGGCCATGTACGAGATGGCGGCGGCCCGCACGCCCAAGGGCGCGCTCGCGGCGGGCGGGCACACGGTCCTGATCCGCCTGAAGCGGGTTCTCGGCCCGTGCAAGGCTCCTCATCCCGCCCTCCGGGGCGCTGTCGCCGCCGTGGCCGCGGCCGCACCGTTGCTGCCGCTGCTGGTCGCCTGCCCGCCTGCTCTCGGCTGACCCGATTACTTGTGAGACCGGTGTGACGCGGATTTACTTGCGATACAAACTACGAATCTACTAAGTTCTAACGCGTTTGAACCGCTGACGCCTGGGCGCGCCGTGATGTCGGCTCGACGGCCAGGGCCCTTCTCTTGGTCCACAGACGCGCAGAGGAGCTACTCCACAATGGGAACGCACCGTCGGCCGAAGCCGCCCAGCCGTGCCCGGATAGCCACCCTCGGCATGGCCGCCGGTGCCGTCAGCCTCCTGCCGACGCAGAGCCAGGCCGCTCCCAAGCCCACAGTGGACGAGGTGCGCAAGCAGGTGGAGAAGCTCTACGAGGAGGCCGAGGGCCCCACCGAGGAGTACAACGCCATCCGCGAGCAGCAGAAGAAACTGCAGCGCGAGGCCGACCGAGCACAGGACCGCCTGGCCCGCAAGCAACAGGAAATCAACGAACTGCGGGAGAAAATAGGCCCGTTGGCGGCCGCGCAGTACCGCAGCGGCGGCATCGACGCGAGCGTGCAGCTCTTCCTGTCCGGTGACCCGGACGACTACCTCGACAAGGCCCAGATGCTGGACCGTACGGGCGACCGGCAGGCCGAGGCACTGCGGGCGATGCAGGCTAAACAGCGCGAAATCACCCAGGAACGCGAGGCGGCCCAGAAGCGACTGCAGGCTCTGGAAGAAGCGCGCACCAAGGCCGCCGAGAAGAAGGACGAGGTCCAGGGCAAGCTCGCGAAGGCGCGCAAGCTCCTGAACAGCCTGACCGCCCAGCAGCGCGCCAAGATGGAGGCCGACCAGGAGCGCGAGGACGCCGCCGCGGGCGTCAGCGACTCCGCCGCCACCTACAACGGCCCGGCCGGCGGCCGCGCCAAGGCCGCACTCGATTTCGCGTACGCGCAGCTCGGCAAGCCCTACGAGTGGGGCTCGACCGGCCCCAGCTCTTACGACTGCTCAGGGCTGACCGGCGCGTCCTGGCGCGCGGCGGGCGTCTCGCTGCCGCGCACCGTGAAGCAGCAGTACGACGCGGGCCGCAAGGTGGCCAGGTCAGACCTGCAGCCCGGCGACATCATCTACTGGTACAACGACAACCAGCACAACGGGATGTACGTCGGAAACGGCAAGGCCATCCACGCGCCGCGCACCGGCAAGAACATCGAGATCGTCCCCCTCGACAGCATGCCGTTCTTCGCCGCGAGCAGGCCCTGAGCACCAACACCAGTACCACCCAAGGACTTTCCGTGACCGCACGCCCGGCCACCCGCACCCTGTTCGCCGCGACGGGCACCGCGCTCGCTGCTCTCGCCCTCGCCGCCTGCGGAAGCGGGGCCTCCGACACGGGGGCAGCCTCGGAGGAGTCGACGGCGCTGTCCCACGTGCACGGCCTGGGCGTCGACCCGGCCGACGAGCGCGTGTACGTCGCGACCCACCACGGCCTCTACACGGTCGCCAAAGGCCAGGAGCCGAAGCTCGTCGGCGACCGCAAGGACGACTTCATGTTCATGGGCTTCACCGTGACCGGCGACAACACCTTCGTCGCCAGCGGACACGGCGCCCCGGGCAACGGCCGTCCCGGCAACGTCGGCCTCATCGAAACCAAGGACGCGGGCACCACCTGGACATCCCGGTCACTGTCGGGGGAAGCCGACTTCCATTCCCTCGACTCGGCCAAGGGCATCGTCTACGGATACGAGGGCGGCCGCATCCGGGTCAGCAGCGACCTCAAGACCTGGGACGACCGGGCGACGCTGGAAGCCCTCGACCTCGCGGTGAGTCCCAATGGCGACAGGCTGCTGGCCGGCACCGCGGAAGGCGTCGTCACCAGCACCGACGGCGGGCGCACCTTTGCCGAGGGGGCCGAGCCGGTGCAGGCGTTCCTGTCCCGGCCCACGGAGAAATCCCTGTTCGGTATCGACCTGTCCGGGAAGCTGAGCCGCAGCGCGGACGGCGGCAAGACCTGGAAGCGACTCACGGCCGTGCCCGGCGGACAGCCCCAGGCCCTGACGGCCGTCAACGCCGACCACATCCTCGCCGCGACACAGACGGGCGTGTACGAGTCCCGCGACGGCGGCAAGACCTTCACGGAACTCGCGCCGCTCACGGCGTGACATCGGGCGGGGGATCAACGCTTCGTGCCTGAAGGACGGTCGCCGGACGAGCGGCACAGAAGGCTCGTCCCCGCATCAGCTGACCGCGAGCCCGGCCGCCTGATCTCCCGGCTCAGCGGTTCGCTGTCGCGTCCGGGACTCCTGTTGCCTGCGCCAGCCATAACGTGTCAGCCCCTTCGGCTTGTACACCGACAGCACCACCGCGATGAGCAGTACCAGCAGAGCCGCTCCGGCGTCGGCCAGCAGCTGGACCCTCATCCCGAAGTGATCATCGGCGGACAGGCTCGCCTCGGCCGCGGCATCGGCGACCTGGCCGACAACCTGCATGTGCACGAGCAGCAGGACGGTCGCCACGACGTTGATCAGCAGCTTGAACAGGACCCAGTAGTGACGGAACAAGCCCCACGCGGTCCCCAGGGCCTGGAGCAGTCCGGTCAGCAGCGAGGCAAGACTCAAGGGGACCAGGACGAGCCAGCCCGTCACCTCCATCGCAACGTAGACGCCCCGCACCGTCTGGGCGTCCCGGCTGGTCAGACCGGCAACGGCGAGGGCGAGGAAGACGGCGACGGCGCCGAGCCAGCCGACCGAGGAGGTGACGTGCGCGGTGAGCGCGAGCTTGCGGAGGCGGGGGTTCATGGCCGTCACGGTCAGTGGCCGCCCATGCCGCCACCGATGGCGTGCATGAGCACGAACGCCACGAGCAGGGCGGCGCCGGCGGCGATGGCGAACGACTTCGCCCAGCGCGGCATACCGGGATGCGCCGCGGGACCGGGCTCCTGGCCGACGGCATCGGGGCGGGAGGGCAAGTCAGCCATGTGCGTGTCCTTCGTGGTGCTCGGATGACGTGCGATGCGTAGACAGTTTACGAGACACAGTGTTCACGATGTCAACCAGGATGTATCGACATCGCCGCCACGTACACTGATCCAGTGCCGAAGCTGTGGAACGAGACGATCGAGGCGCACCGCCGTGCGGTGCGCGACGCGATCCTGAACACCACCGCGGAGCTGGCCGCCGAACACGGCCTGCGGTCGGTGACGATGTCGCAGATCGCCGAGAAGGCCGGCATCGGCCGGGCCACGCTGTATAAGTACTTCCCGGACGTCGAGTCGATCCTGCTCGCCTGGCACGACCGTCAGATCACCGAGCACCTGGGACAGCTGGCGGAGGTCCGGGACCAGGCCGATGGGCCCGACGAGCAACTCGAGGCGGTCCTGAGGGCGTTCGCTCATATCTCGCGCCAGTCCCGCGGGCACCACGGAACCGAACTCTCGGCATTCCTTCACCGGGACGTACGGGTCGTCCGAGCGCAGCAGCAGCTCCACGACATGATCCGGGACCTGCTGGCCGAGGGCGCGCGGACCGGCGTCTTCCGTGACGACGTCGCGCCCGATGAGCTGGCGGCGTACTGCCTCCACGCCCTGACGGCCGCCGCCGTCCTGCCCTCCGAAGCGGCGGCCGACCGGCTCGTCGCGGTCACCCTTTCCGGGCTGCGCGATGGGCACACCGTGCCGGACGACCGGAGGCCGACGAGCCGGCACGAGCACCACGGCCCTCACGGCCCTCATGGCCCTCACGGCCCTCACGCAGGCCGCTCAGCCCACTGAGCTCGCCCAGCGGCACCGGAATCGAGCGCGGTCACCAAGGAGGAAGCCGGTCACGCGGAGGACGGCCACAGCCACTGACGCCGAGAGCGGCGCGGCACTTCGGCTTCCTTCTCAGCGGCCGTACGACGCCCGGCTCTCCGCGCATCATCGGGGTCGCGCACAAGCCGGAGGGCTGAAGAGACCCTTCGCCCTCCGGCATAGTGCGGTCAGCCCCGGTACGCCACGTTCGCCATCATCCCGGCCTCACCGTGGTACGCGTTGTGGCAGTGCAGCATCCACTGGCCCGGGTTGTCGGCGTCGAAGAACACGGACAGCTTCTTCTTGGGCAGCACGATCGCGGTGTCCTTGCGCGGCCCGGAGGCGCCGAGCTGGTACGTGTGGCCGTGCAGGTGCATCGGGTGCCACATGTCGGTGTCGTTGAAGAAGTCGAGCCGTACGCGCTGGCCCTCTTCGACGAGGATCGGACTCGCCTCGGGGTCCTTCATGTCGAACGGCGTGCCGTTGACGGCCCAGTTGTACTTGTCCATGCCGCCGGTCAGTTTGAGCTGGTGCGTCACGTCCGTCTTGGCGGAGTTGAGCCGTACGTCGTCGGCGGCACGCAACTGGGAGGCCGTCATGATCATGCCGTCGAGTTCCTTCGGGCGGACGGTCGGCTTCGGGGCGCCCCCCGAGCCCGTGTGTACCAGGGCGAAGCCGTTCGCATCCTTGCCCTCGGCCACGGCGACGAGCGGGAAGACTCCGTCGCCGAGGGTGACGAGCACGTCGTAGCGCTCGCCCATGCCGACGAGCAGTGCGTCCACCTCCTGGTGCCGGACCGGGAAGCCGTCGGTGTGGGTGATGGTCAGCTTGTGGCCGCCGAGGGCGACGCGGTAGGCAGTGTCTCCACCGGCGTTGATGATCCGCAGCCGGACCTTCTTGCCGGGCTTGCCGGTGTAGACGTCC
Source organism: Streptomyces pseudoechinosporeus (assembly GCF_054783935.1). Lineage (NCBI taxonomy): Bacteria > Bacillati > Actinomycetota > Actinomycetes > Kitasatosporales > Streptomycetaceae > Streptomyces > Streptomyces pseudoechinosporeus. Next base: position 544,290 of record NZ_BAAGPS010000012.1, read on the forward strand.
GGGTCGGCCGCCACCCGGCCGTTGATGAGGTGGTGCGGGTACTTCACGTCGCCGGCGTCGCCGCCGAGCAGGTCGCTCTCGGCGCCCATGAGCATGAACTTCATCGACATGCCGTCGGACGAGGCTGCGGCCGAAGGCGAGGGGGACGCGGCGGAGTCGCCCATCTCCGTCCCGGCCATGCCGTGCATGTCGTGGCCCTCCATGCCGCTGGATCCGGGGCTGCTGCTCTCCCCCATGTGCGTGCCAGCCATGCCCTGCCTGACCTCGGCGAAGACCTGGTCGGGAGTGCCGGTGACGCCGTCGACCCAGTCGTCGAGGAGGACGACCCATTCGTCGTCGTAGTCGAGGGTCTCCTTCGGGTCCTCGACGATCAGCGGGGCGTACAGGCCGCGGTCGAGCTGGACGCCGACGTGCGGGTGGAAGAAGTACGTGCCCGGGGCGTCGGCGATGAAGCGGTACGTGAAGGTGGACCCGGCCCGGACGGCGGTTTGCGTCGCCGGGGGCACGCCGTCCATGTCGTTGCGCAGCGCGATGCCGTGCCAGTGGATCGACGTGGTGGTCTTGTCGGGGAGCTGGTTGGACAGCTCGGCGACCAGGGTGTCGCCGACGGAGAGCCGGACTTCCTTGCCCGGGGTGCGGCCGTCGAAGGCCCAGGTCTTGGGCCTGATCCCGCCACCCAGGTCGATCATGGCGGGTACCGCGGTCAGGGTGAGCTTGTGCTGCCGTCCCGTGCTCTTGCGCTTCTTCTCGGTGGCCGCGACCGCGGAGCCGGAAGGGTTGATCAGGGCAGCTCCGCTGCCGGAGCCGGAGCTACTGCTGCAGGCGGCGAGCGCGCCGGCTCCGGCGGCTCCCAGCCCTGCGAGCAGGACGGAGCGGCGGTTGATGCTGTTCATCGTGTGGGTGTCCTCTGTGTCGTAACTGCCGATGTGGTCACGGAGGGACGGCACATCGCGCGCCGTCCAGCGCGGCCTATATGCGCAGTTGAGAGAGGACGGACAGGTCGGGCGGGGAGCGGCCGACCGTAGTACCGGGTGCGCGGCCGACCGCGGCCTGCCGCAGGTTCGCCGACGGGTCGAACGCGCTCCGGCCCGGCGCGACGAGCTGTACGGAGTCGACGCTCGCCGTGGTGCAGTGCTGCATGCCCGGCATGGCGCAGCCACCGGCGTCGGCGCTGTGCGTGGAGGACTCCACCACGTGCTGCGAGTGCGGGGTCCCCGCCGCCGTCGCGTGGACGGCATGGGCGGCGGAGCCCTGCATCGGCGCGACTTCGGTCGCGGATGTCTCATGGTGGACGAGCACGGCCAGCGCCACGCACAGGGTGAGGAACACCCCGTACGCCCAGCGGACGGCTGTGCCGCCGCTGCGAGCTGTCCGCGTCGTCATGAGCTCCACTCGTCCTCACCGGTCACCCTGCCGAGCCGACATCCTACCCCCCGGGGGTACAGACGTCCTTGACCAGCCGCCATAACACCAGCTGAAGGTCTCTAGCCAAACCGGTCGTCGAGTTCATAGCCGGCTTCCTCGACCGCAGCGCGCACGTCCGCGATGTCGAGATCCCTGTCGCTGGTCACCGTGACCGTGCCGCTGTCGACGTTCACCGCCACGGCGGTGACGCCGGCGACGTGTTCGATCTCCTCGGTGACGAAGCCTGCGCAGTGTTCGCAGACCATTCCGCTCACGGTGTAGGTGCTCTCGGTCACGCCGGCCGCACCTGCCCCTCGGACACCTCTGGCGCCGGCTGTCCCGGACCGGCGTCCGCTGGGAGGGTGCGGGTGAGTATGTGCGCCTGGCGCATCCGCCCGTCATCCGTGAACTGAGCGAACATGTGCGTCTCGATGGCGAGGGCTCTCTTGCGGTTCTGTACATACAAGGTGGACCGGACGGCGATCCGATCCCCGTTCACCAGTGCTTCGTGCACATCCCAGCGGCCGCTGGGCCGGTTCTTGCGCACCGGGCGAGTGTGCGCGATGAGCTTGTCCCGGTCCATCCGGTGTCCGTCGGCGATCTGGACGATGTCCGGTGTGTGATAGCGGTCGACGATCAGTCCCGGGTCCTCGTCGCTGTCCAGGAGGTCGTTCCTGAACACTCTCCAGCCCCAATACGTACTAAGGGCACTAGCAGTTAAAGCCCACGCTGCGCCCCCAGGCGCCCCGTACGGCGAGGCGGAGTCGGCAGCGCAGGCGCGCCGTGTCCGGACGATCGGGAAGGTGAACATGGGAGTTATGGCGCTCAGTTGGGCCATCGCGCTGGTCGCCGCCCTGGTGGCCGCCGTCAGCGCGGTCCGGGTGGTGACCACGCGCGGTGAGGCCCGATTCGCGGCGGGAGGCGACCTGCTGATGGGCCTGTGCATGGCCGCCATGGCGCTGCCGGCGACGGTCGGCTGGTACGCGGGCTACGGCATGTGGTGGGCGGTGGCGTTCGGTGTCCTGGGGCTCGGGGGTGTGGCGGTGGCAGTCAGGCACACGCGCCAGGGCGGGTGGAAGCGCGGCCGTCACTGGGTCCACCTCATCGTCGGCAGCGCGGGCATGGTGATCATGACGCTCGCCATGACGAGCACGTCGTCCGGACCGGTCCTCGCGCTGGGCGGCGGACATTCCATGGCGCACATGCCGGGCATGGAGAACACGGCGAGTACGACGGACACGCACCACACGGGCGGCATGGAGTCCATGCACGGGATGGGTGCCGCGCACGGGACGGACATGCAGGGCATGACGCACACCGCGGCCGATACCGCTGCCTCTGCGGGGTCCGGCTCTGTGTGGCGGTTCGTGATCGCGGCGCTCGCCGTCTACTTCCTGCTGTCCATCGGGGCGTCCGTGTGGGCGAGGGCACGGGGTACCGGCAGGGGAGGCCGCAGCGCCGGCTCCGGGTTCAGCCCGGGGCGCTGGCTGCTCGCCATGCCGGACACCGTGTTCGTCTTCCTGGCGTCTTTGACGGTCTCGGTGTGGGACAGGGCCAGGACGGCGGAGCGGCGCGGCCACGGCCGACGCCGCAAGCTCGGGGCGGCGCCGGACGCGGCGCTCGCGGCGCACATCGGCATGGGCGGGACCATGTCCGCGATGCTGCTGATGATGGCCGCGTGAGCGTCGGGCCCGACTGAGTGTCCGGTATGACCTGCGGCCACTGCGAGGGCGCGGTCTCGCAGGAGATATCCGCGCTGGCTGGCGTCACCGCGGTCACGGCCGTCGCCAAGACCGGCGAGGTGACTGTCACTTCCGCCTCCCCGCTCGACGAGGAGGCCGTCCGCGCCGCCGTGGACGAGGCCGGGTACGAGCTCGTCGGCCGGGCCTGACCAGCCCGCCGGGGCCCCTGGCCCCAGCAACGCGAATCCCTGGCATTCGCTCCGAACACGTCGCCGCGCCGGCTCTCCCTCGCTCTCACCAAGTCCCCGCAAAATACGATCTCGTTAAAGACCTTTCGGTCGACCAATGCACTAAGTACCTTCGCGATGCCGGTCAGTTGGTGGCCGGCATCACCTCGTTATGGGCCGGTCACCCCGGCCCCACGAGTGGAGGTCAGGTATGCGCAAGACCCACAGACAGACCGGCGTGGGCGTGCTCGCGGCAGTTCTCTTCGCCACGACCGCTCTCGCCGGTTCCGCACAAGCACACGACGGCGTCTCGTCATCCGACGGCGCCATCGACAATGCGGCGGCCACACACCACCACGACCAACACGGCGGTAACGACGGACATCTGTCGGCCACTCAGAAGAACGTCCGGCTGGTCAGCAAACTCAAGCTGAGCAACGTCGTCGAAGGCAAGATCGCCGATGTCGGCGTCTACAAGGGCTACGCCTACCTGGCTTCCTGGGGCGGCGTCGGCTGCGACAACACCGGCGTGTACGTCGTCGACATCCGTAAGCCCAGCAAGCCGAAGGAAGTCGGCTTCATACCCGCCCCGGCGGGCAGCGCCCCCGGCGAAGGCATCCAGACCATCCACATCTCGACGCCGTCCTTCAAGGGCGACGTGCTCGTCAGCAACAACGAGATCTGCGGCGAGACCGGATCCGGCGGCATGAACATCTACGACGTCACCGACCCCACCAAGCCGAAGGCACTCGCCGAGGGCGTCGGCGACTTCACGCTGGACGGCGAGACGACGGACATCGCCCGCCAGATCCACAGCGTGTTCGCCTGGGACGCGGGCAGCAAGGCGTACTCCGTGATCGTCGACAACGAGGAGGGCACGGACGTCGACATCATGGACATCACGGATCCGACGAAGCCGCAGCTCATCGCCGAGTACGACCTCGACGAGACCTTCCCGCAGATCGTCCAGTCGACCCCGGAGAACCTCACCGAGATCTTCCTGCACGACATGGTCGTCAAGAAGATCCGCGGCCGTCAGGTCCTGCTGGCCTCCTACTGGGACGCCGGCTACGTGGCCCTGGACGTGACCGACCCCAAGAACCTGAAGTACATCGGTGACACCGACTTCACCGATCCCGATCCCGAGGCCGCCGAGAGCGGACTCACCGTGGCACCCGAAGGCAACGGCCACCAGGCGGAGTTCACCCTCGACAACCGCTATGTGATCGGCGCCGACGAGGACTTCGGGCCGTACGCACTGTCAGCCCGCAACCTCGACGACAACACCGCCGTCACCGCGGGACAGGGCATCCCCCTGGAGACGGGCAAGAACGTCACCGGCGACTCGGTCTACACCGGCCTGGCCTGCAACGACAGCCCCGCCGTCCCCGCGGGGGACCCGGCCGCCGTGGACATCGCCGTCGTCGAGCGCGGCGTGTGCACCTTCACCGAGAAGGTCGCCAACGTCGAGGCGGCGGGCGGCTACGACGCCGTACTCGTCTTCAACCGCACCGGGACGGACGCCTGCGACGCGCAGAGCGGCATGACCGTCGAGGGCACCGTGCCGGCGTTCGGCGTCGCACCGCGCAGCCAGGGCTTCGCCGCCTTCGACCAGCCGTACAGCAATGAGGACTGCCTCGCCGGGACAGGGCCCGCGACTCTGCCGGTGGAGATCGGTGCCAAGGGTGACCGCCTCACCTTCTCGTCGTACTTCGACGGCTGGGGCTACGCGCATCTCTACCGCAACAAGGGCGGAAAGATGACGGAGCTCGACACCTACGCGATCCCCGAAGCACACGACCCTGCCCACGCGTCCGGCTCGGGCGACCTGTCCATCCACGAGGTGGCGGCCTCCGGTGTCCGCCCCGACCTCGCCTACTTCTCGTACTACGCGGGCGGATTCAGGGTCGCGAAGATCAAGAAGGACAAGCTCGTGGAGGTCGGCCGCTTCATCGACGAGGGCGGCAACAACTTCTGGGGCGTGCAGACCTTCAACTCCTTCGGCAGGGAGTACGTAGCGGCCTCCGACCGCGACTACGGGCTCTACATCTTCGAGTACGCCGGTCACTGACGTGATCTGAGCGTGGCGGGGTCCGGGGCCGGGCCCCGCTCGCACAACAGCCGCACCCGGCCCCGCCTGCGCGCAGCCGACCACTCATGCTCAGCCCGCCTACTGAGCCATCCCCTTCTCGGCGCCGGACACCTCCTCGCCTTCCTGTCGCGCTGTGCGCACGAGGAGGCATCCGGCCCGTGAAGTCCGACGAAGCAGACTTCTGCTAGTCAGCTTAGTAACTAAGTGGATCTGCCCGGGTCCGATCCTCTGCTTCGACGGAACAACCATCACGTTGGGGATCAACGGCTGGATTCACTGCGTCCCTTCGGGAGTGCAGCCGACACAGCCGGGAAGCGCCGCCGGGCGGCGTTCATGCCGACCGGTTGCTGCTCCCGGGAACTCGCTCCCCCCGAGCCAGTGCCGCCATCCTCCGCCGGTACTCGGCGGCGTCGACGCGGCCGTGCATCCGCAGGCCGGCGAGCCACTGCTCCGCGGCGGCCAGAGCGGCCCGGCGCCCCGCAGCCTCGCCGGCGGAGGACACCGCGG
>NZ_BAAGPS010000013.1:0-411 GCF_054783935.1 Streptomyces pseudoechinosporeus
GACTTGCATGTGTTAAGCACGCCGCCAGCGTTCGTCCTGAGCCAGGATCAAACTCTCCGTGAATGTATTCCCGTAGTCGGGACGACACCACGAGAGCGGAACAGCCGGGCGGAATAAGCCCGGCCGTTCACAGCGTCCTCGCTGTGTTTTCTTCAAAGGAACCTCGTTCCCGACCAAACGGCCGGAGACGGGGTATCAACATATCTGGCGTTGATTTTTGGCACGCTGTTGAGTTCTCAAGGAACGGACGCTTCCTTTGTACTCACCCTCACGGGCTTTCCTCCGGGCTTCCCTTCGGTCTTGCGTTTCCGACTTTATCAGAAGATTTTGGTCGGAATTCCCGTCCCGTTCGGGCTGGTTCCCCATGCACAGTTGCGCCGGGTTCCCGTTCAGGCGGAGCCGTAAACGTAC